>CAYTAF010000018.1:0-10473 GCA_964435865.1 uncultured Candidatus Saccharibacteria bacterium | reverse complement strand
TGCTGCCGGGCCAGGACTCGAACCTGGAATACGAGGACCAGAACCTCGCGTGATACCATTTCACCACCCGGCACTACTAATTTTTTATTTTGTCAAATTTAATTATATCAAAATATTTTTGGTTTGCAAGAAGTTTTTTTATTTTATTGCCTAGATTTTCAGGAAGCGGCGAATAGCGATAAAGGAGGAAATTACTCCGGTGAAAACGCCTATGGCAGTCAGTGTCAAGAAGAACTCAAGCAGATTCCCCTGGAAAAACTGGAAAATTTGAAAGGTGTCACCTGTCGGGTTGAGCCCGGCAAACCACGGGTTAATTTTCGGAGCCAGGGCGGCCAGGCCGACATAAAAGATAATGGTAGTAATAAGAGCGGCCACTAAGCCATACAGAATCCCCTCTATCACGAAGGGTCCACGGATAAACCAGTTGCCCGAGCCCACCAGTCGCATCACACTTATCTCGTCCCGGGCGTTGTAAATAGTTAGACGAATGGTGTTAAAGGTGATTAAAATGGCGATTATAACCAGCACGATTCCGGCGCCCAAGCCGGCACGGCGCATGGAATCTGTTAAAGTCGAAAGCCGCTCTATAATAAGGCGGTTTTCCTGAAAGTTAACGGTATCAATAAGTTCCTGGTATTGATCCTGGCGTAAAAATTCGGCTATTTTCTCAAAGTCCTGCGGACTTTTTGCTTTTACGTTCAGGGAGGCGGGCAAAGGATTTTCTCCAACAGCTTCCAGGCCGGCTAAAATGTCCGGATCGTTTTTGTGGAGTTCCTTAAAACGATTGAGGGCATCGGTGCGGGATATGTAGGTAACTTGGGATACGTCTTGGCGGGCTTCCAGGTCTTGCTTTACGGATAAAATTTGTTCTTGTTCGGCAGTGGATTCGAAAAAGGCCGAAACTTCCACTTTTTGTTCGATAGCGTTCAATGTCCAGCTGCCGATACTGCTTATAAGTAAGACAGCACCGATTAAAAACAAGGCCACAGCCATAACTCCGATGGTGGCTGAGGACACCCATTTATGGCGCCAAAAGGCCTGGCATCCGGTTTTTATAATTCGCCAAAGAGAAGTCATGCTTGGAAATTGAGATTTGTGATTTGGAAATTATTATGTGCTATAGCACGTAATCCATACCGTCTTGCACCACTTGGCCGCCTTTAATGGATATAAATCGATGCTTTAGGGTAGACAGAATCTGCTGGTCGTGAGTGGCCAGAATAACAGTAATGCCCATTTGGTTAATTTTTTGCAAAAGGTTGATAATACTTTGAGTGTTATCCGGGTCCAGGTTACCGGTGGGCTCGTCCGCTATTAAAATGTCGGGTCGGTGGATCAGGGCGCGTGCTAGCGCGATACGTTGTTTTTCTCCACCCGAAAGCTGGCGCGGGAAGTGGTGTGTCTGATTGCCGAGCCCCACTAAGCTGAGCATGCGCGGTATGTCTTTTTGGATCTGACTGGAGGGGTATCCGGACATTTCCATAGCAAAAGAGATGTTTTCGTAGGCGGTTTTTTCCGGCAACAGCTTAAAATCTTGAAAAACTACACCGATACGGCGGCGTAAATATGGAATTTGTTTTTGCGCCAAAGAGGCGATTTCTTGTTTACCTACATAGATATTTCCTTGAGTTGGCAGCTCCTCGCGGATGAGGAGCTTGATGAGAGTAGTTTTGCCCGCCCCGGAAGGCCCCACCAGCGTAACAAATTCTTTTTGGTTGATGGCGAGGTCAATATTTTGGAGGGCGGGCTGGGAGTGGTTGTATAGCTTGGAGACCTTTTGGAAATTGATCACGATTGGATGGTTTATTCGGAGTTGAGAAATGGCTTCAAGTGACCTTCAAGCACTTCTTCTACTTGGCTCACTTCTACGCCGGTACGGTGGTCCTTTACCTGTTTGTAGGGGTGCATTACGTAGGAACGAATCTGGTTGCCCCATTCCGGACTGCCGGCGGGCTTCAGTTCCTCCAGGTGTTCGGCTTGCTGTTGCTCTTTCAGCTTTAAAAGTTTTGTTTTCAAGTGCCTTATAGCTGCCTCTCGGTTGGCGTTTTGTGTGCGGGAGCTTTGGCTGGCGGTGCTAAGTTTAGTGGGCAGATGAGTGACTCGCACGGCGGATTCACGTCGGTTGACGTGCTGTCCACCAGCTCCGGAAGCTCTGTAGGTATCTACGCGTAGGTCGCTTTCCGGAATTTTAATATCATGCAATTCTTCCATCTCCGGCAGCACCTCTACCATAGCAAACGAGGTATGCCGGATACCCTTGGAAGAAAACGGGGATTGGCGTACTAAACGGTGGACACCGGATTCGCTCTTGAGCTGCTGGTAAGCGTCTTTACCCTCAATGCGTTCCGTAGCGGATTTGATGCCGTCTTGCTCCCCGTAAGATACATCCATAACTTCAGTTTTATAACCTTGTTGCTCGGCCCAGGTCTGATACATCTCCAGTAGCATTTTGGCCCAATCTTGTGCGTCTACTCCGCCGGCGCCGGCGTAAATTTCCAGCACGGCGTGGCCGGTGTGCTTGCCTTGCGCTTGCTTGGCTTTGGCAATTTCTTTTTCAATACGTCCCAGCTCGCGCGATATATCACTAACGCGATCGGTCTCGGTGCCGATATTGGGGTTTGAGAGTTTCTCGATTAATTCTTGTTTTCGATTTTCAAGTTCTTTTAAATTTTTCTTCATTGTAGCAAAGTGTACTAAAAAAGAAAATAAAACGCCATCGGTACTCTCTCCGACAGCGGCTAAAGAGCTGTTTTTCCAGGTAGCCGGCGGTGGGATTTGAACCCACGACCTTTCCCTTACGAGGGGAATGCTCTGGCCACTGAGCTACGCCGGCCCCTCACTTGGTCCGCTGAAAACCGCTTGGAAAAACATTAGGTCTATCCTGGTATATCCAGCGAGCCAAGTGAGGGGCTACGCCCGGCGCTATTTTTCAAAATAGTACTGCCACCAATCGGACAAGTTACCTTTTTGCCAGAGGTTGTTTTCCGATTTTTTTGCTTGCTGTTCGTCTTTTTCCTGTTGTTCTGGCGGGACCACCACAATAACCTCCTCCCCTTTCTGCTTCAAGTTAAATTTTTCTTTGGCTTGGAGTTTCAAAAATTCCGGGTTGTCAAAGGCGTTTACCAGCTCTTTGAGTTCACGGTTTTGTTGCTCCAGTTCCTTAGCTTGTTGTTTTAGATCCTGTACTTGGGCGTTTAGTTGCCATTTTTGATAACTAACTCGCGCTACCTGCCACCCCGTCCAGATTATTGCTGCTAATAAGCCGGCTATGGCTAAGCGTTTGCAGAAAAGCTTGAACTTCATGGTGTCTTTATTTTATAATAAATAGTGCTATTGTTCAATTCTTGAGCGTTTTTCATTAGCAATTTTACTTAAGATGAGTGATAAGACCAAACAAGTGTTAACCGTTTTATTCGTGGTGTTTGTCACCCTCTCGTTAGTGGGGCTGTTGGTATTGCCCTATTTGGGTGGTTTTAGCGGCGGCATTTATTAATCTGTTAGCTGGCGGAGTGTTTTCAGGTTACGGATATCATCTGTGTAGCTATCCTTAGGGGTTTCCAATACGAAATCAAAATTTTGTAGCTTGGGATGGTTGAGGATGGTCCGGAAGCCGTCTTTGCCGATATAACCGTGTCCGATATGTTCGTGGCGGTCTTTGCGGGAATCCAGCTCGGTAGCCGAATCATTACAGTGCCACAGCTTTAGCTGTTCTAAGCCGATAATATCGTCAAATTGTTGCAGGGTTTTCTCCAGCCCTGCTTTTGTTTTTATATCGTGACCGGCCTCAAAAACGTGCGCGGTATCCAGGCAAATGCCTCCAATGTCTGCGTCTTTTAGGATGTAGGTGAGTTGTTCAAAGGTGTGGCCAATGGTGTTGCCTTGGCCGGCTGAGCCCTCCAAAAGCAGTTTACCGGCATTCGTTTTTTGTGTAATTTGCTTGACGCTCTGCCGAATGCGTTCCAGTGCCTTTTCTTCCGAGGAGTCCCCGGCTGAGCCCAGGTGGGTCATTATGTATTTTGCCTCCATTTTTTCCGCCGCCTCTAATTCTTCAGCGATGATGCGAATAGAATTTTGGCGAGTTTTTTCTTTTTCCGAGGCCAAATTTATGTAATACGGCGTGTGAATATAAAAGGCCTCATACCCGTATTCTTGGTTGCGCTCTTTGAGTTTTTTAATGTTGTCGGGGCCGAACTTGGCCGGCCCGCCGCGCGGGGAGCGGGTAAAAATTTGGTATATATCAGCGCCTACTTTTTGGGCGTTTTTAGGCGCGTTTTCAATGCCGCCGGCAATGGAAACATGTGGACCGAATCTAATCATATAATATATTTTACCTGAAAAGCGTTCAGGAATAAACAGACACAAGTGAAATACTTTACCTTTTCTGTATAATTTAGTAGTGTTTAATTATGGCGTTCTTTACATTCTATATCTTTGGAAAGGAGGGGTAAAAATGGAAGATGCAATTTTACAGAGCGAGGCATCGCGTCAGCGCGATAATTCTGATTCGGTTAAGGTCTATTTGGAGGAAATCAGCAAAATACCGCTGTTAACAAGGGAGCAGGAAGTTGAGCTCGGGCGCCGGGTGCAGGCCGGAGACGAGCAAGCTAAACAGGAGTTGGCTCGGGCTAACTTGCGACTTGTTGTCTCTATAGCCAAACGTTATGCCGGCATTGGGTTTTCTCTTTTGGATTGCATCCAGGAGGGGAATACCGGGTTAATGAAGGCAGTGGAAAAATTTGATCCGGATCGTGGTTTTAAGTTTTCCACATACGCTACGTGGTGGATCCGGCAGGCTATTATCCGTGCTACAGAGGAAAAAGGTCGGACCATTCGGCTTCCGGCTCACATTGTTGAGCTGCGTCGCGCTATAGACAAGGTGCAGCGTGAGAGAGAAGAGGCCGGGCAAACCCCTCTCAGCGTCTCGGAGTTGTCTGAGTATCTTCAAAAAACCGAGGATCTCGTGGAAAGCGCGCTAACAGCCGGTACGATTGCTACTTCCTTAGAGCGTCCTATTGGTGAAGATGAGGACAGCACCCGGCTGGATGTTGTTGCTGACGAGAACGTACCGGATGTTTCCAGGCAGGCCTTGCGCGAGTTGAGCAAAGACGGGTTGGAGAGAATCTTTGATGTTCTTACAGATCGGGAGCGCAAAGTGTTGATTTTGCGCTACGGCCTTAACGGTAGCTTACCGTATACCTTAAGCGAGGCCGAGGCAGAGATGGGTGTTAGCCGAGAGCGTGTCCGGCAAATTCAAAATGAGGCGCTGAAAAAACTTTCTCATCCTCAAGTAAAAAAGAAGCTCGAGAAATTTTTGCGAGCATTCAGTTCCTAGAACGAGTTAAAACATCACCCCGCCGCGGTCACAGCGGCGGGGTGATTGCTCGTCAAAAGCGAAATTTATTGAAGTTTGTTTTCGAGCTCTTCCACGCGTTCTTGAAGTTTGTCAAACTCCTCTTTGCGGACGATGCCGCCGTGTTTTTTTTCTTGCTCAATAATGTTTTTAATTTTCTCTTCCATTTGCTTTTCGTATTTTTTAGCTTCCTGCATTAGCTGCTTCATGTCCCCCATATTCATATTTTTAAGCGGGTTGGCCATAATTTTTTACCTGTTAGTTATTAGCTTCTGGATTGTATTATACAAAAAAAGTCGACGGATATCAATTTAGATTTTGAGCGCTTTGTGGTAAAATATAAATGATGGCCATAACAGGCGGCGGTTTGCCGCACAAGGGAAAATATTTGGATTTGCGCCCGAAAGGCGAGCTCGCTCGTAATTATAAAAAAAACCGGCGCGCCCGGCAGGGTCGTAAACATAACGCCTTTCAGCTGGTAGCCGGTAAAACTATGCTTCCTTTTGAGGTGCAGCTGGAATTAGAAAGGAATCATCAGGAAGAGCGTAAGGCCCGCTACGAGCCGCCACGCCTAACCCTCTGGAGTGAGGATCCCCCGCCCTGGCGTCAAAGCTTTTGGGGGTTTTTGCGGCATCCTTTTGATCGTTCAATACAGTGGTTGCGGCGTTTTAAGGGTCGCATCAACTGGAAAGTGCCGCTTTTCGGACCGTGGGATTTGCGGGTGAAGCTTTCGTATTTCGGGGCGGCGGTACTTTTAGCTTTGCTGGTACCCTCACTCGGGTTTGTCTCTCACGGTTTACAGGTGAAGAATAATTTATACGCGCTCGGATCCCAGGCCTTTACTGATCTTTCCAGCGCGGGTGAGTCCTTGCAATCCAGAAACACCCAAAGCGCGCAAACTGGATTCCGTTCCGCTTATCAGGCGTTTTTTAAGGCGGGGTCTCAGGTGGATTCGCTTGGCAATTTAGCTGTTACATTGGCGGAAAACGCGCCGCTGGTTTCGGATAAGGTGGGCACGGCACAGAGTTTGATACAACTGGGGAAAAGCGTGTCTCTACTGGGAGAGAGTATGGCCGGCGCACTGGAACGTTTCCAAAACCTTCAGTTGGCGGAAAACGTACAACCGGAAGAGTCCCAGCCCTTGACTCCCGCTGTGCAGGATATCCAGAAGCAGCTTAAGGAAGCTTCTCAGGCGCTGGAAAAAAGCAAGGCGCATATTCGTGATTTGGATGTCTCAGCGCTGCCTTCCGAGGTGCAAAGTGAAGTTAACTCGTTTCAGGAAAAGCTTCCTTTTTTTGAATCGGCCGCTAAACAAGGAAGTGCCTTTTTGGATTTTTTGCTAGGGGTGCTCGGGCATAACAATCCGCAAAAATATTTGGTGCTGTTTCAAAATAATTCAGAAATTCGGCCCGGCGGCGGCTTCATTGGCTCGTACGCCGAAATTAACGTATTTCAAGGCAAAGTACGAGATTTAAACGTGCAGGGTGTTTACCGCCTGGATGGCCAATTGCATGAAAAAATTATTCCGCCGCGGCCGCTGCAGCGGATTACTCCAAATTGGGGTATGCGTGACTCTAATTGGTTTTTGGACTTTCGCAAAAACGCGCAATTGGCTTCTGATTTTTACGAGAAAGCCGGAGGGGGTACGGTGGATGGCGTATTAGCAATCACGCCCACGGTGATTGAGGATGTTCTCGAAGTTACCGGTCCTGTGGAGTTTCCGCAGTATGATATGCGGATTACGGCTCATAATTTCCGTTCGCAAATACAAGAGCATACCGAGTTTGAATACGATCGCGAGGTCAACCGCCCCAAAAAGATCTTAGCTGATTTTACGCCTTTATTGTTGGATCGGTTGTCCGGCCTGCCACAAGAAAAGCTTTCCCGGGTGTTTGAGGGGCTTATTCAGAACCTGGAGCGCAAGCACGCGATGTTTTGGTTCCGGGATAAACCTTTACAGAGGTATATAACCCAGCAGGGTTGGGGCGGACGCGTGTTATCCTCGGAAAAAGATTATCTAAGCGTGGTGCATTCTAATGTGGCTGGCTATAAAACGGATAAGGTAATGGAAGATAAGCTGGATTACGAGGTGGAACTAACAGAAGAAGGGAAGGTACACGCCACTCTCAAGATTACCCGCACTCATCACGGAAACTCATCTGACAAAATATTTTACAACTCCCAAAATCGTGATTATATTAAGGTTTACACACCGAAAGGATCGGAATTGATAGACGCGCGCGGGGCTACTATTCGGGATTATTGGGCGCGGGTGGACTATGAAAAAGAGCCCGGCTGGAAAGCTTTGGACGCGCTCAGCACGTTCCGGGATAGTTTCCGGGTGGACCAGAAAACCGGCACTCACATTTTTACCGAAAGCGGTAAAACTGTTTTTGGTAATTGGTTATTCACTAATCCCGGCAAGACCTCTACTTTGACTTTGAAGTATGAACTACCGTTTAGGCTTTCAGGTAGTTCTGCCACGTATTCCTTGCTAGTACAAAAACAGCCGGGAGCAAAGCCGGCTACGCTTCAGGTTGGCTTAAATGGAAAGAACCTCAGCCCCCAATGGGGCTATCCGGACGGGATGAGCACCGGCCCTGATGGATTTTCTTATATCGGATCTTTGCGCAGCGATAAATTCTTTGGTTTTAGCTTCCATAAGTAATGACTTCCGAACTGCAGAATATATCAAAAGAGAATATCCGGAATCTCACAATTATTGCGCACATCGATCATGGCAAGTCCACCTTGGCGGACCGGCTTTTAGAGCTGACCGATTCCGTGGAAGAGCGCAAAATGAAAGAGCAGTATCTGGATCAGCTGGCCCAGGAGCGTGAACATGGTATTACTATCAAGCTGGCGCCGGCCTCACTAATGTGGCAGGGAAAATATCTTTTGAATTTAATTGATACGCCCGGCCACTCGGATTTTGCCTACGAGGTTTCGCGTTCTTTGCGGGCGGTAGAGGGCGCTATTTTGTTGGTGGACGCCACCAAAGGCGTGCAAGCTCAAACTTTGAGCAATTTTAAAGCGGCTCAAGAAGCCGGCCTTGTTGTCTTACCGGTTTTGAATAAGATAGATCAGGACACGGCCCGCGTAGAAGAGGTATCCGCTCAGGTGAGAAATTTAATCGGCTTAGACCGAGAGCCTTTGCAAATTTCCGCTAAAACGGGAGAGGGGGTTCCCGAACTGCTTGAAGCCATTGTAACCGAATTGCCGGCACCCGCTTCGGGTGATACGGAGACAGGCAGCAAGGCGTTGATTTTTGATTCTTTTTATGATCAATACTGGGGTGTCAAAGTGAGCATCCGTATTTTTGGTGGCGCTTTACAGGAAGGGCAAAAGATGGAACTTGCTAATACCGGCAAAGAATTGACAGCCAAAAAACTCGGCGTTTTTACTCCGTTGGAAAAAGAGTTGAGTGAGCTCGGCACGAATCTTGTCGGGTGGATGGCTACCGGCCTAAAAGATCCGCGGGAGGTGCCGGTAGGAGAAACTGTGCGGGCCAAGAATTCGGAGGTAGAGCCACTTCCCGGTTTTAAGGTACCGGAATCCAAAGTATTTGCTGATTTTTTTCCGGTGGAAGCCAAGAACTTTAGCGCACTTTCTAAGGGATTAGAAGAGCTACGGTTGAATGACCCGGCGCTTTATATTCATTCTGTTCAGAATGAAATATTTGGCCGTGGTCTTCAGGTTGGTGCTTTAGGAAAATTGCACTTGCAAATTATAGAGGAGCGTCTAAGTGAGAGTTTGGGTTTTGAGATTATCTCTACCCCGCCTACCGTGGGATATAAGGCGCTGGATGAAAGCGGCGCGGAGGTTAAGATTACTAACCCGTCCAGGTTGCGGCAAGAGAAATTTTATGAGCTGCAAGAGCCCTGGATTGATTTACAAGTAACTACCCCCTCGGATTATTTGGGAGGTGTTATGAATCTTTTAGAGCAGGCTCGTTATGAGGATATTGCGGTAGAAAACCTGGACGAGCTGTCCGCGCAGAATATGTTAGTTAAAGCCCAGGTGCCCTTAGCTGATACATTTTTAACCAATTTTTACGATCAGCTTAAATCTGCCACGCAAGGCTACGCGTCAGCGGACTATCAGATTATCGGATATTTTCCCGCGGACCTCCATCTAATGGAAGTACTTTTGGCGGGCGAGGAAGTTCCCGCCCTGTCTCGGCTTGTCTCTCAGAAGCAAGGTGAGCATCAGGCCCATGAGCTTGCTGGCAAATTGAAAGAAACTTTGCCGCGGCAGGTATTTTCTGTGGCTGTTCAAGTTCGTCTTACCCCTGTTTCCAATATGCCGGACGGGAAGGGCAAGGTGGTGGCGCGGGAAGATTTGCCGGCGCTTAAAAAGAATGTAACAGCCGGTCTCTATGGCGGTGATTTTTCTCGTAAGAAAAAATTGTTGCAAAAACAAAAAGAAGGACAGAAAAAGATGAAAGAGCACGGTCAAATCCAACTGCCCCGCGAAACCTACAAACAGATTTTTAACCAACTCAGCTAATTTTTGGATGCCAGCACCGCTCTACTTGGCCACCGGGCAGGGCCTCGCCGGAGGCGCCGACCCGTGTCGCGAGAAGCATCTGGCTGGCAGCCGTTTCTTTAAGCTATGATATATCTTGATTATATCGCTACCACTCCGGTAGCGGACAATGTGAAAAAATCAATGGATCCGTATTTGCGGGATAAGTACGGCAACCCTTCCAGTATTCACCAGCTGGGCCAGGAAGCCATTGTAGCGGTAGATGAAGCACGGGACACGCTTGCGAAATTCTTAAACGCCGAATTCAGCGAGGTGTATTTCACCGGCTCGGCCACAGAGGCGGATAATTGGGCAATCCGCGGCGTGGTTGAAGAAGTGGCCATTCGCCACAAGTTTGAGTTGAGCGATTTGCACGTAGTAAGCAGTGCCATTGAGCATAAGGCAGTTTTAAAAACCTTGGAATATTTAGAAAAAAACGGCCTGCAGGTAACGTATTTAAAGCCAAACAAGCAGGGTTTTATTAGAGCAGAACACATTGAATCTGCCATAAAGGAAAACACCGTTTTGGTATCCGTCATGATGGTAAATAACGAAGTGGGTAGCGTTTTGCCGGTAAAAAAAATTTCTAAGGTAGT
>CAYTAF010000017.1:0-11607 GCA_964435865.1 uncultured Candidatus Saccharibacteria bacterium | reverse complement strand
AAAATGCCACCAAAGAAAGAAACAGCTAAATATACAGGAATTTGTAGTAAGTGTAATTTTAAGTATTATCGCTATCAATTGAGAGGTGGAGGTAATTTATTGTGTGGTAAATGCTATGGAAGTATAGATTGGAGCGTCAATAGTTAGCCCTTTTATTGTAAATCGTAAATATCAAAAGGAGGTGATAAAAATGGACAGAAAAATAAAATTTAGAGTTTGGAACAAAGAAAAACACTTGATGATTAATGATATAGGATTAGACGATATAGCACTCAACACGGTGAATATCCTATATCCAATGAAACTACCATACGTTGATACATGGAAAAATAAATTAACATTTATGCAATACACAGGACTGACCGACGAAAATGGCATTGAGATTTATGAAGGTGATATAGTTGAAGGAGAGAAAGGGTGGTATATAAGAAAAGGTGAGCTGGCATTACACAAAAAGAAATATGAAGTAAAATGGGATAAAATTGGCTGGCAACCGTGGGTTGGTAATACTCAACCAACAAAAAGTATGGGTTTTGTGCGACCGTGGTGGGAGGTTGTCGGCAATATCTATGAAAATCCGGAACTAATAAATCAATAAAAGGAGGTGATAATTATGAACAACGAAGCCCCAATAAATATTTTCTTCCAAAACTTAATACGAGGAGAGCGGGAAAACGGACTGAACTTTGAGGAAATTGAGGAAAAACTACAAAATTTAATCAGTGAAAACATCGTACAAGTGCAACAGGAAGAGCTAGACAAGGGCTTGTCTGAAATACCGGAAGAAGAATAAAAAAGGGGGCGGGGTAATAGCCTCGCCCTTTTTTAGTTATTTAATAAAGGCGGAACCTGTTATTCAAAACCCCCTCAAAATGAACTGTGATTTAGCTGAGAGGGTCGTTGTTACTCTCAGAGGAGGAATGCCCTATCTCCTTAAACTCAAGCTCCTCATACGCCAAATTTACTTTACCCAGCTGTCCGGTGCGCCTGTTTTTAACCAGGTTAAGGGTAGAGTTTTGCGAAAACTCGCCACCTTCGTCGGGTAAACGGTTGATAATCATTACTAAATCGCTTTCCTGTCCTATCAACGAACTATCACGCAAATCCTCTATGCTGGGAGTTTTGCCAAGCACCACTTTACGCAGATGCGCAACTAAAACAATAACCAAATCAAAATTAACCGCCAGACGCTTCAAATTTCTCATCATAGAGCCAACCGCCAGGGAGAGGGAGCCAGATTGAGATAATTTATCCATCTCCAGCAGGTAATGCAAGTGGTCAATGAAAACTATATCGATTTGGTATTTAGCGACAGCTTCTTTAATGCGTGCCTCCAGCCACTCCCAGGAGTTAGGAATTACCTTTTTAGGCATATAGGCAAATGGAAGATTTTTGAATTTACTAAAAAACTCTTCCACGCCCATTTCATACGAAAACCAGAGACAATTATGTCCACCTTCTCTTAAATTCTCGGTTAAATTCTGAGCAAAGGTGGTTTTACCGTGCCCGGTGGGTCCGGATAAGGTAACGAGCTGCCCCGGGGAAAAACCTTTGGTCATCTTATCTAGCGTCGGGACAAGGGTCTTAAAATCCAAAGTTTTGCTTGTCTCTTGTGCTTTCTGCCAAACAGTTAAAAAATCCTCAACGGAGTCCTCACCAGCGTATTTTTTAAGTTGCTCCAGCTCATCGTCAGAAATTTGCTCTTTTAGTTTCTCGTAAAGGTAGTCCTGATGTTGTAAAACTTCGCTATTATCGTGGGTTGCCATAATAATATCTTTTACCATTGATTACCTCGTAATGTACCCCTTCTATAAAATCAGGTTTTAGGTTAAGAAATTGGTCTATCCTGTCATCCGAGTGAAAAAACCAGGCCACGCCTCGGTGTGAGTTTTTATCCATCCACCACTGAGAGTCGGAGAAGTTATTGATGGCTTTATACAGTTCATCTGAGGAAAATGTCTTCAAGCGAGTAGCAATTTTACTTTTAGCTTTTTCAGTTAACCGGGAACTAGAACAGATTTTCTTTTTATAATGGTCATAGATTGCTTGAAGGGTCTCGTTATGGAACGTATTATTATCTTTTTTATTACTTGTCTTTTTCTGTTCAGTATTTCCTGATACCCCCGTTTCAGTATTTCCTGATACCCCCATTTCAGCACTTACTGAAACCCTGCCTATAACCACCAGCGGATTGAGGGATTTACGGGTTCTCTTTTTTTCGTCCCCGTAATTGGCTTCAATATAACCATTTTCCACTAAACGAGTAATAGAATTCCTGACTTCCTGTCCAACCCCCGCTATTTCAGCAATAGTTTGATTGCTTGCCGTGCATTCTTCTTGTCCTTGCCCCGCTAAAAGCCAAACAGCGGCATATATTTTTTCATCAGTCGGCGTTAAGTTTTTGTCAACTATGACATCTCGTGGGATGAGTAAGTATGGTGGTAATTGCATAACAAGCGTGTTAAGTAGTTAAAACTCTGCAGGCGACTGCCACGGGCCTAACTAGAATAAAGCCCAATAATCGCCTGCAGAGTGCTAACCTTGATATATTTGTTTGACTTATTCTAGTTAGTTTGTGGCATAGCGTTAACATAGCCCACCTAAAAATCAACAAGTCGACACCTACATTTTAACGCAGACACATCAGGTGTCAACTATTTCTCCAGCTTCTTGACCCCCGCTCGGAGTGCCGCTCCCTCTAGTCCTAATAGCCCCGCTAAAATCATAATAAACAACTCACTGTCAAGTTGCAGTAAGCCGACACCTTGAAACAGGGCAATAATGGCCGCCAGTACCGCCAATATGTAAGTTTTTTTGCCGTTAAGCATATTAGTTAATTAAATTATAAGTTCAACCTCCTAATATTTTATCATTTATTCAATTAAGTTCAATCTTCCCGAATCAATTTTAGCAAGCATCTCCGCTATATCTTCCAGCTTTAGCCCGATAACCTCTTCTTCGTTAACTTTAACTATTTGGCAGCAATCTTCAAGCCCCGGCCAGTCCAAGTTAGTCCGCTCTTCCCGCTCTAATACCTTAAAATCTTCCTCGTCCACTAACTTCCATTCCTCGTAGTCCGCCTCAATCGTGTCAAAATTATCCGCTAGCAGGAAAGCTACATCCAGCTTCTTGCCCCGGGGTTTTTCCTGATAAAAAGTGGTAAGCATCGGCTTGTAAAGCTCCAGTCCCCGTTCCCTTTGTTGGTCTCGTAACTCTTGCCAGTAAGTGCCGACTCCCGCTTTGTTGATTTCTTTATGTTCAAAAACAAAGGAGTCAAAAAGTAATTTTTCCCGGGTTCCCACACTCATATCCCGACCATAGTCAAAGGGAAACCAACTACCCCTATGCGGGTGAGCGGAGAAAGAACCGGAGCCGGGAAAGTTGCGAACCTTTATCTCTACTCCGTGTCTTTTATATGCTTCCTCAAAGATGCGAGCTACCCGATAGATACCTTGTCTCTCTTTTTGTTTATTGTTCATATTAACGCCACGTGGTTTTAGGGTGGATTAAATGTTTTACTTTTTCAATGTTTTTCTTGTTAGCTTCTGTCGCCTCACACACTTGTTGAACCGCATCTTCAATGTTCCTCATTTTCAACCCCAATGATTTCAGGGTAGTTTTATCAAAAGTAAATTCGTTGTTCTCCAGTTCAGCTCTCGGATTTTTCAATCGTTCAATTCTGGCTCCAGTGAACTGATGCACCATTCTAGCTATCTCGTTAATACTATGCTCGTGGGCTGTTTGGTGAATTACTCTAAACTCTCCCTCTCTAGCTGAGTTTTCTGTTAAAAGCCGTATAGCTTCAATGCTGTCCTCAAGGGCAATAAAGCCACGAGTTTGCTCGCCTTGTCCGTAAACAGTTAAAGGGAAACCAATAGCAGCTTGAGCGGCAAAGCGATTGGCGACTGTGCCAAAATATTCATCAATATCCAGCCGAGTTCCGGGCAAGTGTCCGACTACCACACCTTGATTAACATCCGTAACCCGCAAGTTCCAGATTTTGCAGGCATAGTCAATATTCATTGAATCGTGGACTTTGCTCCAGTGATACCAGCTACCGGCGTATCTGGGTGTTGGAATAACCCACCTCTGGTTGCGGTGCTTAACTTGTAATCTGTTCCCCTCGGGCACATGTTTTTTATTCCACAGCCAGTCAGGATATTCTCCTTCGGTGCCAAGTTTAATCAAGTGAGCGTGAGGTGCCACTTCTCGCATTGCCCATAAGACATTGAGAGTGCCGACAATATTATTTTGTTGAGTATACGTCGCATCTTGAGCGGAGCGCATACTGAAAGGTGCCGAGGGCTGTTCCGCCAACCAGACAATAGTATCAGGTTGCTCTTGTTTAATAAATTTTTTCAATGGCTCGTAATTGGTGGCATCAAGAACAGTATGTTTCGGGTAATAAAAGTCCACAATGCTTTGACTCCCCACTCCCGCAACATTTTTTTCTCGGGAATGGTTGTCAAAACCTACCACCTCAAAGTCCTGGAACTGTAAGTGGTTGTATAAAGCCTTGCCTATATAACCACAAACGCCTGCAATGAGAACTTTATGCATAATTAATTTTGGTTATAATCTAATTCTTCAGCTAGCTGGTTTTTGAATTTATCAGAAGCATTTGTGCCAGCGATTTCGTCTAATTTTTCAATATGACTGCGAATGTCAGCTTGAGCGTCTTCTAGAGATAAATGATAGACATTCTTTTCTTCTACAGGATGATTAGATAATAATATTTTGTAATATTGATTTACTCTCCTTTCCATTAGTTCATTAAAATGAACCGGATTTCCCCTTCTTTTAGCAGAACGCACTATATCCACTAAATTCCGATACATAATAATAAAAACGACAGGGGGTCTTTGGTCCTGAAAAAAATTCAAAATATCCTCCCATTCCCTGTATAGGTTGGGATTTTTGAAGCCCCATAAACCAGAAGGAGCTTCTGTAACAATTTCTTTTATTTTTTCAATTATTTCTGAACTCGCCAAGTTTTCTATCTGCCGTACTTCCTCTCTTTCAGTTACACCAAAAAGTTGTTGCCGCCCTCGTTGGTCAGTGCCGATTTCGCATTTATCGCAACCTTCTGTGTGACATCCCATATCTACTCCCAATCTCTGAAGAATGTAAGTTGTAATAGAAGTCCCCGAGCGGGGCGAACCTGCTACGATGATTGTTTTAGTGTTTTGATTAGGCATAAGCAAGAATTAAAAGTGTAATAAGACCCGCAAAAAGCGAAACTATTAAAGGGACGAGCCACCATTTCTTTTTTGCCATTTCTTTTATTTCTTCAGGATACCCTTGAGAACAATTGGGACAATTTAATATGTGTTGGGTAGAACGATAAGATATATACCCGAATAATAGAAAGAGAAAACCTGCGACCCAGAAAGCAATAAGTAAATTCATAATGTTATTTCTTATTTTTTACTCTGTCTATCTCCTCTTTTAGTGTAAAAATTTGTTCAAAAAGTTGCATTTTCTCGGTAATTAATGCTTCTTTATTTTCAAAAGGGAAGCCCTCCATTTTTCCTAAAGTTTCGTAGTTTTTTAAATAGTAATCCACTTTCCAGAATCTTTCTATTATAGTATCCAGTTGTCCCTGCATAAAATCCTGATAGCTATCTTTTGAGTAAAGCTCCTCAAGATTGGCGTTTTTCTTGGTCATATTTCTTGGAAGAGACAGAAGCTCCACAATTAGTGCAAACCTCTGTTTCCTGGATTACGGTTTTAGTGTCTTGGTGGTAACATAACTCTCCTTGAGTTTCCTGTATTTCGTCCTCCCATTCGGGTGGAGGCAATTCACGGGCTTTTGTGAGCCACTCACGGACATTGTGTTTGTTTAGCACTCCACCCCTTTCTAAATCACGCAAAGAGGTATACAGCCGACTGTGGTAACGAATTTGGGCTATCTCACTAAGGGGGACCCCAAACTTTTCAACAAAAGTTTCGTAGGCGTATATATAACGATTAGCTTTCATTGAGTTAAATCCCCAGTAGTGGAGAAACTGTGCCCAAGAGGACTCGGGCAAAAACTGTTGCCAGCTCTTGTTTTCCCGCAAAATACTTAGAGCGAAGCCCTTGTATATAATATTTTCCGATTCATTCTTCTGGGCGGCTTCCAGTAAGGCGTGAGCTTTTTCTGTCCTCACATCTTTTCTTTCTGATTTAATTTCCTCAAGAGTTTTCTCCTTGTTCATTAAGGAATTTGTTTAAGGCTTCACGGATTACCACGGAACGATTCATCTCGTTGCGCTTAGCGTCTTTGGAGTTTCGCCAGACAAAGTGGTCTAACTGCTGAAATAAATCAGCTCCCAAATAAGCTACCACCTTGTATTCAGCTTTATTGTCATTGTTCATAAGTTCCTACCGGAGGAAACTCATCAGTTTCTCCTTGGTCTGGCTGTTGGGGCTGATGGGGAACCTCATTATTACTGGAAACTTCGTTACTACTGGGCACCTTATGGATTTTTCGGGCGATAAAGGAAGTCTGGTATTGTCCGGTTTTTTGGTTCTTGTAAACGGACACCGAGCCTTCTATCCGAATTTCGTCCGTTCCTGAAAGAGTTTTTAAGGCGTTAATAACACTTTCGGAAAAGGTTACAATGCGCCATTCGTTGCCCGGACCTTCCCGTTGGGGAGGAGAGGGCTCCGCTATAAAGAAGGAAGCCATAGTGCCCTGTCCGTTCTTGCCGGAGTAGGACTTCTCATCTATTAAATTACCGGAGAATTTAGAAGGTATTAGGGAGGCTTTGTCTACTATAAAACGCATATTAGAAGTTATCTCGGATTAAGGATTTAAGGAAACGATAAGAGGCAAAGAGTTCTCTAGGCTCCATACGAAGCTCCCCCGAGATGTATTTGTTTCTGAGAGCTTCAAGACTCAAATCGTTCTCGAATACGAATACCATTTGTTTATCGTGTCTGGGGTTTTTCTTAATGTCTTCCAGCTTTATGCCGGAAGCGTGCAAAACAATAGCGAAATTCATATCCGTGGTTTTGTAGTTTTGCTGAGTCATAACAGCTTACTGAATTTTTACAATGAACTGTGGAATTCTTTTAACTTCTTTATGGTGTTGCTCCATAACTTCTCACTGGGCGTGTAGTCCATAGTCAGCAGGTTAAACGGTTCTTTGAAGACACCCAACTTAACAGGTCGACCGAAGGCTTTGCTTTCCGCTGTTAATTGGGCTAAATACCACCGAGGAATATTCCCCTCTTCTATTTTGGCAATCGTTTTAGGAGTAGGAGCTTTGGTCTCAAGCACGAAATCCCTAAATACAAAATCAGGTTTTACTACAATGGTCAGCCCATCTACCTCCATTTCTTTTTTCACTTGCGGCTGAAAATCTATATTCATAGCCCCAAACACATGTTCCAGCTGTTTCTCATATGCTTCTCCTTTCAGGATGTTCATACAACCCTGAAAATCAATTTCTTCTTGCTTGTAGAAATCTTTTGGCTCAAACCAACCCAGTCGTATTTTATCCAATTCGGAGGCGTAATATCTACCCTTTTGGCGTGGCTTGTTCTCTCTATTCGTGTATTCAGTTATCAGTTTGCGGAAATTCATTGTGTCGGGAAATCAGTGTTATCTTCCTCGCCTCCGTTCTCTTGTTCCAGAATTTCGTCCATTATGTTGCGTTGCTCTTTGAGCATCCAGTCCCGCCAAGACAAAATATTTTCCGGCTCAATTTTACCTTCCGCAATAGCTAAATCCACCGCCTTATTCATTGTCTGCCCCAACTGCATACCGAGCTCTCGTTTGTCCCAACGCTGGATTTTAGCTTTATGCATTTGTTCTATACGATTGTTTTGTTGCATAAATATTTATTTAATGTTTATTACCCCGAGGTGTTATTACACTAACATATAACCACGAAAAATCAACCCCCAGTTATCCACAAGCAATAAAAAAGCCGGAATACCGTCTAGCTCTCAAAGTGGGCGAGCAAGATTAGTCACGAATATCCCAGCTAATTGTTACTCCTGCGGTTCAACTATCGGGTGTCGTCTCTTGTATTTTCCAATCCAGTTATTAAGTGAAATCCGTGCCCTGTCTTTCCACTTCTCTCGGTATTGCCACTCTCGAAAGTTTGGGTCTCGGTAAGTAATGTTAGACATTACATACGGCTTAATATCACGCATCAGGTCTCGGAACTCGTAGATATAGTTGCCGTCAGAGTCAGTGTGATGCACGCCTTTTTCTGGGTCTTGGTCGTAGTTATAACCCAGATATTTATTTATATCCTTGCCCATATCGTGAGCATACAGGTCATCAAACACGTGCATTACCTCGTGGAGCATTAGCTTGTATTCCCACTCGGGAGTATGCTGCTGTTTCATTATTTGCACGCCATAGTTGCCATACATCCCCAAGTTCCAGCCACCATAGTCAGTCCGCTCGTCCCAGTTTTGCCGGGCAAAGTGATACAAAACTGAGGTAAACCGAGTGCCAAAGTTTTTCCAGAGAGCGTTAGTATCTTTTACTATGCGGGTTAGGTCGGGTCCCCAGCTCTCATCTCCTCCGCTGGGGGCACTGTATTTTTGCCAGTCCAGCTCTCCCAACCTGCGCTTAAATATTTCAGGTTCTAATACTATCTGTCCGTTCCAGCCAACTTTGAACTCTTCCTTTAGCTGTTTGAGTCCTTCTTTGAGGCGAGTTTCATTCGCTTGTGAGTCCGAAAACACCAAAAGTTTGAATGGATACTTAGTCATAAAGTTTTACTTTTAACTTTTTAATGGTGGCTCCTTTTATAATTTTACTCATATTTTATCACATCAGGGTCAACATATATTTCCGCAACAGGTGGCTCCCTGGATTTTTTTGATGCTTCTTCTAAGGCCCCCATTGCTCTTTCAAAGCACCTATCACAAAAACGAAAAACGGATTCCGGGTCATAATAATATATTTTTCCGCATTGAGAACATTTTGTTTTCGGTAATTTTTCATTCATAATTTATGCACACAATATTTAGCGGTTGCCCATTCCCAGATATTTCTCTCGTCTCGTTCCAGCATTTCTTTTGCTAATCTGATTTGGTCTTGTTTTTTATACACGCTCAACTTAAATCCGTATTTTCTATTATAATATCGGAAGGTTGAGGGCAAAAACTGCAAGTATCCATATTCACCGTGCCGTCCACGAATAATTTTGCCGCCCACAAAATGTCTTCCCGACGATTCGTATTGGGCAAGGCAGTTAATGACACGGGTGGTTGGATTGTAGGTTGCTCTGTGTGGCACATATTTTGCCGTGAGATAGGTTTGTGCATTGTCTGAAGGGTATGATACTGCTGTTGCCTCATAAGAACTCTCAATAGGTATGAGTAAGGATAAAAAGAAAATCGCTATAAAGAACCCTAAAAGTTTGGGTATCATACAGGAAAATTAATTGTTACTCCTGCGGTTCAACTATCGGGTGTCGTCTCTTGTATTTTCCAATCCAGTTATTAAGTGAAATCCGTGCCCTGTCTTTCCACTTCTCTCGGTATTGCCACTCTCGAAAGTTTGGGTCTCGGTAAGTAATGTTAGACATTACATACGGCTTAATATCACGCATCAGGTCTCGGAACTCGTAGATATAGTTGCCGTCAGAGTCAGTGTGATGCACGCCTTTTTCTGGGTCTTGGTCGTAGTTATAACCCAGATATTTATTTATATCCTTGCCCATATCGTGAGCATACAGGTCATCAAACACGTGCATTACCTCGTGGAGCATTAGCTTGTATTCCCACTCGGGAGTATGCTGCTGTTTCATTATTTGCACGCCATAGTTGCCATACATCCCCAAGTTCCAGCCACCATAGTCAGTCCGCTCGTCCCAGTTTTGCCGGGCAAAGTGATACAAAACTGAGGTAAACCGAGTGCCAAAGTTTTTCCAGAGAGCGTTAGTATCTTTTACTATGCGGGTTAGGTCGGGTCCCCAGCTCTCATCTCCTCCGCTGGGGGCACTGTATTTTTGCCAGTCCAGCTCTCCCAACCTGCGCTTAAATATTTCAGGTTCTAATACTATCTGTCCGTTCCAGCCAACTTTGAACTCTTCCTTTAGCTGTTTGAGTCCTTCTTTGAGGCGAGTTTCATTCGCTTGTGAGTCCGAAAACACCAAAAGTTTGAATGGATACTTAGTCATAAAGTTTTACTTTTAACTTTTTAATGGTGGCTCCTTTTATAATTTTACTCATATTTTATCACATCAGGGTCAACATATATTTCCGCAACAGGTGGCTCCCTGGATTTTTTTGATGCTTCTTCTAAGGCCCCCATTGCTCTTTCAAAGCACCTATCACAAAAACGAAAAACGGATTCCGGGTCATAATAATATATTTTTCCGCATTGAGAACATTTTGTTTTCGGTAATTTTTCATTCATAATTTATGCACACAATATTTAGCGGTTGCCCATTCCCAGATATTTCTCTCGTCTCGTTCCAGCATTTCTTTTGCTAATCTGATTTGGTCTTGTTTTTTATACACGCTCAACTTAAATCCGTATTTTCTATTATAATATCGGAAGGTTGAGGGCAAAAACTGCAAGTATCCATATTCACCGTGCCGTCCACGAATAATTTTGCCGCCCACAAAATGTCTTCCCGACGATTCGTATTGGGCAAGGCAGTTAATGACACGGGTGGTTGGATTGTGGACTGCCCTGTGTGGCACATATTTTGCTCTGAGAGAAGTTTTGGAAGGCGAGATAGGGTATGCACCATCTGAAAAACTGGAAAAGCTCTCAGCGGAAATATGGTTCATTTTAAGGGCGCCAAGAAATATAACAGCTAAAATAATTACAACAGCCCATAACAGGCGTGTTAACATAAGCAAATGTTAATTGTAAGCGTCTCCCGGGAGAGAATTTTTAATGGCCCTGAATAATAAAGTAGCCCAAACAACAACAGTCCAGCCCAGAAAAACATTAGAGAGAACAAACCCCCAAGAGGCAGCCCCCTCTTTACCGGCACGGACTAAAGAGGGCAAGAGGTAGACCACAAAAACCGAAACCACTAAAAGAAAAACAAGAGGAGAAAATAACATAACAATTTAGTTAATAATTATACCGCTTCCTAACTTTTCTGGCCTTCCTAAAATAATTCTCCCCAAAATATTCCTTCATTCTAAGATTAATTATCTGTTTATCAATTCCTAACCGGCGAGCTAACTTCTCTATTGAGCCAGCGTCAAGATACTGCAAATACAACTCGTCCGGGTTATTGAACACTCGTATTGCTTTTGTAGGTAAATCTGGTCCTCGTGGCATATAAGAATTGCTTTTGGTTCATAATAAGGGTTCCCTATCCAGCCCCCATATTTAATTATAACATAGGTTTCTTAACTGCATCTATACGTGCCCGTGCTATCTTGCAATACTCCTCGTCTTGCTCAATGCCGATGTAGTTACGCCCGTGCTTTTTAACCGCCATTGCTGTTGTGCCTGAGCCAATAAAGGGGTCAAGATACACTTGGTTTTCACTTGGCATTTTGGTTAGGCGGACAAGGTATTCCATTAAGGCAAGTGGTTTGACTGTTGGGTGGTTGTTTTGATTATAAGCATTAGGTTCTTTTTCATTATGTTCTGAATTAAAAATCATGCTCATAATATTTACTATT
>CAYTAF010000016.1:0-12584 GCA_964435865.1 uncultured Candidatus Saccharibacteria bacterium | reverse complement strand
AAGGAATTATTTAATCTTCTTGCTGGTCACGCATATACCACTCCACCTGTTCGGCTAATTGTTTTTGTTCGGCCGGAGACAGTTTCTGTAAAAATTCTTTTAATAGATGAAGCTTAGCTTCCATGGACAATTCGTCAGAGGGTTTTATCTCAGAATTTTCTTCCTTGTCTTCTTCATAATTTTCCCAGGCACGGGCAAAACTATCCTTGTCAGCACTTACTAACACCTGGCCGCTTTTCAGTTTTTCCTCCTTGCTTGCCAGCTTTTCTTGGCTGGATGAGATAGTGAACTGCACCGGCACTCGTTTGCCGCTGGACTCTAAAGTAACCCAAAAGTCCACCCCTTCGTGTTGATCCTCCTGCTTGCTCGCTTTTTCAACCTGCAGCCCCGGAATTTCCTTAAAGACCTCTATGGCCATCTCTTCGGCCTGAGTATTACCGAAATCTTCCTCGTATTCTTTTGTCTTGCCGCTTTCGCTTTCGTGTTTTGATTGCGAACGGAAGCCAAGTTGCTCGGGTGAAACCATATTACTGAGCGCTAATTTTTATAAAATCTTTTTTGCCTTTTTGTAATAATAGTGGCTCCTCGCTCACTTCAAACTCGGCGTCCCAGTTTTCCACCTTCTCCTCTCCTGCTTTTAAACCACCCTGCTGAATAATTCGTTTAGCGTCGGACTTACTTCCTGACAAACCACTTCGCACCAATAAATCCGCCGCGGTGTAAGTACCGACCGGCAGCTTTACTTCCCGTGTATTAACGGTTGGCACGGCACCCTTTTCAAAAACATTTTCCCATTCGGCCCGGGCGGCCTGGGCTTGATCCTCACCGTGATACAGCTCCACTACTCGAAAGGCAAGGGTTTTTTTAATTTCTTTGGGGTTGGTTCCGTGTTCCAGGTTACTTATACGCTCGTTGATTTTTTCTTGTTCCAGGCGCGTAGCTAGACGCAAATATTCGTCTAAGTGATCATCGTGCACCGCCATTAACTTACCAAACATTTGGTAGGGCTCGTCGGTGATATTAACTACGTTACCGCGGGACTTACTCATTTTTTCACCATCGGTGCCGGGCAGCATCTCGGTTATAAGATAGCTTTGCGGGTCTTGATTCATTGCCTCCTGTATGCGCCGACCGACTTGCAAGTTGAAAAGCTGGTCGGAGCCGCCTAATTCAATGTCACTTTCTATAGCGTAAGAATCGTACCCCTGGAAAAGCGGATATAGAAACTCATCAATGCCAATTTCTACCTCATTTTCAAAACGCTCTCGGAAATTACGCCGAGCAAGCATCTGGCCGACCGTCACCAGTCGGCTGAGCTGCACTAATTCCCAGCTACTTAATTTTTCTAGCCACTCGGAGTTAAAGCGAAACTCTACCTTCTCTATATCTAAAATTTTACCGATTTGCTCTTTATAACTTTCTAAGTTTTGCTTGATTTGCTCCAAGGTTAACACCGGCCTGCGCTCGCTTTTGTCGGATGGGTCTCCTATGCGCGCTGTAAAATCTCCCACGATTAAAACAATTTGATGTCCCATCTTTTGAAACTCGCGCAGTTTCCAAAAAATTACCGCGTTGCCAAGATGGATCTGCGGGCTGGTGGGGTCAATCCCCAGCTTTACTCGCAACTGTTTGCCGGATTCCAGCTGCTTCCTAATATCATCAACAGGCTCTGCTCGCTCCACATTGCGCTCAAGCACTTTTTTGATTTTCTCTTTATCCAAAGAAATTTCACTTGCCATATATTTAACAGTTTACTGGAGAACCCCCGCTTCAGCAACCCTTACTAACGGCTAAAACAGTTATTTTAGCCGTTTAAAGCTTGCCTGTATGCTGATTTTTCCGTAGAATAAAGGAGTTTAGAATATATTTTGTTGCTGGATATGATTAAAAAGCTCGGAGGAACAATTAAATTTTTACTCAAAGTGGGGCTGTGGACCGCGCTGTTTTTGAGCGTTTTGGGTGTGGGTGTTTTTATATACTTCGCCCGGGATCTTCCCGACCCCACAGCCGTGGTAGCCCAGGATCCCGTACAATCCACTAAAATCTACGCTCGTGATGGAAAAACATTACTGCATGAGATGTCCGGTGGACAAAAACGTACCGTAGTGGAATTAAAAGGAATCGCACCGATTATGCAACAGGCCACTGTTGCCGCGGAAGATGACCGTTTTTATCAACACATTGGCATCGATCCACTGGCTATCGCGCGCGCCGCCTGGCAAAATCTGCAATCTGGAGAATTCGTGCAAGGCGGCTCTACTATTACTCAACAATTTGTTAAAAACGCCATACTGTCCGGTGAACGCACCTTTACCCGAAAAGTCAAAGAGATAATTTTGTCTTTAGAGTTGGAGCGGCGCTATCCGAAGGATAAAATTTTGGAGTTTTACTTAAACACCATTCCATACGGATCGGGCGCTTATGGGGTAGAGGCGGCCGCCCAAACTTTTTTTGCCAAAAATGCCAACGAATTAAATTTATCAGAAGCAGCTACCTTAGCCGCTCTGCCACGGGCCCCAAGTCACCTGTCTCCTTATGGATCCAATTCAGAGGATCTAAAAGCCCGACGCGACTATATAATAAATCGCATGGAGCAAGAGGGTTTCATCTCTACCAAGAAAGCCAGCTCCGCTAAACAAGCCAAATTGAACTTTGAGCGCCAGGAGACAGACATGAAAGCTCCGCATTTTGTTTTTTACATCCAGGAAATACTGGAGGAAAAATATGGAAAAGAAGTACTTCAAAATCAGGGGCTGGAGGTGGTTACCACCCTTAACTGGAAGCTTCAAAAAAAAGCGCAAGAAATGACAGCTGACTGGATTAATAATATTAATTCCCGGTTTAATGCCGGCAATGGTGCCCTGGTAGCCCTGGATCCAAAAACCGGCCAAATTCTTTCTATGGTTGGATCGGTAGATTTTTGGGACTTTGAAAATGACGGGCAAGTAAATGTTACCACCCGTCCAAGGCAACCGGGGTCTTCGTTTAAACCTATCGTGTATTCCCGCGCCTTTGAGGAAGGTTATCTGCCGCGTACTAAAATTTTTGACCTTAAAACTTCGTTTCCCGGGGGGCGAGGTCAGGCAGATTATTCACCGAAAAACTATACGGAAACGTTTCACGGACCGGTTTCCATACGCGAAGCATTAGCACAATCTATTAACATGGTAGCGGTTAAAACCGCCTACCTGATAGGAGTGGACGATTTAATAACACAGGCCCGAGAATTAGGGCTTGCTACTCTTAAAGAACGTAGCAACTACGGCTTAAGTATCGGACTGGGGGCGGCTGAGGTAAAATTACTGGAACTTACTAACGCGTATTCCGCCTTCGCCACAGAAGGCACCCAACAACCCACTACCCCAATACTGAAAGTCACCAACGCGGCCGGAGAGGTAATTCAGGAATACGAAAGTCGGCCAGAAAAGGTGCTTGAGACACAAGTAGCGCGCCAAATTAACAGCATACTAGCGGATGATCAGGCCAGAGAACCCCTTTTTGGTTCCGCCTCACCGTTGGACTTTGAAGACCTGGAGGTGGCAGTAAAAACCGGCACAACTAACAACTTTATCGATGCTTGGACTATAGGATACACTCCAAACCTGGTGGTAGGTACATGGGTAGGGAATAATGATAACACCCCTATGAAAAAAGCAAGCGGTTACGCGGTAGCCCCTTTATGGCACAACTTTTTTGACTTTGCCGCAGAAGAAATTAATCTCCCGGATGAAGGTTTTATTCCGCTCAAAAAAACGCAAATAGATAAACCGATGGTAAACGGAGAGTTTGCCAGCCGGAAAACAGTTAAGATAGACACCATAACCGGCAAACGTGCCACGGAGAACACTCCAAAAGAACTCATCAAAGAAGTGTCCTTCAAAGAAGCGCACAATATATTACACTACATAAAAAAAGAAAACCCCTTAGGCCCCATTCCGAAGCCTGAAGAACGGGATCCTCTATATGAGGCATGGGAAGAACCGGTGCGAGAATGGGTTGAAAATCAACCCGACTCCTCGGAGTTTACCCAGAAACCTCCGAAGGAAAAAGACGACGTACACACACCGGAAAACCGTCCCCAGATTTTCATTACAAGCCCGGAAAAAGAAACAGAGTATAAAAAAACCGCGCGCATCAATTTTAGTATAGAAGCACGCGGAGAATTTCCAATTAAACAGGTGGACTTTTACGCGAACGGAACCTTGGTAGGATCAGACTTTAACGCTCCATTTGAAGTCAGCTTTCAGCCCGGTAATTTATCCGCTTTCAGTAACTCCAGTAGCACCCCGCAATCTCTAAAACTGCAGACCACTGTATTTGATGAAATGCTGAACACAAACAGCAAGGAAATTACTATTCCTATCGACGCGGAAAACTAGAAATCTTTATAGATCGAATCACCTTATCAGTTGTTTGTTGCACCTCCTGTTTAATTTCCTCGGAGTGAAAACGTAACTGAGCGGCAAGGTAAGTATCAGGACAAATGAGCTTCAATGTGCCGCTTTTTTTATCAAAAGTATCTACACTTACCCGCCCTGTAAATCCAGGCGGAAGTTTTTTATCAACAATATGAACAGCAACTTGCTTTAAATCCTCCTCTTCGATACGCCTCCGAAGGAATAAATCCTCAGCTCTATTCCAAAGTAAACCCTTAATATCCTCCATACCAGTAGTAAAAATTAAAAATCAACCGTCAATTTCCAAAAAGCTTAATTTACAAACCAATTTAAAATCTTGAACCTCATTAATTTCCAAAAAGTTTGGAAATTGTGATTTGTGATTTAGAAATTGCGAATAAAGCTCCGCTTTATTCGCGGATGGGCATCGCTATATAAAAGTAGGACGTATCCTCCTCGGTGCGCAAAAGTGAAGGTTTGTCAGATCCATTAAGCCGGAACACCACCTTTTCACCTTCCAGATTGCTCAGCCCATCCATAAGATAGCGCCAATTAAATGATATCTTTACGGAGTCTCCCTTAATACTGGCTTCCTGTAAACTGCTTTTTGAAGCACCCTTGGCGGAAGAAGAGGTATGCATTAACACACTGCCTTTATCCGCATCCAGATCAATTGAAACCGCATTAGAGTCCGAGGCAAGAGTACTCACGAGGCGGATCTTTTTAATAAGCTCTTCTTTAGGTACGGTAACCTCAGTAGTGAATTCATCCGGTATAATTTGCTCATAATCCGGATAATTTCCCTCAATAAGACGCGAAGTAAGACGCACGCCATCCAGATCAAATAAGGCCTGATTTTTATCAAAACGAAGCGCAAAATCTTCTCCGGCCGCATCTAAAAGTCGATTCAATTCAGAAGCCGCCCGAAAAGGAAGAATGAAAGAATGCGCGTCAGAATCATCATCCGGCGCGGAAATGGTCTTCTCTCCAAGTCGAAAACTGTCCGTGGCTACCACTTTTAATTCCTTATTGCCGGTAAAACGGAAATACACCCCGGAAAGCTCAGGGCGAGTACCGCTACTGGTAACAATATTCAAAACCTGATTAAGACCTTGTTTAATTTCTTCGGTCTTAAAGGTAAACTCAGAACCGGCTTCTACTTCAGGTATAACAGGGAAATCATCGGTTTCTTGGCCTTTAATCTCCGCGGAAAAATCATCTGAAGTTATGTGCAATATATTCTCTTTTAACTCCAGGGTAATCTTCTGGTCATTTAAATTAGAGATAAGGTTAGAGAAGACATTAGCAGGCACCGTAACTTCTCCCTCCTTCTCTATTTTTCCCGCTACTCGTACTTCAATTGCTTCTTCTAGATTCGTGGCAGTTATTTTTAGACGCCCTGACTCGGTTTTTAGTAAAAAATTTTCTAGTATCGGCAAAGAAACATTGCGGGAGATTACTTTTAAGGCGTAGCCGAGGCCTTTATTTAATTTGTCTTGGAAAGCTGTAAATTTCATATAAATATATTATAACAAATTAAAGAAAAAATATTTACACACTTATTACAATTATTGGTTACGGATTGTTTTGAGGAAAAGTGATTTTTTTACCAAGATAACGGGATTATTATTTGAAAATAACTTGTGGAAAAGTATGTTGTTAAGGATGAATAACAGAGTAATGAAATGTGTTTGGAATAGAGTTGTAAAATTTATACAAATTCAGTGGACAAATTATAAACAAGCTTTTTCACAAATTATTAATAATTATATACACGTTCCCGAATAACATCTATTTCCTGCTGAAATTCTTCATCTTTATGGATACGATGAGTTATTTTTTTATATCCATACATCGCTGTTGTATGGTCGCGGTCGCCGAGTTTTCTTCCGATAGCAGGGAAAGAGTGCTCTAATTCTTCTCGCAATAAAAACATAACCACCTGCCGAGGGAACGCCACTTCTTTTTTACGGTTTTTTTGCAGGAGGTCGTCTTTTTTGATGTCAAAATACTCCGCCACCGCGGAAATAACTTTATCTACCGACGCGGTTTTTTTAGTGCCGGCGGAGTATTCTTTAATTATAGAATCTATTTTTTCATTGTTCACTCCTTGCGAGAGTTCATACATTGCCATAATTCGATTCAGGCACCCTTCCAGTTCTCGCACGCTTTTTTTGATCTGAGAAGCTATTTTTTCTCGGATTTCGTTGGAGATAATAAAGTCCTTTTCTTCTGTTTTTTGTTCTAGGATGGCCAGCCGGGTTTCATAATCAGGGACACCGATATCAGCTATCATCCCTCCTTCAAAGCGGCTTCGCAGGCGAGATTCAAGTGTAGGTATTGATTTGGGAGGCCGGTCCGAGGAAAGAACAATTTGTTTATTAGCCTCGTAGAGCGAGTTAAATGTATGGAAAAATTCCTCTTGGGTTTTTTCTTTTCCGGAGAGAAATTGGATGTCGTCTATTATTAGTAGATCGATTTTTTGGAATTCACGTTTAAAGTCATCTACTTTCTGATTGCGGATAGCGCGTATTAATTCGGACGTGAATTTTTCGCACGGCATGTATTTAACCGTGCTTTCCGGGTTTTTTTCGAGCGCTTTATTGCCAATTGCTTGGAGTAGATGGGTTTTTCCAAGTCCTACTCCTCCGTAAATAAAAAGGGGGTTAAATTTTTGACCAATATGGTTGGATACGGACGAGGAGGCCGCTTGTGCTAATTCATTGGAGGGGCCGACTATAAAATTATCAAAAAGATATTTACTATTCAGGCCGGTTTCCTGTGTTGCTCGTTGGCGTGTTTCAAATGTGAGCTGACTTTTTGGGGCAGCTTTAGTTTTAACCTGGGCTTGAGTTTGCGCGTTGCTTTCTGTTTGTCGGGTTGGTTGTTGAGAGGGGGTAGGATTAGAAACCGGTTGAGTTTCTGATTGAATAATGTATTTTACCTTCAGTGGTTTACCGGAGACATTTTGTAGGGCTTCCGAGATTAGGTTATGGTATTTTTTTTCCAGCCACTCTTTATTAAAAACATTCGGGACAGCAATTACGAACACCCCATCCTCATAGGAGTGTGCCGTAGTACTTTTAAGCCATGTATTAAAGTTGGCCTCAGAAAGGTTTAACTCTATTTCTCCCAAGGCTGCTTCCCAAAGTTCTTGTGGATCCATAAGTTATAGTAACTAGTGACTGGTAATTAGTAACTAGGGATAGCGGCAAGAAAAGCTGGGTAACCAGTAATTAAGTAATTAACAACCAGGTGTGGCGAGAAGGTAAAACTTTCGTGGCTCCCTTTGGTTGCTTATACTCTAATTACTAGTTACTAATTTACTAGAAGTATATTAGCATAAAAAAGATTGCTATCAAAAAAGTTGGGGAAAACTTTGGGGATTAATTTTTCTTGTGGATAAAATGGGGATTACTTGTTATTTATTTGCATAAAATTGCTTCTGTGACTTTCAGTTGCTACAATTGTTGTATTATGAGTGCCCTGCCTGAGCCGCATAGATTACCGGAAAAACCCTTTGAAAAAACTTTTCATAAAGGACGGAATATTTTTGGTGATTTTTTGGGTATCAAGTATCAAAAAAAACGTCCTGATAAACCTAGTCGTTTTGGTTTTGTTGTCGGTTTAAAAGTTTCCAAAAAAGCCACGGAGCGGAATCAGCTTAAGCGCCGACTCAAGGCCATTACTTTCGAGCAGTTGCCTGTGGTGAGCGACGGTTTTGATGTTATTGTTTTGGCTAAGCCGAAGGCGCTTTCCAAAGATTACCAAGAGCTGCAAAGGGAGCTTAAGACCTTACTAAAAAAAGCTAATATGTTAGTCTCATGAGGCGTATACTGATAGTACTCATCAGAGTGTATCAAAAAACTTTCTCTTTTGATCACGGTGTGAATGGCGGACTTCAGTTTTCCGGTTGTCGTTTTTATCCCAGTTGTTCAGATTATACCTGTCAGGCCCTGCAAAAATACGGGTTTTTTCGGGGTGTGCTTTTGGGTGTTAAACGGATTAGCCGCTGTCATCCGCTTTCCAGGGGAGGCGTTGATAAACCCTAAGATAAAATTCAAAAATCAAATATCAAAAACCAAAAATGATAATCCGAAAAGAAAAAATAACAGTCAGTTGTTCAGCGGGCGTTAAAAAACCTATTTTTTTTGCATTTTGATTTAATTATTATGATTGAATTTTTTAATACTATACTGATAGAGCCGCTTTTTAATTTACTCGTATTTTTTTATAACGTTCTGCCGGTGCAGGACTTGGGCTTGGCGATCATTGCCTTGACTTTGCTTATTAAGCTAATCTTATTTCCACTTTCCTATAAGGCGTTAAAATCACAAAAAGAACTGCAAAAACTGCAACCGCAGATTAAAGAACTGCAGGAAAAACACAAGGAAGACAAGGAGCAGCAGGCCAAAAAGGTGATGGAGTTGTATCAAGAGCATGGCGTTAATCCGATGGGCGGCTGCTTGCCTATTTTAGTACAATTACCTATTTTAATTGCTTTATTTCATTTGTTCCGCAGTTTTGAAAGCATTGAGTTATCCAAAACATTGTATCCTTTTATTACCAATCCGGGCACATTAAGTTCGTCCTTTTTGGGTTTGCTTAATTTAACTAAAACCAGTGCGGTTTTGGCAGTACTGGCGGGTGCTTTGCAGTTCGTGCAAGCCAAGCTCTCTTTTGGATCACAAGCTAACAGTGACGTGGAGAGCAAGCGTTCGGCAGCCATCTCACAGATGATGGGTAAACAAATGATTTACGTGATGCCTGCTTTTGTAACCCTGATTGCCCTTAGCTTCCCGGCCGCTTTGCCGCTTTACTGGGCAGTTAATAATTTGTTTACTGTTGGTCAGGAGCTTTACATTAAAAGGATGTACCGTAATGACGATAACGATTACAATGACGATGACGATAACGATGACGATAACGATGACTGAGCACCACGATAACGATGACTATGACGATAGCAGAGCACTACAATAACAATTACAATAAGAATGACGATGATAGCTATTATTATCGCGGCACTCCCTTGTTGTTATAGTCCTCGTCGTAGTGACGCTCCATCGTTATTGTAATTATGGTGCTATAGCCTAGTCATCGTAATTGTCATCGTGGTGCTTCGTGATGGTCATTGTAATTGTGGTGCTGATGGTATGTCTTTTTGGAAAAAGATTTTTAAAAATATACTCTGGACCGGCTTGAGTCGTAGTGCCGGAGTGGCGGTATCTTTGGCGAGTATCGGTGTGTTAACGCGAGCACTGGGGGATAGTGGGTATGGCCAGCTGTCCTCGACATTGGCATTTATGTTTTTATTCAGCTTTTTGGCTGACGCGGGGCTTAGACAGGTGTTGGCTCGTAGATTAGGGGAAGTGGAGGAAAGAGAAGAGGCGGATTGGGTTTCTGATATAGTGAGTTTACGCTTGGTGTTATTGGCTGTATTTTTGATGATAGGCGCGTTAGTGGTTTGGTTTACACCCTATCCATATATTGTGAAAGTGGGCGCGGTTTTGGCCGGGCTCCATTTTTTATTTTTGTCGCTTTCTCAGTTACTTATGGCGGTTTTTCAAAAAAAATTTATTGTTTACTACGGCCAGGTAGCGGAATTTTTAGGCCGCCTTCTTCAGCTGGGAGTGATAGTGATCGGGTTTTTAATAGGTTACGGTGTGTTATGGATGCTAGGTGCTTATGTGGCTGGAGCGCTTTTAAGTTTTTTAGTTTCCTTGGCGTTGGTGTGGCGTTGGGCAGCGGTGCAGTTTCACTGGAGGCCAGAAGTTTTTAAGCAAATTCTAAAAGAGGCCCTACCTATAGGTATTGTGGTTATTTCTTCGGCGCTTTATTTTCGGGTGGATATTTTGTTAATAGGATTTTTCGAGCCACCGGCAGCCTTAGCTGCCTCTTCCCAGGCCGCGGTCGGGTTTTATAATTTGGGGTTTAAGGTATTGGAGAATCTTGTATTTTTCCCGGCAGTGTTAGCCGGGTTGCTTTTACCGGAGTTTTCCAGGCAGTTAAAAAAGGGAAGTTTTCAAAATTTTCTTCAGTTGTTTAAGCAGGGCTTTGGATTATTATCACTCGGAGGATTAATGGCTAGTGTTGCTCTCTTTCTTTTGGCCAAATGGGCGGTGTTGCTGTTGGGGGGAAGTGAGTTTTTGCAAGCTGTGCCCGTATTAAAAATTTTAAGCGGAGCTTTATTTTTTATAACTTTAGCTACATTTTTTAATGAGGCACTGATAGCACTCAAGGCCACCAAAAAACTGGCCGCCGTTTTTCTCGGCGGCCTGGTCTTTAACGTGGTAGCTAATATAATTGTTATCCCGTCACATTCTTATATTGGAGCGGCGTGGACTACTCTTGTCACTGAAGCGTTTATTGCGGTAGCTCTATTCGGTATAATTGCTTATCAGTTTTGTCTTGAAAAACGAGACCGAGTCCGTCCTGGGTGAGGTGCATCCAGCCAATATCACGCCCCAGGCTTCCGGTTAGTTGACGGCCTTCCAGCCGGTTCAGGTCGATCTGCCAAATTTCGTCATTGCTGGTAAAGTCACCCGTGCGCCAGTGGTCGGGTAAAACAGCGGAAGACGGTATGTTTTGCGGAACCGCGCAGTATACCATTGTTTCTCCGGAATTCCAGGTACATTTTTGCGGAAGGGTAGCAAGTTTTAGGTTCACCACTTCTCTGCTGGCAAGGTCGTGTGCGTTAAGAGTGATGGTCTCACCTCCGCCTTGTTCCCCCTCGGTAAATAGCATTTTAGAGCCGGTAGGTGAAGGGAGGGCAGCTAAGTTGAAGATGCCTGTTTGCAGGGTTTGCCTCTCTCCGGTTTGCGGATTAATGGAGGCAATGGAACCGGGGGTGTTGCCGCTGTCAGTAGTGGTATAGGCCACCTTGTTTTGGATCCAAAATATAGTCGGGTCGTCCACTTCCAGGTCAGTTAACTTCTGGAAGTTTTTGTTTTTGGGGCTGGCTACGGATAAAACGTTAGTGCCTTGTTCGTTTTTGAACTGATAGGCAATACGAGAACCGTCGCTATTAAAGGCAATGTTGTATAGGTTGCTTGATAGTTCGGTGGCCTGTCTGCTTGTAAAAGAATAGTGGAATACCTGGCGTGTGCCGTCCTTTTTTCGGAAGACGGAAATAACTTGGTTGTTTTGCGGGCCCCATACACTTTTCGTGAGTCCGGCTAATTCCGTATCGGTGATCGAAGTTGTTTGTCCGGTGTCCGGGTCCAGAGAAAAGACACGGCCGTCAGCTTCCCGGTAATATCGGATGCGGCCGTCCGAGCCCATATGAGGAGAGATAACTTGCAAGTTTGTTAACTCTCGAGGTTCCGGAGTAGGTGGCCCTTGATTATTTTGAGTTGTATCCTCCTCGTTCGCCTGATTATTCCCGCCCCCGCTTGTAATCAGGAAGTAGCCACCTACCACGAGAGCGGCGATCACGAGAGCGATAATACCGTATTTTATCAGTTGGCGCGGGGAGGAGAACATATATTTAGAATTAAGGATAAGGAATCTGGAACGAGGAATAAAAATTTAAGAATAGGGATTACTATTCTCCTGTGGGTTCACAGGTAGCTTGACCTTCTACTGGTTTCTTGTAACGGCATCCAAGGTTGAACGGATCGCGATTACATAATTCTTTGCGAGTACTCTCTACTGGTACTTCGGGGATTGCACCGCTTATCATATAATCGCTACAACTATTTATTTCTGAAGATTGCAGTTCTTCGCATTGACTCGAAAGCCAATAGCAAGCGGTATCTGAAGAAGTAACGCTACAGGTGTCTTTATTACACCATTGTTTAATATCTTCTTGGCTTGGATTTGTATTTTGTTCTTCAAATAACGTTTCTAGGCCGGCGTATCTACTACATGAATTTAGATCATTGATTTGAGTGGAAGAAATATTAGCTGGGCACAGGCTTCCCAATTCACCAGAAGGGAGGCGGCGGCAACATACCTGATCCTGTATGCCGTCCCCATTTTTATCAGCAGTATCACAATCAGCTTCTTGCTTTTGACTGTTGTTGCAGGAGACCCATGCCGGACCGCGTTGTTGACAGGCTTCCTGGACCTCTTTGACGGTTGGCACACAGATCGGGGCGTTTGTGATAGCGACACTGGGCATATCCGGTCCGCTTAAGAAAAGAATTTCCGGGTTTAAGAGTTGAAAAAGCAAAAAGGCACCTA
>CAYTAF010000015.1:9561-12955 GCA_964435865.1 uncultured Candidatus Saccharibacteria bacterium | reverse complement strand
TGCCCCCATCGTCTAGTGGCCTAGGACGTCAGGTTCTCATCCTGGAAACCGGGGTTCGACTCCCCGTGGGGGCGTGGAGCAAAACAGAAATTAGACCCTGCAAGATCTTAAAGATGAAAACAAAACGACTCCTCGAAGTCGAACCCAGAAAAAAGTGAAGAAAAAACGTAGTTTTTTCTAGGCGGAAAAATTAAAACCGAGGGGTTTTAAGGAGGTCGCCTCAAGCGACCGACGGGTTCGACTCCCCGTGGGGGCGTGGTAAATTACAAACAGGGCCCCGTCGTCTAGCCCGGTCTAGGACGCCAGGTTTTCATCCTGGTAACACGGGTTCGAATCCCGTCGGGGCCGCAAGCATTATGGCCCAACAGCAAGAAAAAATTTCCCACAAATGGCAGGCCAAAGAATTTGAGCCTCACCCGCACCAAAAAAGTTTGAGTATATTCTTTTTAGGCGCGGCGGCTGTCTTCTTTGTATTTTCCGCGCTTTCCGGTAACTTTTCCGGTGCGGTTATTTCCATACTAGCCGGTTTTGTTTTATACGTTTTCTCGCAAAAACAACCTCAAAACCTTACCTTCCAAGTCACACCTAAAGGTATCCGAATAGGTGAGGAGTTGTATGACTACGAAACTTTGGATAGTTTTTGGATTTTTTATGACCCACCGGAAATTAAAGAAGTAGTAATAAAAACCCACGCTTACTTAACGCCTAAGCTCCACTTGCCGCTGGAAAACGAAGACCCCAACGAAATACGCGAGATCTTGCAAAAATACTTACCGGAAGAAAAACAAAACCACTCCATTATAGATAATATCGCTCGTGGTTTGGGATTTTAAGCGCCCCTGTAGTTTAATGGATAAAACATGGGCTTGCGGAGCCCAAACTGGAGGTTCGATCCCTCCCGGGGGCACACCCACCGAGAACAATGCATTGGGGTAATGACAAGCTATACTAACCGAATGGGCAGTCGAATCTGGTAAAAAGCGTTGAAAAACGGGAGTTTTTCATGGAGGAAATACTAAAACCGAGTGGTTTTAGGGAGCGAGCGGCAGCGAAGTGACGGTTCGATCCCTCCCGGGGGCATAGTCAGGTGGGGTGCGCCGAATTGGCAAGGCAGCGGCCTTGAAAGCCGCCGGGCATTACGCCCTTGCAGGTTCGAGTCCTGTCCCCACCGTCGTGCACCACGTGGGGTGTACGGCTGCCCTGAACCCTATGTGGTTCAGGGCGCCCACACCTCACGACAATTTTTCTATCGGAAGATTTGAGTACTTATAAGAAATATTTAAAATGGAAAAAAAGTACCATCCACAAGAATACGAACCGGAAATCTACCGCTTATGGGAACAGAGCGGCTTTTTTAATCCTGATAACCTACCCCACGAACACGATAACAATAACTATAACGATAACGCCCATAATCATAGTCATCGTTATAGTAATGGTAATAGTCCGTTTTGTATAGTAATGCCGCCGCCCAACGCCTACGCGGAACTGCATATGGGGCACGCCTATGAAGTAGCACTCCAGGACACTCTTACCCGATACCACCGAATGCATGGCAGAAAAGCCCTTTGGGTGCCCGGATATGACCACGCCAGCATTGCCACCGAAGTGAAATTCGAAAACCATTTAGCCGAAAAAGGTAAAACTAAACAGGAAATCGGCCGCGATAAATTCTTCCAGCTAGTGTGGGATTTTTCTTACGAAAATATTGAGACCGTCAAAAACCAAATCAAAAAACTTGGAGCCAGTTGCGACTTTTCCCGGGAAAAATTTACTTTAAACCCGGAAATCTCAAAAGAAGTCCAAAAAACTTTTATTAAACTGCAAAAAGAAGGGCTGGTATACTCCTCTCATCGCATTGCCAACTGGGACCCGGCATCACAAACCGCTCTCTCCGACCTTGAAGTGGAGCGTCATGAAACCAAGGGATCCCTTTACCACATAAACTACGGCCCCGTCACTATTGCTACCACTCGACCGGAAACCATTTTCGCAGACGTGGCGATCGCGGTACACCCGGATGACAGCCGGTATCAAAAACTTATTGGCCAAAAAGCTGAAATACCACTTACCGACAAAAAAATTCCCATAATCGCGGACCAGGCCATTGATCCCGAATTCGGCACCGGTGCTCTCAAGGTGACGCCGGCTCACGACGACCTGGACTATGAAATCGGCCAACGACATAATTTGCCTGCAACACAAGTTGTGGACTATCAAGGCAACCTAAACCATAACGCGCCCAAAAAATACCGAGGTCTAAACGTAAAAGAGGCACGCGAGAAAGTAGCCAGTGATCTGGAAAAGGCCAAGCTGCTGGAAAAAATAGATACCAATTACGAACACACAGTTGCTCTAAGCGAACGCACGGGAGAACAAATCGAGCCGCTGCCGCAGAAGCAGTGGTATATAAAAATGAAGCCCCTAGCTCAAAAAGCACTGGAGGCCCTAAATAATGAAGAGATAAAAATAGTACCGAAAAGAACCAAAAAACTTCTTGTGGATTGGCTGGAAAATATCCACGACTGGCCGGTGAGTCGACAGTTATGGTGGGGTCAACGCTTGCCTGTATGGTACTGCGGCACTCAAAACATCGGAGAACTCCAAATGGCGGTGCATAACCTGACAGAAAAGGAAGGTTGCGGCCACATAATGCTCGCGACAGAAAAACCGGAACAATGCCCGGAGTGCGGACAAATAAATCTAATCCAAGATCCGGATGTATTTGATACCTGGTTCTCCTCCGGTCAGTGGCCTTTTAATATTTTGGGTTTCCATTTGGACGAAGCCGCCAGCTCTGATTACAAACAATTCTTTCCAACGCAGGTTGTCACCCCAGGTTATGAAATTCTCTTTTTCTGGGTGGCACGCATGATCATGCTTTCCCTGTTCGCGACAGGAGAAGTTCCGTTCCGTACTGTGTATTTACACGGCCTGGTGCGCGATGAGTATGGGAAAAAAATGAGTCGCTCTAAAGGTAATATTATAGAGCCCCTGAAAGAAGCCGCGGATTTTGGCACGGACGCTCTGCGCTTCGCCTTGATTTATGGCGCATCACCGGGCGCTGATCAGGCCTGGAGCCCGGCACACCTTAAAGGCGGGAGAAACTTTGCAAACAAACTTTGGAACCTTGGAAGATTCCTGGAGATGCAAAAAAATGATTTAGGCGCTGACACGCCGGATATCAAAGACATTAGCTTGGAAAAACTCGAGAAGCTCGAATTAAACGAAACAGACCAGAACTTTTTTGAAAAACTAAAATCTTCCCTGGCAAAATCCGATAAACATATGGCAAAAATGGATTTAAGCGCGGCTCTAACCGAACTCCATAATCTCACATGGCACGAATTCGCGGATAAATACATAGAAAAGTTCAAAAATCAAAATGCAAAAA
>CAYTAF010000015.1:6656-9461 GCA_964435865.1 uncultured Candidatus Saccharibacteria bacterium | reverse complement strand
CAAAAACCAAACAAGAAAACCTTAAAATAGCTTATGTATTTTACTTTACTTTATTGAAGGCCTTACACCCGTTTTTGCCGTTTGTCACCGAAAGCATCTGGCAAGAACTGCTTCAGCCGGAAAACAACAAAAACTTATTGATGGTACAATCTTACCCTTCCTCTAAAGTATAATGCCGTTTCCGCAAATCATTTTTCTCGTACTCCTTGGAACTTTACCATCTTTAGGATGGTTGTGGTTTTATCTACGTAAAGATCTGCACCCCGAGCCGAAACGTCTTTTAACCCTGGTGTTTTTAGGAGGAGTTCTAATTACGGTGCCAATAGCTGCTATCGAGCAAACCTTAGCTCAATACATTCCCGGTACCAATATATTGTTTTTAGCCGCCGGCACTCTGGAAGAGCTTGCCAAGCTTTTTGTTTTTTGGCTGCTAATTTGGCTCTGGCACGATCGCGCCTTTGATGAGCCGGTAGACGCTATGATTTATTTAATTACCGCGGCCCTCGGATTTGCAGCGGCCGAGAATATTGCCAACCTATTTCAGGCAAGCGGAGGTCTTGGTGAATACGTAGGACTGATGTCCGCCCGATTTCTGGGCGCTACCCTTTTACACACCCTGGGGTCCGGCATTTTAGGGTTTTTTATAGCTCGATTTCACTTTTTGCACAAAATCAAAGGAAAATTGCATCATGGGTTGTGGATAAAAGGAGTAATTTTGGCCTCCGGAATCCACACGCTTTTCAATATCCTCATCAGCTCCGCCCAGAACAACGGTAATTTGCTTGCGGTCACTTTTGTGATAACATTACTAATAGTTGGCTCAATTGTTGTCTCTCGTGAATTCACTATACTTAAGGAAAAAGTTAAATTACGCCAACAAAATCAATCTTTTGCTCATAATTAACTCTTTTTATCATGGCTGAGAAAAAATCTTTTTTCCAAATTTTAACCGGTTCTGACAAAACAGAAGAAGCTCAGGAAGATAATGAAACATCCGGAGAGGAGCAAGAAATACATTTGCAAGAAGAGGCCACCGAAACTCCTTATGAAGGTGCCGTAGAGACAGAAGAGCAAGAGACGGAGCCCGAAGAGGAGGAAAAAGGGAAGGAAGAAAGCGAAGAAGAAGAAGCTGAAGGGCAATTGACGCTGGATGTATACCAAAACGACATGGAAATTGTTATTAAAACCCCGGTAGCCGGTGTAAAGCAAGAAGATTTAGACGTAGAGATCAGCTCTGATTTAGTCAAAATTCGCGGCAAACGCAAACAAGAAGAAACTATCGCGCAAGATAACTATTTCCACCAAGAACTTTACTGGGGCAACTTTTCCCGCTCCGTTATATTACCCGCCGAGATTGATGAAGAACAAGCGGAGGCCACTCTTGCCAATGGTATTCTCACGATCCGATTGCCAAAGCTCAAAAAGGACGAAGCGAAAAAACTGAAAATCAAAGCCCAGTAATTATTGACCAAAAAATTAACAATATACTATAATAACGATAGGCTGAGGTCGCCTATCGTTATTTTTCTGGCCAGGTGGTGAAACTGGCACACAACAACATCTGATATAACAGGAAACATCGCTTTCTTGATAACTCGCGGGCGTAGCCGAATTGGCATAGGCGCACGGTTTAGGACCGTGTGGGTTTATCCCATGTGGGTTCGAGTCCCACCGCCCGCAACCAAAACCCCCTCGCTTATAACAAGCGAGGGGGTTAAAAATACTTTTAATTTTAAGCAAGCACAAACAGCAAAATTAATCCAATGGTTAAAACCAATCCGATAATAATTAACAAACTCTCGTACCCATCCGCCATAGAAAACTCATTTAAGGCTGATTAATCTCACAACTTTGCTGTGCCTTTACAAAATAGCCAGCGGCATTATTGGAGCTCATTAACTCAACATTTTTCCCTAAATCTACAAAGCCATCGCCAAATTCACCGGTAGCGGCCTGCTCCGGATTAAACCCGCGAATACCGGCTTCCAACCTGCAAGTATTTCGAATCTCCTGCCACTCGCCATCAGCAGCTATAAGGTTCCAGCCCTCTTGCAAAGATCTTTGCTGAGCAGTTCCCTCAACATCAACCTCCACTCTGCACCCTTCACGCTCCGCTTTTACAAAATACCCATGTAGAGGTTCCAGTTCCATTTCCACTTCTTGGTAACCGTCACCCGGCATATAAGTGAAAAACTTATCGGTGGTGCATTCATTCGGATCGCGCAAGGAACCACCCTGGTTGCCGAGCCCGATCATATTCCAGCCCCGCTTTAAAACTATTTCTACGGCTTGCTGCTCGCCTTCTGTAGGAGTACTGCTTGGCTCTTCCCCCTCTTGTTCGTCCGGAGTGTCGCTCGGGGCTTGCCCACTACCAAATTGGCAATCATTTTGCACGTTAACGAAATAACCGCGGTCGTTGCCTTGCGTATCTAGGGTGATATTGCGCCCCAGGCCTACAAAGCCGTCGCCAAACTCATTCTGGACTTTGGAGGCATCATATCCAAAAATATCCTTATCGGTCAGCCGACAGCTGCCGCGAACCTTTTGCCAATCACCTGTAGCAGAAACCAACTGCCAACCGGAAGAAAGTTCGGCCTGTGGGTTGTCCACTTCTTGCAAATTGGTAATACCAACCCGACACCCTTCACTCTCCGCTTCTATAAAGTAACCGCGCAGAGGCTTTAGTTCGGTGCCGGCTTCCTGGTATCCCTCGCCGGAGATATAAGTCCAAAGTTCGCCGCTAACGCATTGGTTAGAGTCAACCAACTCTCCGGAGCGGGCTCCGAGCCCGATCATATTCCAACC
>CAYTAF010000015.1:4756-6556 GCA_964435865.1 uncultured Candidatus Saccharibacteria bacterium | reverse complement strand
CCGGAAGAACACTGCGTATCCTTAAAACCGCCTACTACCTTCCCAAAACTTTGAGCATTAGTATTAATGCGCCAATTCCTAACCTTGTTGTTACCTATACACATATCCGTATTACTACCCGATCGAGTCCCGTCAACCTTCCATGCAACCTCACCTTTCACTTGCGGATCATTAGCGCTATCATTATCTGTGAAAACTATTCGTGAATCACCCGCCTGGCAAACCAGTCGGGCTGCATCCCCGGAGCAATCCCAAGATCCAATTTGAAACTGATTATCTTCTGTTCGCGAATCATTAAATTGATCTTGATTATTTTGTCGCTGCCCCGCATCTTGATTATCTTGATTGCTCGCATCTTGCTGGCTTCCACCACTATCTGGAGCACTTCCTTTTATCCACAACTCTACTCCACTAATGTACGGCAAATCAATAAGCTTCTGAAAGGCCTGCTTGTCATTATCCTGCTTCATAGCATCTCGCACCGGCTTCCATTTTTTGTTCCAATCCCAGGTTGCCACCAACCAATCCCATGTAGTGTCAAAAGACCACGCCTGCCGTCGAATTTGATTACTGAGCAACTGAAAAGAAAAATCTGCGCTTGTTTTATCAGGTACACGCTGGCTTTGAGAAGCTATATCTTGAGGAGGATTTAAAGAAAAAGTGGGAGAGGATACAAAATCGCAATTACTGGCTCGGGTGGAGCCGGTCGTGGCTGGATCAATAGCGGAAACCGCTTTCGCGTCACTATAATCCAAAAAGTAATAATCAATGGGACGATACCTCCAAAAGCCGCTCGTCAGGCCCAAATTTTGACTGGTCTGGTTCTGACGCACCCTTACCATCATTGCTCCCTCGGGCAGTTGGGAAAATACCTTTTTGGGCTCATTGTTTATAACTTGACGGGCCCAATCCGCTCCAGCATCGCTGTCAAAACGGGAAACATTACTCAAAGGAAAACTGTAAGCACAACTGGTGGTATTGAAAGCCCACATGGAAAGATGGATCTGTGTGCCAGGAAAAGACCGATCGAGGGTGGAAAAGACTTCATCCGGATCTTTTATGACCTGAACATCACCGGGTTTTTGCCAGTTTAGATTCCCAAAAGTAGTTTCCGGCTCGTAATTTTGCGCCTCTTGCTCTTCTTGCCTTATTTGATCCTGAGCCGCCTGCCCCACTTTAAGATCATTCTGATATGCCTCCCATACACGTTGATTTAACTGTGTTCCAATCCAACTAAGGCTCGCAAAATTATCCGCGGTCAAGGCCTCTGCCTTCTCAATCTCTCCACTGCGGTTAATATCAAAATCTTCTACTGCGCTCAGCTTTTTCGTAACATCAGGGCATACACCAGCCCTATCACTGGTGCCGCTAATAGCTCGATTGTCATCATGGGCCTCCCAAACTCTCTGACTTAACTGAGAGCCAATCCACCCCAGGCCTGCATGATCATCTGAAATTAACGCCTCCTCTCTGTCAATGCGGCCATTGCCGTTAATATCATAATCGGACACCGAACTTAAATTATCTATATCCGGGCACACGCCAGTCCCGGCCGTGCCGCCGGCAGCATCATCGCCAGTATCTCCGGCGGTATCTTGCTGAATTTGTCCACCATTTTTAAGCCAAGCATCCTGAACCTCAAAATAAAGCGAGTCGGAAATATCACCGGCGGTCCATTGGTCAAGCGCTGTATTAAATTCGGATTCCTCAATAGATCCGTTGCCATTGGTGTCAAAATCATCAACGGAGGAAAAATCGCCACTATCCCCTCCATCGGTACGAGTCGTATCTCTGTCCGTA
>CAYTAF010000015.1:2996-4656 GCA_964435865.1 uncultured Candidatus Saccharibacteria bacterium | reverse complement strand
CTGTCCGTATCTGTACCCCGGCTGCCGCTGGTGAATCCCCCTCCGTCGCATTGCGGAGCAATAGACATACCCGCCGCTTGCTCTACTCGTTCCGCCTCATCACAATACGATTGATCGTGATCCTTGGTCCCGGCCGAAAAGTGCGCCATCTCGTGCAACAAATTGGACTGCATATCTTGGCTGGTTTGCAGATAGCGAGAATCGGACCGACAATTGGCATTAATTAAAAGTTGTTTGCTGTCTAAAAGGGATACCCCTAAAAAGGTCCGCCTGTTTTCACTGGAACACTCCCCGCCGAAATAAGAACCCGTCTCCCAGCGCACTGTCACATCGGAAGCAAGCTGTCCACCAAAGAATTTTTGATTGGCTGTGTTATAGAATTGCCTCAATTCTGAATTACTGGAACTGCTGGTAATATTTGGCAAAGCAGTGCCGCCGCTTACACCGCTACTCTGCACCTGACCGTCACTACTACTGCCGCTAACACAATAACCCTCTCCGTTAGCATTTGTCTTGCAACTACCTGAGCACTGCACCGTACGGGTTCTTTGCGCACTATTTGGGCCATTGGCGCTTGAGTCAAGATATCTTTCAGTTAATGTACCGCCGCTACAAGCATCTTTAAATTCACTGTAAAATTGCCCATCTATAAAAACCCTAACAGAGCCGGCTTGTTGAGGCCTGTCACCACCATCCGTATCCTCCAATCCCCACTGTGCATTACTGGTTTGGCATTCAATACTGGAAACACTATCGCCCGAGCCCTGCGCAGAACAGCCGGTTCTTTGCTCGGCTCCAGTGCTACCAGAGGTGCTTCCACCCCCCACTTGAGTGCCATTGGACCAGGCATCCTGCACCTTGAAATAAAGCGAGTCAGAAATCTCACCGGCGGTCCATTGGTCAAGAGCTTGGTTAAACTCCGCCTCATCAATAACTCCATTGCCATTGGTGTCAAAATCGGCTACCGAGGAAGCCTGCGCCAACAAATTGGCCTCCAAAGAAAGCGCGGGGACCTTGGGGGTCCCCACGATTATTAGCAGTGACACTGCTACCATCAACACTAAGCCGACAATTAAAAGTAGATGTTGGCTTTCGTTGAACATTATAGTTGATAATTAAGCACGTTTAATGAATGCAACTGGGCTTACTCCAGCACCTTGCCCGGAACTTCTACTCCAACAATATTGGCTACCAGTTGTACCAGAATAAAGGCCAACAGAATAATGGCGATCCCTACAGCGGCAAAAGCAATCATTCTCGTAGCTTGAGTAGCCTGCTCGCTGTCGCCGCCGGCGGTTACGTACTTGATACCGCCCACGATGATAAAGATAACGCCGATTACTACCGCAAAGATCAAGAGCCATTGCACAACAGATTGCACCAACCCAAAAACTCCCTCTACAGTACTTAAGTCACTGTCTTTCGGGATTCCGCCGGGACCTTCTAGGCTACCTCCGCCGCCCGAGGTGGGCTCGTCCTCGATTCCGGATTGAGCTAACGCATTATCAGGGGTCACGGCAAGCCCCAATGAAGCAACAAACATCACCGCCAAAAGACCAAGTCCAATTTTAGAGAAAATACTTTTTAGTTGCATAACCTAAAAAAGTTAAAAATTATAAAGCACGCTTTAATTAATCACGTATAAAATATTTTACCACTA
>CAYTAF010000015.1:0-2896 GCA_964435865.1 uncultured Candidatus Saccharibacteria bacterium | reverse complement strand
CCCAGCAAATTTTTAATAATTTCCACGATACCGCGGGCCGCTAAAATAACTGCTGTTCCGGCCAGCGTCCACAAAAGCGCCCGGGTTGCTTTACGCACTTGCTCGCTGTCACCTCCGGCAAAGGCGTACATAACCCCGGTGATTATAATCATCGCCACCGCCAGCACAATAGCAAAAAGTGTCAACCAGCCGGCTATCCGTTCGGTAAGCTGAATAATATTCTGGGAATTTAACGGATTTTCAAACTCAAAACTGCCGCCCTGGCCTCCTTGCGGCTGTCCTTCCGGCTGAGCCAATGTTGCAACTGGAACAACCAACATACTCACTGCCACCAATGTTAAAATAATTGTTTTACCCATAAGATTGTTAGCTTATAGCTTATAGCTTTCCGACCCTTCGGAGCGAAAATCGTCCAACTTTGCTGGACGGCTAATTACTGCCCCCGCTTAGGGAGTTAAATATTTTCTGCGGCACCTCTACCCCTAAAATACTCGCCACCAAATTAACCAGTATAAAGGAAAGTAAAATCACAGCCACCCCAACTAGAGAGAAAATCACTATTTTGGTACCGGTGCTGGCCGCATCGGCACTACCGCCGCCCGTTGTATAGCGAATACCGCCGAAAATCACACCGGCAATAGAAGCCAAAATTGCGAACACAAACAACCACAACACCCCTTTCACAAATAATTGAAACACCTCTTCTATGGTGCTAGGTCCGCCTTCCGGTACGCGAAATTCACCCTCACCTTCACCGCCGCTTCCCGGACCACCATTGCCGGACGAACCGTTCCCGCCCTCATCCGTAGCCACACAATCAAATGTATCCAAGCCCGCTTCCTGGCAAATCCCGTTCTCCCCATTTGAAAGTGTACAGCTCTCTCCTGCTTGAGTGCACCCTTCATTATTCCCGTTGCCCGACCCTGTCTGCTCGCAAGCCAAAATACTACCGGATTGCTTGCACACACCCTGTTGGGAGCCGGGAGAGCCGCCCGGTAAATGGCAACTATTACCCGGATTCAAGCCCTCGCAGGCCCCTTGCAACCCCGGAGTGGTACAACCGGTATTAGGATCAGCCGGGCACGGATCCTCCGAGTCCGGAATACCATCACCATCCCTGTCCTGTTCACCATCTCCGTTTCCATTGCCATTGCCGTTGCCATCTCCATCTCCGTTTCCATTTCCATTGCTATCACCGTCGCCATCACCATTGTCGTTATCTATCGCTAAATTTGTTGCCGGACATTCGCTGGTGTTCTGCACCTCACCGGTCTCAGGATTTATACTTTTACACGTATCAGAAGAACTAATTGCGCCATTTTCCTTATCTTCTAAAGTAGCCGCACTGACACTCCAATCGGTATCGGGGGACAACTGACGCTCAAAGCTACACCTTTGCTCCGCAAACCCGCCGGACTCGTCACCGGATCCCACCAGCCACGCGCAGCTTCTTCCAGTTTGCGCTTGCGCTGAACGCACTAATTTAAAAATACTACCGCTCCGCTGTGTCACCTCAAAACGAAATCGGTTTTCTCCGACTTCTGTTATCTGAACATCAATACTACCTTCTTGTAAAGCATTTTGCACCGCTTGCGTCTCCTTTAAGTCCTGCAGTGCCGCCTCAAACATCTGCGCGTCGGTAAATTCGTTCATGATTTTGTCCAAAGCGGCCGGAAGATCCTCCTTTAAATAATTTTGTACGCGCTCCTGCTCGTACCACGCGTTAAAATTATCTTCCATGCACTGCGCTAAATCAAACTCCTCCTCTTCCTCGTCTTCACTATCTCCGCCGGAAAATGCCCCGGCCACCAAACAACTGCCCTGAATAATCCCAAGTTCACTTAATAAATCTAAACCGCGATTTTTCGTGGGCTCCAGTTCCCGCTTAAGCTGCTCTATTTTTTGGTCAACCACCCGCTCAATATTATCGGTTTCAAAATCAAACTGGCCGGTAAACTCCGGCATCTCTTGCTCTACTTCTTGCTTCAATTGCGGAATATCTTCCGCCACAATGGTACGGCCCGTATCCACCAAGCCCGGGGCTTGCTGGGCGGCTTCAATAACCGGAGCCACCCCGTTTTCAATATCACTTTTAATATCGAGGCCGAGTCCAACCAATTCTCTCACCTCGGCTTGCGTAATATCCTCGTCATTTTCTGCCTTTTCTGCCATCGCGTTGCCGAGCTCAAGAAATTGCGCCACTTTCTCTTTAAGTTCCACGTATTTACGGCCCTTCCCTTCAAAACCCCCTACGAAATTATTAAGTTTTTGAATATTGGTGGTAAATTCGATGCCCTGCCGGCTGAATTCTTTGGTATCCAGTACTAATGTGCGCAAGGCTGGCAGATTCTTAGATAAAGCAGTAAAGCCGGAACCTTCCTGTACTGTCTCGGCCGCCCCTTGTGCTTGCGTTAAGATATCAATCACTTGATCGGCAACCTGATTAATCTGCTGTTGGGTGCTCGTGTCCGTTTCCGGGCTGGTCCCGGAATCTCCCGCTGTAATTCGCGCCTGCGCCATTATCGGAGAAGCTAACAAGTAGAGACTGGAAACTAAAAAAACAGCCGCTACAAAAACAAACTTATGCCGATGAACGGAGCAAAATTTTAATATTTTTTTAGGTAAAGCCATATAATCTCTAGCTTATAACTGATAGCTTTTAGGTTGCGGCTTCCAGTTACTAATATGCTAATTACTAATTACTGGTTACTAATATTCTAGCTTCTAGATTCTAATCCACGGTACCCAAAAAGGTTTTTACCACGCTAATCACGCCGCGCGCCAAAAACAGCAACACCAAGCCAATCACCGCCCACGTAATGGCCTGCTTGCCTTTGCTGATGCGTTCCGTATTCCCTCCGGCACTTACCCAATAACTACCGGCCACCACCAACAC
>CAYTAF010000014.1:0-13499 GCA_964435865.1 uncultured Candidatus Saccharibacteria bacterium | reverse complement strand
TTGAATAAATGGGCCACCACCAGCGGGCCGATACCGCCATGGGCTTTATCCACGTCAATCAAAAGAGCCCCCTCTTTAAGGTGATTTTCTTGCAAAAAACCTTCTTGGCCTACAGCTGAAATAACAACGTCAGCGTCGGATAATATGTTTTTCGGATTCGGGCTGTTCTCGGTAATAACCGAAAAGCCCACATCTTGTTGTAGTAACCACAAAGCAAGCGGGCGCCCCACTAAACGTCCGGCGCCTACAAGCACTATATTTTTATTTTTATACTCCAAACCCTGCTCCGATACAATATTGTGTACCGCCCCTACCATCGGTGGCTTCACGGATAAAGAACCGGTTAAAAACCGCCCCAAAGCTTTAGCGGAAAGCACTTCTACATCTTTGCGGGGCGGAATCGCATTAAGCAAATACTGCGTATTACAGTGCTCCGGCAGTGGCAATTGCAAAAGTACGCCGTCATTTTTATCGCTATGCACCAAGGAAGCTATCCGACGACGCAGACGCGTATTAGAAAGATTGCCGCTATAGTGAAATACCTTAATCTCTGTACCGAGCCCCTCACCCGTTTTTTGCTTCTGCGCCAAAAAACGTTCGGTGGGCTTATCCGGCTCGCCAATCTGCGCAATGGCTAAACGAGGAGTTTTTTCTAAATCTTCCACATGCTTACTCACGTCGTTGTGTATTTTTTGAGTCAATTTTTGAATGTCAACTTGCATAATTTTCCAAACGCTTAGCGTCGTCGGACGACGCTAAGCAATTATTGTTCGGGGATGGGGAAATTTTCAGCCAACTTTCTTACTTCTTGCGCAATATTCTCCTGGGATCGTTTCTTGGTAAGAGCATCATAAAGAAGGCGCGCGATGGCTTGCATCTCTTCTTCCCGCATACCCCGGGTGGTAAGAGCCGGGGCGCCAAGGCGCAGTCCCGAGGGACTTTTCGGGTTGGTATCACCCGGTACCGTATTGCGGTTGGCAAGAATACTCACTTGCTCCAATTTTTGCTCAGCCTCAGCCCCGCTTATATCAAAATTAGTTACATCCATCAACAGCAAATGCGTATCGGTGCCGCCGCTTATCAAATTAAACCCCAATTCTATGAGGGTGTCCGCAAGCGCGCGAGCATTGCTTACTACCTGAGAGGCATATTGCTTAAACTCCGAAGTATCGGCTTTTTCAAAACAAAATGCTTTAGCCACGGTAACATTGTCGTGCGGGCCACCTTGCAATCCCGGAAAAACGGATTTATCAATAGATTGCGCCAGTTCTTTTTTAGTAAAAATAACCGCGCCGCGAGGGCCGCGTAAGGTTTTGTGCGTGGTGCTCATTACTACATCAGCATGACCGAATGGACGTGGATGCTCTCCCGCTGCTACCAAGCCGGCAATATGAGAGATGTCCGCTACGTGATAAGCGCCCACTTCCCGCGCTATTTCGCCGAATTTTTGAAAATTCACGTGTCGCGGATACGCAGTGAAGCCGGAGACAATAATTTTTGGCCTATCTTCTCGAGCAATTTTTAAAATCGCATCATAATCCAGCCGGCCGCTTTCCGGAGCCAAATCATACCGAACCGGAGTCCACAATTTACCGGTTGCGGAGACGGAATGGCCATGCGTCAAGTGCCCGCCGGAGGCAAGCTTTAACCCCATAATTTTCTCGCCCGGATCAGCTAAAGCCAAATAAATGGCCAAGTTAGCCGGAGAGCCGGAGTAGGGCTGGACATTCGCGTGCCAATCTTTTCCCTGCAATCCAAAGGCCTCCAGGGCCGCTTTTTGCGTCCGTTTTTCTATTTCATCTACTACTTCGTTGCCCGGGTAATACCGTTTGCCCGGATACCCTTCCGAATACTTATCCTGCAGCCGTGACCCCAAAAGCTCCAACACTTCCGGGTAGGTATAGTTTTCCGAAGGAATTAAATTAAGCGTGGAGCGCTGTCGCTCCACCTCACCTTGCGCCCATTGCGTAAGAGAATCTTCTTTGCTCATATCAATATCGAAACACCGCGTTGACCGGCTTGCCCGAATCCGGCATCTCCTGCGGCGGCACCTCAAACACGTTGCCCTGATTAAGGTGGGTATGAACAGCAGCAACATTCAAAAGCTCTGAGTCGGAAAAAACCGGCTCTTCGTGGACATACACTTCACCGCTCTCTTCATCAAAACTACCCCAACGCGTTGCCTCTTTATTTACAAACAAATACAAAACCCGCCCCTGGTGCGCAGCTATTAATACATTGCGTAAATCATCAGAAGTGCGTTCCGTGGTTTTAAGCTCGTTATATTGCTCGCGGGCCTCTTGCTCACACTCAGCAAAATAGGGCTGAACCACCTGCCACGCTCTTTGGTGCAATTCATTCACTCCCAGTCGATCAGGGCTGCCCTCGACACCATCCGACAACACGTTTGGATAATCGGTAGCTTGCTCAAAAATCTCCCGCTCGTATTGGACGCCGGCTAACACCAGAGGGCGTTGCTTGTCGGAAATAATACCGCGAAGACCTTCGTCTACCCGATGGAAATACCGTAAAATGTCCTTTTTTTCGTGCTCTTTGCCGGTAGCACCGTGACCATGGAAGATGGCATGCCCGCCGCCTCCGCCGTGGTGCTGCATTTGGTCCGGCAGTTCTTCGGCAGGCAAGGCCTCACGCATACTGCGAGGCACATCTTCCAAATCAAGCTCGTTCAAGTAATCCCGGGTTCCCTCAAAAAGCCGCAACTGATTTTGGCTGATTGCCAACAAGAAAAACCGGCCGTCCTCAACTATAAGTGGCAACAATGGACGCAAATAAAACTGTTCGCCCACAAAAACACGCGCCTCAAGTGAAACCGGAACCCGGTAATAGTAAAACGAATTACGCGAAATAAAAGCAGCAAATCCCTGCCTCTGATTGGCCCAAAACGCGCTACTCTCCAGTAGTGTATAGGCCTCTGCTAAAAATTCCCGTGGCTTCTCTCCTTCCAGGCCATAATTTTCCAGCTGTTTTTCCGCTTCCTGTAACTGGTTTTTAAACTGAATTTTGTTTTTCTCTCCGCCCACCCCGGGCTCTGTCGGAATAAACACGGAAATACACGGAGACTGACATCCATGAATAAGTTCTTCCAGTTGTTCACGATTAAAAAGTGCCATACCAAAAAAATTATTTTTCTAATTTAACTCTGTGATAACAATATTACTAAAACAAGGGCGGATAAAGCAAGCACCCAAAACATAATGGCAATACGCGTGGCGGCTCGCGCCTGCTTTGCTTCCCACCACCGCATAGGACGCACTCCTTGAATCAAAAACGCCAAAACCCCGGCTAAATTAATAGAAATCAAGGTGGTTAAAAGCAAAAGAAGCGAATTCAGCGAAAGCCCCCAAAAACCGGCTCCGGCCAACATACCGAACACCACTAAAGGCGGTAACAAAGCCACCGCCACCATCACTCCCACGATAGCGCTGGAGATCCCGCGCGTAAAAGAAAGCACTCCTGCTATACCGGCTGCCAGGGCCAAAGAGACATCTCCCAGTCCGACGCTGGTGCGGGAAGCAATTTCGGGAATTTGCGGATCAACATTCAAAAAATATCCCATACCAAAAGCCACAACCAGCACGGTCAAAACTCCAATGAAGTTCGCTTTTAGAGCCTGAAAAGCCAACTTGAGATCACCTAAAGTCGTGGAAAGCGCCAATGCTACATTGGGCCCCAAAAGCGGGGCAATGACCATAGCTCCGATTATGATAGCCACATTGTTTTTCAGGAGCCCAATAGCGGCCACCACCGAGGCCAAGCCGGCCATTAACACATAGGTCCAAGAAAGCTGGATATCTTCCTGCACGTCAGTGTACAACTCTTCACGGCTTACCCGCAACGGTCCATTGTCTTGCTTATTCTTCCCTTCTTGTGTATTGCTGGGGTCTTGCTTGTTCTCCTCGGCTTCCTCTTGCGGGCGCGGAATGGAAGCTTCTACCGGCAAAAGCATCAATCGAAACTCCTCAAGATGGGAAAACTTTTTTTCCAATAAATCCAACACCTTTTCGGTGCTCTCTGTGGGAAGTAAGATACGTACCACCTTCTTGCCTTCCAGTAAACGATCCTGCCAGATATCAGCCACGGGATAATCCTCCAGCACTATACTTAAATCCTGTTGCGTTTCCTTGGGAAGTGTCAGCTCTATTAAACGAAGCGCCATTGCCTTCACTCTATCACAAAATCAGAGGTTTTGGTAGAATATCCCAAGATATGACCGGATACTTAACCTACAGCTACGCCTCGCAAATACAAGACAGAAAAACACGTTTTCTTTACCGCATTTTTGAAATCATTCCGGGTGCTCTGGTGTGGAGCACCTTTGTTTTGATGTTCCTGTTGGCATGGCAGTTACCGGCTTTTATTGCCGCTTTCATTATTGTTTTTGATATTTTATGGGTAATACGCGCCGGATATCACGCCGCCTTGCTGCATTCCAGTTATCGCCAAACCAGCCAAAACCTACGCACCGACTGGCGCGCAAAACTCCAAGAATCAAGTATGGCCTCATCCGAAGAATTGCAACACCTGGTATTTTTACCAGTGTACACAGAAGGACGGAAAATCTTGGAGCGCACGCTCCACGCGCTACAACTAACAGCCGAGCGCACTCCCAATCTGCATATTGTTGTTGCGCTGGAAGAGCGTGCCGGTCGACAATCTAAGCGGGAAATGGATAGCCTGATAAAAAAATACCAGAAAAGCTTTGCCGGTATGCATTTGTTTATACACCCCAAAGACCTACCCGGTGAGGTGGCCGGAAAGGGCTCCAATTTACACTACGCCGGTCAGCAAGCTCGCGCAAAAATAGTGGACGCAAATGGGTGGAAATATGAAAACGTAATCGCTACTGCCCTGGACGCCGATACCGTTGTGCCCAAAGATTATTTTAACCGCTTGAGTTACGCATACTTAACCGCGGAAAAGCCGACAAAAAGCTCGTACCAGCCGGTACCTTTCTTTTTTAATAATCTATGGAAGGCTCCGGCGGTGGCGCGGGTCATCGCCCTTTCTACCACTTTTTGGTATATGATCTTGCAAGTAAAGGCGGAGCGTCGCGGCACTTTTTCCTCTCATTCGATTCCCTTTGCCGCATTGATTAACGTCGGTTTTTGGCAAAAAAATATTGTATCAGAGGATTCCCGTATTTTTTATCAAAATCTATTGGCTCATGATGGTGACTATCGCGTAGTACCGCTCTATTATCCCGTCTCTATGGACGCCAATGTCGCCAATGGTTTCTGGAAAACATTGCGTAACCAGTACTTACAACAGCGTCGCTGGGCCTGGGGGGTAGAAAATGTACCCTATTTACTAACCGGCTTCCTCCAAAACAAAAAAATCTCACTACGTGAAAAGCTGGCCTTTGTTGCCACAGAATTTGAAGGGTTTTACTCTTGGGCTACTGCCTCCATTTTAATTTTCTTCCTGGGGTGGCTGCCGGTTATCTTGGGCGGGCCCGCTTTTAGCTCTACAGTACTGGCGTATAATCTACCCAAAATTACCTCTTATATTATGGGCGGGGCAATGATAGGGCTAGTGCATATCGCCTTTATCACCGTTAATTTATCTTCGGCTCGCTATACCAAATATTTCCCGGGCATAAATCCGCCTTCAAAAAGCCGCTTGGGGCGCGTTAAAAACACGGCGCTTTTGGCACTACAGTGGGTACTTCTACCTATCACCCTGAACGTATTCGGCGCCTTCCCGGCGATTGATGCCCAAACCCGCCTAATGCTGGGCAAATATTTAGGATTTTGGACCACAGAAAAACAGTAAAATAAAGCAATTTAGTTGATTGACATGAGACGTATCACTTTGAAATAAACCAAACTTGTGCTACAGTAAAAATAAAGGATAAATCCTTATGCTTTATTCGTAATTTTTAATTCCAAAATACTATGGCTTACCCACACCAACTCCCGGATCTTCCGTATGATTACAATGCGTTAGAGCCTCACATTGACGAGGAGACGATGCGGCTCCACCACGACAAACACCACCAGACCTATGTCAATAAGCTGAACGCGGCGCTGGAGGAGTACGAAGATTTACACGAGCACGAGATAGACGATCTCCTTTTGCGTATCAACCACGTGCCTCAAGAAATCAAGCAGGCCGTTATCAACCACGGCGGCGGACACGCCAACCACTCCCTGTTCTGGCAAATTATGAGTCCCGAGGGCGGAGGCGAGCCAGCAGGAGAATTGGCCGAGACAATAGAAAGCACTTTTGGCAGTTTTGATGAATTTAAGGAAAAATTCACCAATACCGCGCTTGGAGTATTCGGATCCGGCTGGGCCTGGCTTTGCACTGACGGTGACGGCAACCTGAATATCACCTGGACCCAAAACCAAGATAGCCCGTTAATGGATGGCTATACACCGATTTTGGGTTTGGATATGTGGGAACATGCCTACTACGTGTCCTATAGAAATGAAAAAGCCAAATACGTGGAGGCCTGGTGGAATACAGTGAATTGGCCTGAAGTTGCCAACCACTACGAACAAGCGAAAGTGTAAGCCGAAAATAGTGCATCGTAAATCCGGAATAGCACTAAAAAGCAGCCCAGTTCGGGTTGCTTTTTATTAACACAACAAAATTATGAAGACGATGCTCGGGGTGTAATTTCTTGGTGTAAACGATCGGCCAATCGCCTCTTCTCTCGTCTCAAGTCATATTGCACCTGCAGGTTCAGCCAGAACTGGGCGGAATTGCCAAAATATCGACTTAAGCGTAAGGCGGTATCCGCGCTAATTCGACGCTTACCTTGAACAATTTCATTAATACGGCGAGGCGGCACCTTAATGGCCTTGGCCAGAGCATACTGGCTTAAACCCAGGGGGGCCAAAAACTCCTCCTGCAAGATTTCCCCAGGGTGAACGGTTGGTTTTTTACCGATTGTCATCATTTTGTTAATGATAGTCAATTATCTCTACGTTATAGGCATCACCTTTATTCCACCGAAAACAAATGCGCCATTGCTCATTAATGCGGATACTGTACTGCCCCTGGCGTTTACCGGAAAGTTTTTCTAACCTATTAGCAGGCGGTATGGCTAAATCTTGCAGATCTGTTGAGGCGTCTATTACGAGAAGCTTCCGTAAAGCCTGCCTTTGTATGCCTTGCGGCAACTTCCTGGAGCGGCCGGCGTTGAAAAGTTCTTTCGAATTTTTGTCAGCAAAGCTCCGTATCATGAATAATAACGTAACACGTTAATAATAGCAAGCCCACTTCACTCAACGGCACAAAATCGCTTGGCTATATAATGATTACAACTACATTATACCAACTTAGTGTTCAATTATCCATACACTTTTAATACAATTTTCCACAGTGCTGGGATAAAAAGTACGTAGTTAAATAAGTATTTAACTACGTAATTCAGCTGTTACGGTGTATCGATACACCGTAACAGTATTACACGTAAAATTCGTTAGTGGCGCAAGAACGGCGAAAGATAATAAACCAGTACCGGCAGAAGAACACCAACAACTACGCCTCCCAGAATATCAGACGGAAAGTGGACGCCCGCAAAGATACGGCTTACTCCAATAAGCAAAGCCAAAAGATATAAGGAGGTAATAAGCCGTCGGTACTGCTTGTTGTAAAACACCTGGCATCTCAGCCACAGCCAAAAGCTCGTAACTAAGGCAAAAGCGCCGGTAGTATGACCGGAAGGAAAACTATGCGTTCCTCCGGCTTGAATCAGTGGCTCCACCCCAAGAGCAAGAGCCGGACGCAATGTCATAAACACACCCTTTAACACCGAGGCAAGCAACCAGGCCGTACCCGCCAAAAATAGAATACGCACCAATAAACCCACCGCGCTGATACGTGCCAGACGCCAATCACGGCCGGACAATTTTACCGCGCTCCACGCTACCAGCCCGAAAACACCAAAAAATAATACCCAAATACCGTAAACCGCTAAAAAAATACCAGCTGCATCTACAGCCGGCCACTTGCCTGATACTTCAAAAATGTTGAAAAAAACCTGCTGATTCAAGTCCATTTTTTATATTTATTACAACCCCTAAATAACGCCTGCTCTTTGCTATGTGTGGCGGTCGGCGACAATGGCCGCACCGTAGGCCTCGGGCTTAATGCGGGCCTCAAAGCCATTACCCTGGATCATTCCTACCACCTCTTTTATCATATCCCGCGTTTGTCCGTATCTGCCAATATCGGTGTGAATTTCAATATGCGGACGATCCTCGTCCGAGTATACTGTGCCCAACTTTTTCTGCAAGGTGTCTAATAAATTACGGCCCACTTGTACGGACAAGTCGGCCTCCCGATAAATACGCCCCTGTAAAGGATAATATTGCCTGTCTTTAGTTTTAGCCCACCAGTAACGACCGCCGTGGCCTACCCGATGCGCTACAATAGCGGTGATAAACTCCGTGGGCTTTTCTTGGCTTTGGCGACCGTTGGAATCAGTACCAATGATAACACGATATTTTTTACTCGGAGAATTTCCGACAAAATTAAGTAAGTCCTCCACCATCTCCTCTATATTCATTTTGCCCCTGCTTGGACTTTTAAAACTTTGCATATGTTTATAACTCAAGTGTGGCCCGGATAGTCTTATTGGGATCATGGCGCACCAAGCCCCCTCTGGTTAAAAAATCACCCGTTACCACCTGCGCATCTTTGATTTCTTTCGTTTTTGGCTCAACAAACCGGGCGCCCTCCTCTTTGTATTCTTTCAGGCGGCCACTGGATGGCCGCGCTTTATTGATAAGAGCTACATCAATGGTCTTTTCGGGTAAATAACTCTGGAGCGCACGCACGAAATCACCCGCGTGGTAGTCGTCTGTTTCGCCGGCTTTCGTCATTAAGTTTACCACATACACTACTTTCGCCTTCGTCTCTCGCAGGGCCTGGCCGATGCCGGAAACAAGTAAATTGGGAATAATGCTGGTATATAAATCTCCCGGACCGATAACCACCTTGTCCGCTTCCAAGATAGCGCGCGTGGCCCTCGGGTTAGCGGTCACCTCCGGCTCTAAATATGCCTCTTTAATGGGGGCGCGCTTCCCCTGAGGTGCATCAATATTGGCCTCTCCTTCCACAATGGTGCCGTCCTGCAATTTGGCGTATAAACGAGTACTGCTTAAAGTAACCGGTGCCACCTCGCCCTGCAAATTTAAGATGCGACCGGCTCGCTCCACCGCTTCTCCAAAATCATTGTGCAGTTTTTCAAGAGCCGTTAAAAACAAGTTGCCGAAATTGTGTCCGGCAAGGCCAGAACTGCCAGGGAAGCGGTAATTAAAAAGATCGCGCAAAGATTCGTCAGAGTGTGATAAAGCCAGCAAGGCGCGACGAATATCTCCCGGGGGCAAAACGCCGATTTCATCGCGCAACCGGCCGGTAGATCCGCCATCATCCGCCATACTCACTACAGCTACCGGCCACACCGGATGGCGCCGCAAGCCACTTAACATCACGAACGTACCGGTACCACCACCTAAAGTTACAATTTTCGGGTGCTTTTTGCTCACCTTAATAAACGACGTTAGCAGTTATATTAATATAAAAGTAAGCCGCGAAAACAACCAGGGATGCCAACAGGGAAATAAACATAATCCGCTTAGCTTTTTTTGTAGATCGTTCTTGGTGTCTCGCGCGAAAATACAATATTAAGCCTGCAAAAAACCCAATCACTCCGGCGGCAAACAATACAACAGATAGCCATTGAATTATTGCCAGAAGTAAGTCCATAGAAAGTTTGAATAAAACTTCGCAGCTAACGGCTCAATTTAGTATATGCTGTAAGCAAATTCCAAACTAAACCGAAAAAGCAAAGTCACTATAATTACTATCCCTGAAATAATCATTACCCACTTGGTCCGCTTCCGTGTTTTATCGTTTTTTCCCGCTCTCAAATAGAAAAATAGTCCTGCCAGAAAGACCAGTCCAATTACTGCTATTAACCATGGAAGTAGGGCTTCCAGAAACAAAACTAAGCCTTGTATTGATTTAAAGCCCAAAAAATTACCTATAAATTTATACAAGTGAAAAATTTACACGGGGGTAGAGGGACTCGAACCCCCACAATGCGCGGCTTTGGAGGCCGCAGCTCTGGCCATTTGAGCTATACCCCCCTTGAATCAAAAATCTAATTGAAGGTACGACACTTAAATTATATAGCAAAAAAATATTTTTGACAACAGAAAAAAGCCCCGCACCACTTAGGGTGCGGGGCTGGCTTCCTGCAAAGAGCAATATGGATCAAGCGGGAGGTGACTGACTGTGCAGCAATCTATGGAGCACTTCCGGTAGCCCCACCACCAAATAACCGTCCTGCTTGCCGCACTCGGTTTGCCAGGCGCGAGCCAGGTGCCGCATCTGACGCTTGCAGTCTTCACTGCGATGGGGCATTAGACAGTAGCCGCTACGAGTCAGGGTGATACCTTCATTTTCCAGTAAATCCTTAAGCTGTCCGGAAATAGACCCTGCACCGATTTCCAAAGAACCCTCGGTCAAACCTAAAGCTTGCGATGCCTCCTCCAGCAAAGCAATGGCCACCTTACTTTCCCGGACTCCGGCTACACTTTCCTGAATGGCGCTCTCTGTCATTCTGCTGTGCCTCCTTTGTTAAGATTGTGTCTTGTATTGCTCAGAATCCGCCGATCGCAGAAATGCTTCGATTTGCTGTCTGCCGCGATATTCCTTGTTGTCATCTTCCAGCTTTAGAATCACCTCCCCTGCGTCGGGACACGTGTCCGGCAAGACTGCACAATTGGCCCGATGGAGCTTCCGCAATATGTCTTGATGCTGGGACGAGTGCGGATCGTAGCAAAGCACCAGTGGTTTCCGCTCATCCATAGGCCACCTCCTCGCGCTCCGTTTCCGGAATCAGGTGGACAGTAATAGGCTCTCGTCTTCCGGATTCATTCGGTAAAACTACCATCTCCCTCTTGCCGTGCTTGCCGGCCTTCTCAAGTGCGTTGGTGAGACGGCTAACCTCCTTTCTCTCAAGGGTCTGAAAATGATGACCGCAGGCGCATTGAATGTGGTTGATTTCGCCAACCACCCGATCCGGCTTGATCAGTACCTGCTGACCACAGTCGTTATCCGCGTGCACCAATTCGTACTGATCGGTCCACGATTGACCGATCAATTCGCCCTGTGGCTTCGACACAATCAATTTCATCGACTGCATCGCTTGTACACCTCCTGTTAAAGAACTCCTAACTGGTAGGCCATATCATACACCAACTTTCAGAATAACGCAATATCTCACTAAAAATTCCCAAATTCACTCTGGTGCTTAAACTACTATTCTGTCAAGACAAAATTCAGGAGTTTATCCGACACGTGAATAATTTTCTGGATTTCGGCTTCTTTTAACCACTTTTGCACCTTCTCGGACTCTCGCGCTTTTTGAACAGCGGCTTCCTTGTCAGCACCAGCCGGGATTTCTATCTTATCTCGTACTTTGCCATTAACTTGTACAACAACCTGCACCGTATCGCTTTCCAGTTTGGCTTCATCATACTCAGGCCAGGCCTCGCGGTGAATAGAGGTCTCATTGCCCCATACCTCGCGCCACACCTCTTCGGTAAAATGCGGCGCAAAAGGAGCTAATAATTTTATAAACGGCTCCAAAAATTCTTGCTCAACAATTTCTGCATCTTGATAGCTATTAAGTAATTCCATTAAAGCGGCAATGGCGGTATTAAACTTGAGCGTCTCCATATTTTCGGTCACTTGTTTAATTGTGCTATGTAACTTTTGCTCCAACTGTTTGAAATTTTGAGTATTGGAATCTGAAATTTGTTTGTTATTTGTATCTTGTTGCTTGGAATTTATTTCTGAAACAAACTTCCAGGTTCGTTTCAGAAATCTCTCCATTCCCTGGATGCCCTTATCGCGAAAGTCACCGCCGTGGGTAAAAGGGCCGATAAACATCAAATACAACCGCATTACATCCGCGCCAAAGTTTTCAATGTATTCATCCGGGTTCACCACGTTCCCTTTGGACTTGCTCATTTTCGCTCCCTCTTTGGTAATGTGGCCGTGAGCCCGAAATTTTTTAAAGGGCTCTTCAAAATCTATATAACCCATATCGTACAGGGCCATCGTAATAAACCGCGTATACATTAAATGAAGCACGGCGTGCTCGGCGCCACCGATATACATATCCACCGGCAGCCATTTTTGCGTGCGGCTTTCGTCGAACGGCCTGCCCCCGAAATCAGTGGAAGGATATCGGAAAAAGTACCAAGCCGAATCCAAAAAGTTATCAGATACATCGGTCTCGCGCCGGGCCGATCCGCCACACTCCGGACAGTCGGTGTTTAGCCATTCCTCCGCCTGTTCTAAGGGCCCCTCTTCCGTACCGGTGGGCTGAAAATCCTCTACGTACGGCAATTCCACCGGCAAATCTTCTTCGGGCACCGGCACGGTACCACAATTATCACAATAAACTATCGGGATAGGCGGCCCCCAGTAACGCTGGCGGGAAATCAGCCAGTCACGAAGCTTATAATTAACCGCGAAATCACCCCTGCCCTTTTCTTTTAGCCACTGCGTGATTTTTTCCTGTGCCTCTTGCGAGTTAAGGCCGTCAAATTCACCAGAATTGATTAGCTCTCCCGCTCCCGCGTATGGCACTTCGCTATTATCGGAAGGTTGTATGACTTGCCTTATCTCTAAGCCGTATTTTTTGGCAAACTGATGGTCGCGCTCATCATGGGCCGGCACGGCCATAATAGCTCCGCCGCCATAGGTGCCGATAACAAAATCCGCTACATAGGCCGGAGTTTCTTCGCCGGTGACCGGATTTACAGCACTTACCCCCTCCAGCTTCACTCCGCTCTTTGCACCTTCGGCCTCTTCTTGGGTGCGCTCCTCTTTGGTTTTTTTCTTGGCCGAAGTTAAATACTGCTCCACCTCCTTCTGGTTTTCAATGCTTAATTCCTGACTCTTGAGCAACTCCTCCACCTGTTCGGGTGAAAAAACTAAAAAAGTCGCCCCGAATACCGTATCCGGCCGTGTAGTAAATACGCGTATTCCGTATTCCGTATCGCGTATTCCGTATAGCTTGAACTCTATACTTGCGCCTTCGGAGCGACCGATCCATTCGTATTGCAGCTTTTTAACGTTTTCCGACCAATCAATGTGGGCCAAATTCTTGTGCAAAGCTTCTACGTAAGTGTCATCATTGAGACGCTCGCCCGAGGCGATTTTTAAAAACCATTGGTTTAAGTTTTGCTCTTCAACCGGGGTATCGCAGCGCTCGCACAAACCGTGCTCCACTTGTTCGTCCGCCAACACGGTTTTACAATCCGGGCACCAGTTAACAGGGGCCTCTTTGCGCTCTGCCAGTCCGCCCTTGTAAAGTTGCAGGAAAAGCCATTGGGTCCACTTGTAGTACTCCGGTCGGGTGGTATCTACCAAATGACCCCAGTCAAACTGGTTGCCCAGTTTTTTTAATTGACGAGTGTAATTTTGGGTAGTTTGCTCGATTAATT
>CAYTAF010000013.1:12012-13849 GCA_964435865.1 uncultured Candidatus Saccharibacteria bacterium | reverse complement strand
AATAAACCGCTGGAAAAATCTGTTTTCCAAGGGTTTACCCATTAAAAAGAGGGTGTGGGGGCAGGGGCGAGAATGATCTCACCCCTGCCGAGTGAATGTTGTTGTTAGCGAAGAACTGTGATCTTTTTGACCCACGATTCAGCTTGTCCGTTGCGGACAGCTGTAACGCGGGCCAGATAAACTCCGTTAGCCAGCTGCCTTCCGTCCTGACGCTGGTAGCGCCAGGATAAAGACGAGCCGAGCGCGGTTTGCGAGTAGATGCCTTGGCCATCAAGACCGAAGACATCCAGACGAAGCTGATCCGCCCCCTGCACGCTGAACCGTGCCGCAAATGCGGAGCGCTCCATTTGCAGGGAGTTGGTGCCGAGAGCGATCGTGTCCGGAATTCTTTTCTGGTTGACCCATAGGTCAATGGCAGAAAAGAAAAGCGGATTGCAAAGGCGTTTTTCGACCCAGGCATCAATCATATTAAAGAATTCTGGGTCATCAATTATACGCCTTTCTCCCGCGCTATAAGTGTCAAATTGGGCCAGTGATTGACCCTGACACTCAGCGGGAGCCGGACTCGGCTGTGACGGAGGGCTCGGCTGCCGAGGTGCTGACCTCTGCAAACTTTCCGGCGGCCCCAAGGGGCATCCCGAAAAATTGCCGCCAGGCGGCTCGGCGCAGAACTGCGTGAAGTCAAAGGAGAGGTTCTCCGCCCCGTATTTACGGGGCAGGATTTCGATCACCTTCAGCAGTTTGCTGACAGGCACCGGTTGCTTATTACTGGGAGCGATCCAGCGCTCCCAATGCAGTACATCCATAGGTTCCTTGGAGACCACAATTTGGAAGGTGGAAACGCCCACCGGGGGCTCCGCGGTAATCGGCCCGTGCTCTCCACGCAAGAGAGCATCGGGTGGATACCGTTTGATGCCGCTTGGTGCCGGCTTATGGGAAGAGGATGCGTACAGGATTTCCCCTCCCCTCCCAATGCCAAAGATGTAAACGCTTGCCTTGCCACTTCTGAACAAGAAGCGAACTTCCTGACCGAAGTGGAAACGGTTCTGTGGTTTTTCCCGCTTATCAGCGGGAACAATGTCCACAGAGAGGCCATTCTGAGCACCCCGAATGCCACTTGCATTCTGAGGGCGCTCCGGCTGGATCCCTTGAGGGAAAACAAATCCCTCATAAGAATCCGCTCTCCAGCTATTGCCCCACGAATCCGTATCCGTGGAAGCATTAGCCGAAATCACTATGGCCATGAGCGCGAACGCCGTCACGGCAATGAGGCACACTCGCCTCATTAGAAATCATCTCCTTTCAAAGATGAAAGATTGGAATGATGATCGCTCGGCTGCTCAGTGTCCTCGGAGGACGCTGAGCGTATTAATTTTCGAAGAACTGGCTAACGGTTATAAGCTATATATAACATACCCTAAAAACATTGTCAAGTTTTTTCACTCTATTTAGAATAAAATACACACTTACGCTTCAGCTTCAGGTAAGATAGTGTAATATACGGAGCGGGTGCGCGGCTTATTATCAAAGTCCAATAATACAATATTTTGCCAAGTGCCAAGCGTTAGTTTGCCACCTTGGATCGGAACAGCTACATCCGGGCCCACAAAAGCGGCCCGCATATGAGCGTAGCCGTTATCATCATTCCAGGCCGCGCCGTGTTTGTATTTTTTACTGTGCGGAATAAATTCTCCCAACCAATCACAAATATCCTGCCGGTGGCCTTCCTCCCACTCAATTACAGTAAGGGCGCAGGTGGTGTGCGCCACCCATAAAGATAAAACTCCGGAATTAATCCCGGATTCCCGTACTGCGCTTTCAGCGTTACCAGTGATAT
>CAYTAF010000013.1:410-11912 GCA_964435865.1 uncultured Candidatus Saccharibacteria bacterium | reverse complement strand
ATTTCACGATCATCCCAATCCTCCTTTTTACCTTCTTCTACTGCCATCACCGGTTCGGCTCCTTTGCCGGTTATAGCCACTGTATCTTCCGGCCCGGCCAGCTCAATAGCTTTTTGAATCGCTTTTTCCCTGTCCACTAACTCAAAGGCGGTACCGTTTTCAATTCTCGATTCATAATCATTTATCCCCTCAGCTATATCCTGCAGGATGCCTTCGGGATCTTCATCATACGGATCCTCGTTAGTTAAAATAATAATATCGGCATATTTTTCAGCCAGCTCACCCAAAACCGGACGCTTCCACTTATCTCTACCTCCACCTGCTGATCCCAGAACTGCAATTAACCGGCCGTCACTACTGCCACCTCTTTCTTTTTGTTTGGGATTTTGGTTATTGTAATTTGTAATTTGTTTGTCATTTGTCATTTGTGATTTGTGATTTACCAAGGTTTTGTACACCTTGGTCAGAGCATCCGGTGTGTGCGCGTAATCCACTACTACCCGGAAACCCTGACCTTCATTAATTTCCTCCAGGCGGCCCGGTACGCCTTGAAACTCTTGCAAAGCTTGTATTATTTCATTCCATTCTAATTGTAAAATTCTACTCACACCGACAGCCGCCAAGGCGTTGTATACATTAAATCTGCCATTTAAGTGTACCGGCACCGTATGTTCCTCGCATTGAACCGTGTACCCATTTTCGGTTTGCGTTACCGCCTTCGGAGAAAAAACCTTTTGTAAATTATATTTCTCCCTGGGATTGCTCCCATCCGAATCTATAGCGTACCCGTATCGCTTATTTATCGGAAATCTCAAAAAATAACCGGCGTGCTTGTTATCCAAGTTTACCAAACTAAAACTACCCCGCTTTTTGGCAAGCTTTTTAAAAAACCTACCCTTGGCCTTCTTGTAGGCTTCAAAAGAACCGTGGGCTTCAATATGCTCCTTGGTCAAGTTGGTGAAAACACCTCCGTCAAAATCAATAAATAGGTGCCGGCCCTGAGCCACACCCTCGGAAGTTGCCTCCAATACCAAATAATCCGCCCCCGCTCGCACCGCCTGCCGCATAAAACCTTGCAAAACCGAACGGGACGGCAGTGTCATTTTAAGTTTATTTTTCTGAGAAAGCCCCTTGGTGCGAAAATAAAGAGAAGAGATGGAAGCGGTCGGATAGCCAGCATCGTTTAAGATATGGGAGAGCATCTCCGTCACCGTGGTTTTACCATTGGTGCCGGTAACGCCTATAACAGTCAGCCGCCGCGATGGAAAACCGTGCCGTGCGGCCGCGATCCACTCCAAAACAGCGTAATAAAACTGCAACAAAAAGCCGGGAAACAATTTTTTAAGTACTCCTTTCATAATAAATAATATTAATATACATCTTTACATTACCTTGCTCAAAAACTTTATTTTTATTGACAGAAGAGCGGATTAAAAATAAAGAAACAAGAGAGTAAAAGGGGTGCCGCAAAATGGAGATGAGCAACCTCCCTGTCATGACAACTCGTGCGCAGACCGACCAGCATGACCTTTGTATAACTGCCGGAACCCTGGCTAAACAGAGGTTATCGGGCAAGCAACTTGAGAGCTTCTTTCACGCGATCTTGCAGCCCCTGCACGCTTTCCCCTACTTGACCCAATGCTTCCTTGGCTTCTTGTCGCGAATAGCCCAGGCCTTCTAGTGCCTCAATTTCTTGCGAACTTATCTCGGCAACCGTGCCGCTCTTTTGCTGGTCAACCCCGACCACATCTTTATACTTAGAGTGCAGCTCTAAAATTATTTTTTGAGCGGCTTTCTTGCCGATGCCGCTGGCCTGTGTAAACACGGCCTCGTCTTTACCGGCCACCGCTTGTTGCAACTGTTCCAAAGAAGCCGCGCTTAATACGCTTAAAGCCCCTTTTGGACCAACGCCACTTACACCCAACAAATCTTCAAAAAACTCTTTTTCTTCAGGGCCAGCAAATCCGAACAAGCTCCATTCGTCTTCCCGAATGTGCAGGTGGGTTGTTATATCGACAAACTCTCCATTTTTTGGCAAAATATTAGCTAACCCCCGTGAACACAAAACACGCAAAACGAACGGCCCCACCTCTAAAAATAAGGTGTTATCCTGCTTGTCTACTACTTTTCCTTTTATTACCTCAAGCATAAAGCTACGCTAGGACTAGGCTGAACAAAACAAAGTTTGTATGCCAGCCACCGCAGGCGACGCGAGCATGGTATCGCCGAAGGCGACTCGCGCCGCCGAGGTCGCAAGGTGCGCCAGCTCGCAGGGCTGGCGACACCCGATGGCCAAGTAGAACTTTGTTTTGTCCAGTTAATTCCATTTTATACTGCTTGCGGCTAAAAAACAAACGGGCCGCTGGCATTGTACCAACGACCCGCCGAGAAATCCGGTTGTCATATCGAAAAGCCGTGAAGCCAATCGAATAACCCTTGGACCAGAATAGGCACCTCGTGGGCATAGTCACTAATAACTCTACCTAAAGAAAAGGCAAGCTGCAGACCACAACGGCCAACGGCAAACGCGGACAGGAATAAAGTTGCTACGATTATAAGATGCGCCGGTTCGAATACAGCCCCCGACACGATCCGCTTCTCCAGCCCGAAAGCACCCAAAGTGACTACAATGCCCATAAGGGCGACCGCGGCCCATGCATCTCCTGAAATAGAAAATTGAAGCATAGTGCCGCTGACAGCTACAACAAGTATCCCGAATACAAAGGAAACATCAAGAATTCTTGTATGCTTGACTTTACCGCCCGGATTAAACAAAAGAACTCCCCTCCTTTCTGAGGTGTCACAATTTAACCATACAAAGCCATAAAAATCAAGATGAGGATTACACTCAAAACTAATTTACACCCCACCGGCGACCAACCCCGGGCCATTCAAGACCTGACAAGCTGGATAAGCACCGGACACAAACACCAAACCTTGCTGGGTGCTACCGGTACGGGTAAAACCTACTCGGTGGCCAAAACCATAGAAAACACGCAAAAGCCCACGCTGATTATCTCGCATAATAAAACCTTGGCGTCTCAGCTCTATCAGGAATTTAAACAATTTTTTCCGGATAACGCCGTGCATTACTTTGTCTCGTATTACGATTACTACCAACCCGAGGCCTACGTCCCCAGTAAAGATCTTTACATTGAAAAAGACGCTTCTATTAACGAAGAAATCGACCGTCTGCGACACGGAGCTACCCAGGCACTCTTAACCCGAGACGACGTGATAGTGGTGGCCTCGGTTTCTTGCATCTACAACTTAGGATCACCGGATACGTACCAAAAAATTTCATTAAAACTAAATACGGGTCAACACATCAGCCCGCAAGAATTTTTAAAACATTTATCGCGGCTCCAGTATGAACGTAATGATTACGCGCTTTTACCCGGCACTTTCCGGAAACGCGGAGACACCCTGGATATCTTTTCACCTACCGGTGCCGAAGTCATCCGGGTAGAATTCTGGGGGCAAGAAATTGCGGAAATCCAGAGCGCGCACGGACACCCTTCTGATGTTTTGGTACGCGGCAGCTCTACCTTCAGCTCTGTGGCCGAGGCGGAAATATACCCAGCCAAACACTTTATTACCGACCAGGACAAACTGGACGTGGCTATCGCTAACATCCGAGCCGAGCTGGATGAACAAGTGAAAAAATTCCAAAAACAAGGCAATATACTTTACGCCCAGCGTCTGCACGAACGCACTGAATATGACATAGAAATGTTACAAAATACCGGCTATGTCTCCGGTGTTGAGAATTACTCCGCTCACCTGGATTTCCGGGAAGCCGGCGCGGCCCCATACTCTTTACTGGATTACTTTAAACGCAACACGGAAGATTTTCTGGTGGTAATAGATGAATCCCATATGACCATTCCGCAAGTACGCGGAATGTACGCCGGAGACCGCGCTCGCAAACGAACCCTGGTGGATTACGGCTTTAGGCTGCCCTCGGCAATGGATAACCGACCACTGGAATTTCAAGAATTCCTGGAACGCGTACCGCAAGCCGTTTATATGTCCGCCACACCGGCGAACTGGGAAATCCAACAATCTCGTGTCAACCAAGAGGTCGCAGAATCAAGAATAAAGAATAAAGAAACAAGCAGCACCTCAGAAAACAAAGGACTGGCAGCCAAATACAATCCGGACGACAGGGTAACAGAACAGGTAATACGCCCTACCGGCCTCTTGGATCCGGAGATAGAGGTGCGCCCCACCGAAAACCAGATAGATGATGTTATTAAAGAGGTTAAAAACCGCACCAAACAAAGTGAACGCACCCTCATTACCACTCTTACCAAACGCTTAGCGGAAAACTTAACCGAATACTTATTAGAAGAGGGCCTCCAATCTGAGTACCTGCACTCAGAAATTGACACCCTGGAGCGCCCGGAAATTTTGTATAAACTGCGCTCCGGAGAAATAGAGGTACTGGTGGGAGTGAACTTATTACGGGAAGGCCTGGACTTACCCGAAGTGTCCCGCGTACTCATTTTAGACGCGGACAAAGAAGGATTTTTGCGTTCGGATGTCTCACTCATTCAAACCATTGGCCGAGCCGCACGAAACGTAAACGGCAAAGCCATAATGTACGCCGACGAAACCACCGGCTCCATGCAAAGAGCAATAGATGAAACTTATCGTCGCCGCGAAAAACAAAAGGCCTACAATAAAAAACACGGCATCACCCCAAAGACCATCGAAAAGCCCCTTACCAAAACTGAACTGGTCGGAAAAGAAAGCAAAGAAAAACCAAGCAGCCAAAACCTAGCCCAAAATATTGACGAGCGCATCGCTCAGGCCAAAGAGCAGGAAAAGAAACAACTGGCCGAAGAACTCCAGCAGGAGATGCTGGAGGCGGCCGAAGCTATGGAATTTGAAAAAGCGGCGGTCCTGCGCGATAAAATCAAAGAATTAAGTAATTAATAGGAGCTATCAAGTAGTTCTGCTCGGCGACAAATGGGCCGCCGGGGCAAAATCTTTGCTGCACAAGGGTTAGTGGACACCATGAACGCCAACATGGTTTGATTCCGTACTTTGGCTGTAACCCTCCTCTTGCTTGGGGCGTTTGAAAATCGCATGCAAGGTTTCTGTGTCGCCTGTTAGCAAATTGCGCCAGCCAACAAGCTCCCAGCCGTGCTCTCCCAAGTTATTCAGGGCCTCCTCTAACCGCAAAGAGGTCATCTCCTGTCCGTGGAAAAAATCTTCCCGTAAGTGCACTACCCTATACTCCCACTTTTGCATTACTCATCACTCCTTCCTCTAGTTTAGTCGCCTGAACTGACCTCGAACGCCCTGGAACCGGTTGAGTTGCTCCTCAATGCATTCCAGCTCGCCTCTCACTTCTTTAAAGAAACGATTCTCCACAAAGAGTTGAGACTCGCGGAACGCAAGACCATCCTCATAACCCTCCTGCACCGAAAAACTGCCAGCTTCCAAGGGAGGGTCGAGGGAAAATAGCCCCGATACCAACCCCTTCCGATATTCGGAATCGCGCTCGGCGCGCTTCCTGAACTGATCTAGCATCTGCAAATGTTGGCTAACCATCTGCTTGATACTCACAAAACCACCCTTTCAAAGAACAGGATTAATATTATTACTATACTGCTCAAACTCTTTTTTGTCAAATTTTATCTCCCAAATAGCTACAATTAGGCTCTCTGCTCACAAGATTTACTTCTTACCGATATGTCTCGGTGCACCGGTGCACCGAGACATTGTATAAATTATTATGCTTTTACGTTTGCCCTCCCCTTAAAAATAGGCTTATTTAGCTTTATTACTACATTAAAAAGCGTACTGGAAATAAATTAAACGGCTAATACAATTGTATTAGCCGTTTCAAAAATCTTATGGCAACCTTTACAGTCAAAGCCCTGCCGAACCCAAAACAAAAACAACAAAACAATTACCTAAAAAAAGGACTAAATATTGAAAAGATTCTGGGCATTTTGAGTAGTTTGCCGGACTACCTCTTCTATGGAAATATTTTTTAATTTCGCTATCTTTTTAGCAGCGCGCTCCACGTAGACGGGTTCGTTGCGCTGACCCCGGTATTTATCCGGCGCGGCATAAGGCGCGTCCGTCTCCACCATAATTTTTTCAAGCGGCAGCTCGCGCACCAAATCGTTAAACTTACTGCTGATAGTAATAACACCGGTAAAAGAAACCAGAAAGCCCAGCTCAAAGTATCTTTGCGCCTGCTCCTGAGTACCGGTAAAAAAGTGGGCAACACCCCGCAGAGGCTCGCCGGCTCGCCAATTTCCGATTTCCGACTTCAAAATTTCCAAGGTGTTCTCGTGGGTGTCTCGGTTGTGAATAGCTATCGGTAACTGATTTTTCTGCGCCCACCTAATTTGCTGACGGAAAACATCTTGTTGGACGTCCTGAAATTTTTCTAAATCAGCGTGCTTTTCCTTATCAAAGAACGTATAATCCAGGCCCATCTCACCAGCGGCTACTACTTTATCGGTACTGTCTAATAATTTCTGGTATTTTTCCGCTTCAAAACTCTCTACTACGCCGGGCCCCACATCTACCGGATGTTGGCCAATAGCCGCATACACACCGGAATACTTTTCAGCTAACTCCACGGCGCGCTGGCTGGTTTCGTAGTCAGCACCCAGGGTAATCATATAAATACCCCGGTCCAGCGCTCGCTGGATAACCTCGTCAATATCGTCACTATAAGCCGAAAACGATAAGTGGCAATGTGTATCAATTAAGTGTCCCACAAATAAGTGTTTGAAATAATGAATAAATGGTAAAACCAGTATAAAACATCAACTGTTTAATATAAAGAAGCTGGCCCGAATTTTCCGGGCCAGCTCAAACGCTAAAGAACCTAATTAGTCCGATTGCCAACATCTATCACAGTGATGACAAATGAATTCGCCCTTCAAAGAGCCCGTACGCTCTACCTGGTCGCACCTGTGGCAAAACGGACAAGCCAGCTTGGCTTTTTTAAACATAACCCCTCCTTTCAAGTGGAGTGGCATCTTACACAAAAACTTTATAGATTGCAAGCACGATTGACCCCTCGCTAATAAAATCGCCTAGAAATCTTAATAGCTCTGGAAATACACGAACATAACACCCTGATCTCTGCAGCAACCAAAGAATAAGCTGTACGCGACATATTATCCCCGCCCGAGAACTCGCCGGAGAGGACTTACTTTATCCTTTATACCGCATACTTTATACTATTATTGATGACAGACATCAATAACATCAAAGATGACCGCAAATTTAAGTGGACGGATCACGCTAAACGCAAAGTGATGCACTATGGGCTAAGCCCCAACAAAATTAAAAGCATTATCCGCGCGCCCCAACGCCTGGAGGAATCCATTGTGGAAGGCGTGGCGGCAGCTATGCGGGTAGCCGGCTCCCGTAAAAATCCTTACGAGGTATGGACAATGTTTCAAGTAATAGAAAAAAGAGGGAAAGATATAAAAATGAATGGCAAAAAACTCCCGGGGAAGCCCCAAAAACAAATTAAAATCATAAGCGCCTGGAAATATCCAGGTTTTACTGAGCCCGGAGATCCGGTGCCCATTCCGGAAAACACCATTATGGAGCTGGGCATTGAGGCCGAAAAAGTAGTGGGCTTTAGTGATGAATGAGCCCTACCACTTGCAATAATTAAAAAGATAAGTTAAAGTAAAAAAGTTATGCTCAGTAGTGAAAATTCGGCTATTTTGTCTTTATCAGTCGATTCTCGCTACTGACAGCTTACACTCAATTTAAATTAACTAAACTTTCTACGGCTTGGGTTAGCTTCAAAGAAGCTAACCGGGCCGAATTTCTATTACTGGGATGCCAACTTCGAAACAAGCAGAAAAAAGATTACGACAAAATATAAAAAGCCGGGTTCGCAACGACCGGCGGGAAAAACGCTACAAAGAGCTGGAAAAAGAAATCCGCGATCTGGTCGCGGACAACAAAAAAGCGCAAGCCAAAAAACTCCTACCTAAGTTTTACCGGGCAATAGATAAAGCGGTCACTCACGGCCCGGTACACCAAAACAAGGCCGCGCGCAAAAAAGCACAAATCAGCAAACTCGCCGCCTAGGCGTTGACGGCCTTAGCGATAAATGCTTGCACGATCACCGGCTTTGGCGCCGGTGATTTTTTTAATTCCGTATCCAGGTCACGCAGTTTGGCGAACAAACCTTGAAGCTGCGAAATGGTAAAATTTCGAGCTTGCGCACTGGTTTTTTTAAGCACGAAAGGATGGAGTCCCAGCTGAGTTTTCATTTGCGCCTGATCGGCTCCCGCATCCTGCATCTCCTTAACTTGCAACAAGTTACGCAAAGCATAAGCAAACATTGCCACCAAATAGAACGGAAGTGATTGCTCGTGTTCTTGCTTTTGACCTGATTCTTCGCTTTTACTGCCTCCAACCAGCTTCTCCGGTTGCTCCCACATCTGTTCAAAATAGTACAAAGCCTTACCCAGATTCTTTTCCCCGATTGCGTCCAGCAAGTTAAAAATTACCGGATCTACCTCGAGCTGACTTAGCTCCCGCACTGCTTTCATATCTATAGTACCGCCGCCATAAGCGGCTAACTTATGAAGCTCGGTAACAATAGCCCACGTTTCAGGGCCTTTACCTTCGGTTACTACCTGCAATGCCTGTGGTTCAATATCAACCCCTTTTTCGCGCGTATACTGCCGCGTCCAACTCATTAGCTCTTTGCCTTTAAGCGGCTTTAATACCTCCTCTCGCGCGTTCCGCCTAAGCCAGTCGTAAAATTCTTTGTGCGTTTTTGGAAGGTTTTTTACCGTAAAGGGCCGGGGGTGATAAAAAACCGCGGCAAAACTCTCCGGGGCGCGCTTTAAAAAAGCAAGAAGATGTTTTATATTCTCGCTTTTGGCCTCCAGCGGATACTTAATAACCCACAGGGTCGTGCCGCCGAATAGCCCGAAGCTGCCCATCTCTCCCTCCAGCTTAGCGAAATCCGACTTTGTAGCATCCACCTTCCGCACCTCCAGTTGCGGATTTTTTTCTTTAGCTTTTTTTATAATGCCGTCCAAGCGCTGCTTCGCTCGGAAAGCATCTTTTCCGTAAATAAAATACAACATACAAACTTATAGTCATTAGGGTTATTCTAAACCGCTCATTCTCGGCGCTCCAGCGGCGCCTCCGAGGGATGAGCACGGCGCTGGGTCGCCCCAGGCGACCACCAAGCCAGCGCCGGCTCATAACCCGCTCCCAGAATAACCCTAATAACTGCTGAAAATTAGTCTTTCGATTGACAACTGGGGCAAAAATGAGCTGAACGCTGATTAACTTTGATGCGCTCAATCTCGGTACCGCATCGAGGACATCTTTCCCCTTCCTTGCTATAAACCTTGCGCGCCTCTTGGTAGCCTCCTTTCGTGCCATCGGGCTTCCGGTAATCTCCGAAAGAAGTGCCTTGCAGGCGCACCGCCTTTTCTAAAACCGGCTCAATGTTTTTGTAAATCGCGTGTAATTGTTTTTTCGTTAATGTATTGGTAGCGGCCTCCGGATGTACCTTGGCAAACCATAAAATCTCATCCGAATAAATATTGCCAATTCCCACTACCACCTTTGGATCCATCAATACGGTTTTAATAGCAGCTGACCGCCCTTCCAATTGTTTTTGAAACTGCTCAAAACTAAATTCATCATTTAAAGGTTCCGGCCCCAGCTCATCCAACCCTTTAATGCCGGTTTTACTTGTTGATATAGCTGTGGACTCTTTGGGGATATCTTGCGGATAAAGTTCTATCTTAGCAAACTTGCGCAAATCAGAAAGCGCCAACTGCTCGCCGTTATTCAACCAAAACAGTACGCGGATGTAATCGTTTAAGCGATCGTTTTTTAGTGGGCCCGGAATAGCAGAAATCCACTCACCGGCGGTTTCCGACCGCTTACCCGTATTATCCACGCCGTCGTCATTGCCATCGTCATCGTCATTGTCATCGTGCCCTCTCCGCCATTTGCCTACCAATAAGTGTCCGGTCATCTTTTGATGCACCAAAAGCGTTTTTTGGTTCGATAAATGCAAAATTACGTATTTGGCGCGCCGCGAGACCCCTTGGATTTCACAACCCGTTATTTGCCCCTTAAACTCATCAAAACTTTCCGGCTTTTTTATAAGCTTGGGGCAATCAGTCCATACATCCGTAATCTTGCGTCCGATAACGCTTTCTCGCAGCTCATCAACAGTTGTTTGCACTTCGGGAAGTTCGGGCATGAGGTTAGAATTTAGAAAATAGAAGCAGCGGCACGGACAGATTAGTAACTAGTAACTAAAAGAAACTACAAGCTATCAGTTATAAGCTTTAATTCAATTATAACCTGACGCGGGGAAAAGAACAAAACATTGACAAAATTACTTATATATGATATACACTCCGTACAATCATACCATCCGTTCATTGAAAGGAGAATATGCAATGGAGCCCATGACACACGAGGAAATCCGGAAAATCACACGGGAGCACATCCAGGACTTGTCTTTCGCTAGAAAGCAAGGCCTGGGAATGAAGCTGCGGAATTGGCTCCGCGAGCAAAATCAAGACGTGGAAAATGTAAAGCTGGGTGGTATTGACCACCCTGAGCTTACTGACAACGTAGATAAGCTACGCAAGCTGGCCCAAAACCTGCTCGCGCAAAACGAAGACGAAGATGACCAAGGCGAGGAGCAGGATCAACCAAACAGCCCTCCAGGTCCTGCCGAAGACGCCAGTGACCCCGATGAAAACGCGGAACCCGCTGAATCAAGCAAGCGAGAAACCGAACAAAGCGCTACCAAGCAGGAAACAAAAACCGAAAAAGAGCCCGCACAAGAAACCGCGACAACATCACGAGCTTCATCCTCGGAACCCTGGCCAACCTGGGCGCAAGCTGGCATCGGAATGTTTGTTGCTCTGGGCATTGTCGGTGTTGGTTTGATCATTCTTGCCAATATCGGCCTACTTTAGGAGGTGTCAGAATGAACTTGCAGCGCTGGATCGCTTTTGGAGTTGTGGCTGGCGTCGGTGTTCTCGCACTGATAATCGGTGTGGCTCTGGCTATCAACGGGCCTGGAGGTAGTCCGACACCGACGAACACGGGCCAGCAACAGCAGATCGGAGAAGAGCGCCAGAAGCAAGAAACGACAGACGACGGCGAGTTGAGCGACAGGCTCAATGAGCTCCAGCAAAAGATCCGGGAAAAGCGTAGCCAGCTGGATCAAATCCAGCAAAGATTGCGCTCTCTCGAGACCGGTACCCAGCAACTACGGGAACGGAAACAGCAACTACTGCGCCGCATCCAGGAGCTGGAGGACCGATTGCGCCAACTGGATGTCTCCGCTCGCCGCCAAGACAATACCAGGCGCGCGAGCGCAGAGACAGATCAACTGCGTCAACAGTTGGCCCAAATCGGTGACGCTCTCCAGGTCATCGCCGCTCAGATCAAGCAAGAGGGCGGCCTCAACATCCAAGTTGATATCGGCGGCAACTCCGGAGGGCA
>CAYTAF010000013.1:0-400 GCA_964435865.1 uncultured Candidatus Saccharibacteria bacterium | reverse complement strand
TCAGGTTGAGATTGATGATGACCCTGGGGGGCATCAAGCCGAGCGACCGGACGGTAGCGCTGAGGCCAGCCCGAGAACACGGCAAGCAAGCGCTACACCGCCCTCCTTCCAACAAAGCGGCTCCTGCCGCGCGCAGGCCAATATCTTGGAAGGTGGCAACGCTGTGGTACCCCTAAATGCGCAGCTTTCCGGTAGTACGCTTCAATTGCGGGTTACCGAAGAAGCGAAAATGGACTGGGGGCTCGGGTTTTTCCAGTGTATAGCACTGGCGATGAGCCCGGACGCCCAGCAACGCTTCCAACAGCGGTACCCGAACGCGGAGATGCCACCGGAGGCACTGTTTATTAAGTGCCGCCAGCATCCGGACCGCACCGAGTGCCAGATCCCTTCTAAGGTTCTC
>CAYTAF010000012.1:12761-14994 GCA_964435865.1 uncultured Candidatus Saccharibacteria bacterium | reverse complement strand
TGAGCCGTATTTTTAGTTCGGCTCAAAAGGGGTTGAGCCGTTTTTGTTCTGTTTTACAAGGAGAACAAGGTCCAAAGGCCGCCGCCGAGCGCGAAAAGTAGAATAGCTAGGGCGAGCAGAAGCAGGTCGTAGGAGTAATTGGTGAATTTCATCTTTTGGGTAATTTTCCATAGAGTACCAACTATCATCTCGATAGCGATGCCAAGGGCGACCAAGCGTACCAGGATGCCAAAGATAAGCATTAGGCCGCCGACAAATTCGAGCAAAGCTATTAGGGTACCCCAGAACCAGCCGGGCTTAAAGCCCATTTCTATAAAATCCTGCGCGGTGGAGCGCAGGTCTTTTATTTTGGGCCAGCCGTAGTAAACCATAATTATACCTACGATAAGGCGGGCAAATAGTAAAGCCCAAGCGGCTGGTAGCAGATTTTGAGGCAAAGATAGAAGATCCATAATTTATATGTTTACGGGTTATTATAAGCGATTTGCGGGTTTCGTGTTGCCAAAAAGTTGAAGCCAGCAGCCAGGAACGCAAGCACTGAGCACAGGCCAATAGCTCTACGGAAGGCAAAAACAGCTGACTCTTTGATGGCGATTTCAGCGGCTTGTTTTTGCGACGGTGGCAAGTTTTCCGGTACTTTGATGCCGCCTATTTCGTTGGATTGGGCGGAGATTTTTTGAGCGGCGGCGGGCTCCAGTTGTGTTGACCGTAGAGTGTTATCAAGATGTACGGCAAAGAAAGATGCCATCACCGCCCCGAGGACCGCTACCGCTATAAGGCCGGCGATTCGGGAGGCCTCCGAGTTAACGCCGGAGGCAGCGCCGGCGAATTTTGCTTTTACCTTGAGGGCACTTCCCGTGAGCGCAGGTATGGACAAAGCCATACCACTGCCAAATAGAATGAGGGCGGGTAGAAAATGTGTGAGATAGCTGGCTTGCAATCCCGGAAGCGTTAGCATTCCGGCTCCGAATGCCACCATCAATGGTCCCACGATCATCGGGAGCCGGTTGCCAATTTTGTCGGTAAGAGTGCCGGCAGGGCCGGAAAGAAGCGCGATTAATCCGGTGAGCGGAAGTAACGCGAGGCCGGCATTTGTTGGAGAAAATTCGTATACTTGTTGTAAGTTGAGTGCTAACAGGAAGGTGGTCCCAGTGAGGGCAAAATACAAAAAGAAGGTGGCGAGATCGGCTCCGGCAACAAGACGGTTATGAAACATTTGGAGAGGAAGGATAGGGTTTTCGGCATGTTTTTCCGCGACAATGAAGGATATAATCGAGGCAATGCCAATCAGAAGCGCGCTAATTACCCACGGGTTGTCCCACCCCCAAGAGGGACCTTGGATGAGACCAAAAGAGACACCAAAAAGCGCGGGTAGGGTTAGGGTGGCGCCGAGCCAATCCGGACGGCCGATGGTTTTATTGTAAGTTTCCGGTACTACCCGCAGAGTGAGCCAGAGTGCCAACAATCCGATTAGGCCGCTTAAGGCAAAAACAGCCCGCCAGGAGATCGTCTCAATGAGCCAGCCGCCCAATAAAGGCCCTAAGGCGGCAATGCCGCCGGAAAGACCTGCCCAGACCCCAAAGGCCCGTCCTTGTTGGCGGTTAAAAAAACAGCCGTTAATAATAGCTAAACTTCCGGGAAAAAGCAGGGCCGCCCCCAGGCCCTGCAAGGCCTGGAAGCTGATAAGCTGGTACAACTCTTGAGAAAAAGCAGATAAAAGTGCTCCACCGGTGAAGATCAAAATACCGGCAAGGTATACTTTTTTTCGACCGAGGCGGTCGCTTAACGAGCCGCCGATTAAAATAAAGGCGGCCAAGACCATGATGTACGCGTTTAAGACCCACTGGATGCCGGCCAAGTTGGTGTCGAAGTGTTCCTGAATGGCGGGCAGGGCTATGTTAACAGCCGTGCCTTGTAAAAAAGCGGCACCGGCCGCTAAGATTGTAGCGCCTAAAATGCTGTGGCCACGGTGTGAATTTACGGCAAAGCGTTTCATTCTATTTTAAGCGTACGGACTGAGACAGTATAAGTCAAAGCGATTTATGCACAGGTCTTTCTACCCTTGACACGGCAAAATGAGAGGTCTATTATGTAGAGTACTTGGCCCGAATAGGTGAGAGGAGAGGGTAAAGTTCTTTAGAAAGGAGGTGTTTTCTTTGCCAGACTCGGAGAGAGGGGGTGATGGAGTTGAAAGTGTGATACTTGTATAGCAAGCGCTTTTAATTCCATTACT
>CAYTAF010000012.1:10005-12661 GCA_964435865.1 uncultured Candidatus Saccharibacteria bacterium | reverse complement strand
TCATATCGGGCGCCCAGAACAGGGAGAGTCGATCACGGCTCTCCCTTTTCTCTTGCAAAAAGGCGTTTTTTAGGATATTATAAAGTACTAAGAAGAGGGCGGGTTAGGCCTAATTGGCAAGGCAGCGGTCTCGAAAACCGCCGGGCATTTTGCCCTTGTGGGTTCGAGTCCCACACCCGCCGAAAAGTTTTGCCGCTTCACTTGATTAACGCTCTGCCTTATAACAGGGTGTATCCCTGCCTGCCGGTAGGCAGACTCCCGCCTCCGTACTATTACTTATGGCGCAAGAAAAAACTGCTACAAAAAAACAAGAAAGCAAAAAGCTGGTGGAGCGCCCGCCGGTAGTGGTTGTATTGGGTCACATTGATCATGGTAAATCCACGTTGCTGGGGGCTATCCGGAAATCTGAGATGCCGGAAGAAGCCGGCGATATTACTCAGCATATCGGGGCGTATGTAGCAAAGACCGAAGGGGGTAAAAAAATTACTTTTATTGATACTCCCGGGCACGAAGCTTTCGAGAAGGTGCGCGGGTATGGGGCTCAGGTAGCAGATATCGCGGTGCTGGTTGTGGCAGCTGATCAAGGCGTGGAAGACCAAACCAAGGAAGCCATTAAACATATTCAAAAATCCGACTTGCCGATGGTGGTAGCTGTTAATAAAGTAGATTTATCAAACGCTAACCCCGGCAAGATTAAAACTGAGCTAATTGAAGAGGGTGTGCAAGTGGAGGAGCAAGGAGGGGAGGTGCCATCGGTTGATATTTCTGCCAAGAACAGTGAAAACCTGGGAGAGCTATTGGAGATGATTGACTTAATAGCCGGCATGGAGGAGCTAAAAGCTTCTCCTGGTGGTCAGTCCGAAGGAGTGGTACTATCTTCTTACCGTGATCCCAAAGAAGGACTAAAGACAACATTGCTTGTGCGCGACGGAACATTGGAGCAGGGGCATTTTGTTGTTGTTGAGGATGTTATTGGGAAGGTAAGAATGATGCGAGATTGGCGCGGGCAGACAATTAAAGAGGCCGGCCCCTCAGAGCCAGCCGAAATCCTGGGTTTTTCGGGAATAGTATCAGCCGGGAAAAAGTTTATGGAGGTAGAGAGTAAAAAACAGGCGGAACAATTAGTTGAGAAGGCAGATGGAGATAAGAATTGGCCGGATTTTAAAGATTTGACTTCAGGTGAGGCCAATAAAGTACTACATCTTGTTATTAAAGCTGATGAACCAAGTTGTTTGCAGGCCATTAAAAACGAGTTGGCCAAGAATCTAAAGTCAGACCAAATAGGTTTGCATGTAATTAAAGCGGATGTGGGACCGGTGGCTACCTCGGATGTAAAGATGGCGCTGGCCTCGCAGCCATCTATGGTGGTAGGGTTTAACGTGCGTCAAGAGAATGGAGTAAAGAATTTATTACAGGAAGAGGCGGTAGAGGTAAAGCTGGCGAATACCATTTATGATATTGCGGACAGTGTCAAAGAAAAAATGGAATCTTTGCTCGAGCCGGAAGTGCAACAAGAAGAACTGGGTACGCTTGAAGTATTAGAGGTGTTCATGAAAAGAAAAGGCAGTATGATCGTAGGTGGAAAAGTAAAAGAAGGTGAATTACGGCCCGATGCCAAAGTAGAAGTAGTGCGAAATGATGAGGTGGTGGGAGAAGGAAAATTGCAGGAGTTGAAACGAGGAAAGCAGGATGTAAAACAAGTAGAAGCCGGATATGAGGCGGGGCTTATGTTTGCAGGGGAGACCAATATTAAAGAGGGGGATGTTTTGCGTGTATATAAGGAAAAAACTGTGCATCCTACTCTTTAACATTCTTTTTTATGAGCCAAGGGAGTCGTAGACAATTGCGGATAGCCCAGCTTATTAAGGATAATTTCGGAGAAATGCTTTTAAATGAAAGCGGAATACCTAGTGATATACTTATATCAGTGGTGCGTGTGGATGTTTCTCCGGATATGCAGTGGGCGGATGTTTTGTTGCAGGTGTACCCAATGACAAGCGGGGAGGAGATAGTAGAATGGCTGCGAGGCAAAGTCTATGATTTACAGCAAGAACTTAATCAACGTGTGAATATTCGTCACACCCCCAAGCTACGTTTTAGCTTAGATCGCGGGCCGGAAAAACAGCAAAAAGTAGAGGAAAAGTTAAAAGAGGCGCGGAAGTATGGTGAAGGCCTGGAGTAAATTGACGAAAAGGGCATTTTTTGATAAAAACAATAATTATGGGCGCCCGCCCCTCACTTGGAAAGAATGGCTTGCTATGTTTTGCGGATATACTCTTAAAAGCCAACTAGGTGGCAAATTATTGTTAGCTATGGGGGTAATTTAGAAAAAGTAGCTGATTGTAATCAAAGCTTAGTGAAGACCACTAAATTTAGAGCGCTTTTTCCATTTGGTGTGCTATCACAATTGTTATTCTTTTCAAGTGAGGGGCGCCCGTAGCTCAAGGGTCAGAGCGCGGATCTTATAAGTCCGTGGTTCCTGGTTCGAGTCCAGGCGGGCGCACATAAGCTAATGGTAGAACAAAAGGGAACGTATATGTCTAAAGCCACAAGTGGACAGTCGAACCTTAGAAAAAGACAGAAAAAACGAAGTTTTTTCTTGGCGGAAATACTAAAACCGAGGGGTTTTAGGGAGCGAACGGCAGTGAGCGACGGT
>CAYTAF010000012.1:6932-9905 GCA_964435865.1 uncultured Candidatus Saccharibacteria bacterium | reverse complement strand
TTAATAAACCAGCCGGCCTAGCAGTTCATCCTGGTAGCCTCAAGCATAGTAAGAGCGAGCTATTTTTAACGGACTGGTTGGTAGAACATTACCCTCAAATGCAAGAAGTGGGAGACAATCCGGATTTGCGACCGGGAATCGTCCATCGGCTGGATAAGGGCACTTCCGGGGCTATGGTAGCGGTAAAAACCCAGGAAGCTTTTAATTTTTTGAAAGAAAAATTTCGTAATCGAGAGGTTCAAAAAGAGTACATGGCTTTAGTGACAGGGGTGCTTAAAGAGACTGATTTTACGGTAACAATGAGCATAAAGCGCGCTTCAACTCAAGGAGTTAAGCAACGAGTAGTTCAAAAAAACGAAACCGGAGGAAAATCGGCTGAAACTCAGTTTACTATGCTTGAAAAAAACAAGGAATTCAGTTTAGTAAAAGCATTCCCGAAAACTGGACGTACGCATCAAATTCGTGTACACTTGGCATACGCTGGACACCCCATAGTTGGTGATACACTTTATGGTAACTGGAAGGATGTTCCAAAGCTTCCTGAGTTGAATAGACCTTTTTTACATGCTTCCGCGTTGGAAACGGTTTTACCATCCGGCAAACAGGCTCGCTTAGAAGCCGAGCTACCTAATGCTTTAAAAAACATTTTAAAGAAGCTAAAAACTAATCAGCTATCAGTTAAAAACTAGTAAGTTATGTCTTCTTCAGTACAACAATTTTTAGAAAAAAGAAAAAACGCCCTTAGAGAAGAAAAGCAGCAAAAAAAGATGCCTGATGTTCGAACTGGAGATATTGTTCGGGTATGGACTAAGGTGAGTGAAGCAGGCAAGGAACGCTTGACACCTTTTGAAGGGGTGGTGATCTCGCGCAAGCACGGCAACGAAATGGGTGGCACTATTACAGTGAGGACTGAAATTTCCGGTTATGGCGTGGAGCGTATTTTCCCGGTCCACGCTCCTACCGTTGCCCGTATTGAACGCCTGAAGAGCACGAAAGTTCGTCGTTCTAAGTTATATTATTTGCGTGGTCGTACCGGCCGCCGGGCTCGCATGCGTGTACGCGAAGTTCTGGGTCCGGACGAGGACGAGATGGAGGATGAAATGCCTGACAGGCAAGAAAATCAGCAGGAGGCGACCGGCAAGCAAGCCACGCAAGAACAGACAGATAACGAAGAAGCTGAATATGTCGAGCAACCACGAAAACAGCAAGAAGAAGATGCCAACAAGGATGTTGAAAACGAGCAGAGTAGCGGAGACGATACTGATAAGGAAAGCAAGGTAGCAGAAGAGCAAAATCAGAAAACTTAATTACCCTGGGTTTATGGCAAAGCCAGGTCCTAAACCAAGACGAAAAGAGCTGCCCAAATGGACGCCAGAGTTTGCTTATGCTGTAGGCCTGCTGGTTAGCGATGGAAATTTATCTAAGGATGGCCGACATCTTGAGTTTACCTCAATAGAAAATGAGCAGATTGATAATTTAAAAAGATGCTTAGGCCTTAAGGTTAAGACGGCTTACAAGCAAAACGGGCAAGGAGGATGGAGCTATCATGTACAGTGGGGAGATGTTATTTTATATCGCTGGCTGAACTCTATTGGTTTGATGTCTAATAAAAGTAAAGTTATTGGGCGGCTTGATATACCCGACAGCATATTCTTCCATTTTTTGCGAGGCTATTATGATGGAGATGGTTCATGTTATAGTTTTTGGGATGCGCGTTGGAAAAATAGTTTTCTGTTTTATTTGAGGTTTATTTCTGGAAGCAAGGAATATTTAGATTGGTTACAGGCAGCGCTACGGCGTAAGTTGAGTGTAACAGGGCATATTTATAGAGAACCTTGTAGTTGGGTTTTAAGTTTTGCCAAAAGTGATACAAAAAAGATTGTGGCTGAGATGTATCCTGCAAAGAATGTGCCGCATCTTTCGCGCAAGCTGTCGGAGTTGAAGCAGGTAATAGCTATTGATAAAGAGAGGGCAGTAGGCCTTCAGTAAAGATCAATGGCCCGGGTGGCGGAATCAGGCATACGCGGCAGGTTGAGGGCCTGTGCCCTTCGGGGCGTGTGGGTTCAAATCCCACCCCGGGCATATTCGGGGCGGTTAGCCCCTCACTTGGAAACAATGGACAATTATGTTTTATGTATATGTATTGCAGAGCAAGCAGGATAAAAAACTGTATGTTGGTTACACGGAAAAGCTAGAGGACAGAATTGCTGATCATAATAATGGTTTAGTGCAATCTACAAAGCCCAGAAGACCTTTTATTTTAGTATACTATGAAGCCTATTTATCGGAATCTGATGCCAAACATAGAGAAAAGATGTTAAAAAGATTCTCCGGCTCTATGACACACCTAAAAAAGAGAATTAAAAATTCTACTATTGTTTCCAAGTGAGGGGCGGTTAGCTCAGCTGGCTAGAGCGCATCCGTCACATGGATGAGGTCGTAGGTTCGAATCCTACACCGCCCACCCTGGGTCAATAGCTTGCTTGCACTTTTAAAAGTATTTATTACAATAGAGAGTGCGCCTGGGTAGCTCAGGGGTAGAGCACGGGTTTGAAGCACCCGGTGTCGTCGGTTCGATTCCGACCCCAGGCACCTCGCAAAACTTTGTTTTGCTCGGTGTAAACTAAAAATATGAGTTATGTGGTTTACATTATTTGTTGCAGTGATGGATACTTGTATACTGGCATCACCGGAAATCTTTTAGCTAGAATGGAGGAGCATATTAATGGAAAAAGTCGCCATACTAGAAATAGGCTTCCTTTGCGCCTGATTTATTTGGAAAAATTTTCTTCGAGAGCACAAGCCGCAAAGAGAGAGCAAGAGATCAAGGGTTGGGGTAGACGAAAGAAGTTAGAGTTAATGGAGAATAGTTTACGCTGAGCCTGTTTATAGGCGAAGCGCGGGAGTAGTTCAACTGGCAGAACGCTTCCTTGCCATGGAAGAGGTTGCGGGTTCAAATCCCGTCTCCCGCTT
>CAYTAF010000012.1:0-6832 GCA_964435865.1 uncultured Candidatus Saccharibacteria bacterium | reverse complement strand
TCCCGTCTCCCGCTTGGTATTGACAAAATAATATATATATGATAAAAACAAAAGACAATTTCCTTAATTGAGAAGTGATAGTCGACAGCAAATTAAGGGCTTATCATTAATATTAATGTATGAGGGTAATCACCCTTGCTTTATTTGTCTCTCTGGTAAGTTTTATCTTGTTCCCTCACAATTTATTTGCAATTAAGGCAGAGGAGCCGATGCGCTTTGCTGTGCATCCGGCCTGGGATGCAGAGACTTACAAAGAGGATTTGGCCGAACAGTTTAAAAAACTGGACCACCAATGGTCTACCGTACGTACGGTGACGGCTTATTCTTCTACCCCGGAGCAAACAGATGACACGCCGTACCAAACAGCTTCTATGACCCATGTGCGATATGGTATTGTTGCTGCTAACTGGTTGCCGATCGGCACAAAAGTAAAAATGCCGGAGTTATTTGAAGACCAAGTTTTTGTAGTAGAGGATCGGATGAATGATAAACATAAAAATCGTATGGATATCTGGATGCCTTCCGAGAAAGAGGCTCGTAATTTTGGAAAACAAACCACGAAAGTTGTTATTGTAGAATAGTAAACCCCGTGCTTTTAGCACGGGGTTTACTAATTAAGAAGATATTGGTATTATTTAGAGGCCCGCCAGAGGCAAACATAAGCAACAGCTCACTGAGCTTTACTAATGGCGTCTTGGCCCCTCACTTGGAAAGAATGGCCTATTGTTTTTATAGTTTAAAAAACCAGAAAACATCAAAAACATTTTCCGGTAGAATAGCTCATCTTAAAAAAGTGCGGGAATTTCTATTCTTTCCAAGTGAGGGGCGCCGTAGCCAAGTCCGGCCTAAGGCGAGGGACTGCAAATCCCTTATTCGCGGGTTCAAATCCCGCCGGCGCCTAAAATTGAACTTTGTGAATGCCCGGGTGGCGGAATCTGGCAGACGCAGGGGACTTAAAATCCCCGGGAGCACTTACTCCTTGCGGGTTCAAATCCCGCCCCGGGCAAGCATCTAGTAATAAAAACCACCCTTCCACGGGTGGTTTTTAGCTACGATTACCTGGAGCCATTCTCCGCTAAGACTGCGGCGAGGTACTCAATTTGGTAAACAAAAAAACACCAGGCGCAAGGTCTGGCTATTTTTGGCTAAATTGGTGGAGCCGGGGGGAATTGCACCCCCGTGTGGCATAGTGCCGTGGAACAGTTTACAGGCGTAGCTCACTTTAGGTCTTTGGCTTTCGGGTACAAAGTGAGCGAAATCCCGATAAGCCGCACATCGGCATATATTACCCGCAATATGCCGCCGATGGTAAGCGAGATTGCGAGGCCTAATACCAAGCTACTCGTGACTTATTAGGCATCAGCCAAGAGTAGGCCGCTGCACTGTTTAGGCAGCGACAGGTGCCAATGCTGGCGCACTGAAGGCAGAAGCCACAGTGTTGCGCAGCTTGCTTAAGAAGTTGGCATCTATATGGTGTGATGGATTTCACCCTGGCACCACATAGGGTGCAGGGAATCGAGACATCACCTCGGCCTGAGGTTTCCCGGCTCATCTATGCCAGCGAACCTGGTCGGCCCCGTTGTTTAATTTCCAATTTCCAAGTTCCAATTTACAAACTTTAAGTTCCAATTTTCAAAGATCGAGGTCTATCTTTTTCCTTTTACAATACGCTGTTTTCTGCGCTCAAACTCTTTTTTCTTTATTTTTTCTCGTTTATCCGGCTTTTTTAGACCTTTGCCAATTCCTATTTTAAGCTTTATTTTACCATTTACAGTATACATCTTAATTGGTATTATTGTCAACCCTGATTCTTGTTGTTTACCGGCAAGGCGAGCAATTTCTTTTTCATTCAGCAAGAGCTTGCGTTCATGGTCCGGGTCATAGTCTTCAGGGGTGTTTTTAGGCTGATAGGGAGCAATGTGGGCATTTACCAGCCATGGCTCTCCATCCCGAATGCGCACATAACTACCTTTTAGGCTCACCTGGCTGTTTTTGGCGGCTTTCACCTCATGCCCTTGTAGTTTTACGCCCGACTCCAGCTCTTCCTGGATTTCAAAATCGCGTTGGGCCAGTTTGTTAGTGGCAAGGGTAGGCATATATTTGTAGGATACCGCTTTTCTGGCCTTGCGTCCAGTAAAATATCTTTACATTTCTAGAGGTTTTTGTTATTATTATGTTGACGAATGGCAAATACACCTATAAAATATCCTAATACTCGCAGATTTTAACCCGTTAACACATTACTCTTATCGCACGGCAGGAATTTACTAAGACAAACAAGCAAATACGAGCCTCTCAGGTGCGGCTTATCGATGAGAACGAGGAGAATCAAGGGGTGGTAGAAACAAAAGAAGCTCAAGAGATAGCCAAAAAGAAAGGCCTGGATCTGGTAGAAGTTCAGCCCAACGCTCAGCCGCCGGTGGTGCGGTTAATGGATTATTCTAAATATAAGTACCAGCAGCAAAAGGCGGCAAAAAAAGGCAAATCTAAAGAAACTAAAGTGAAGGGCGTTAGATTTTCTTTGCGAACCTCGGGTCATGATCTGGAGACCAAGGCTAAACAAGCGGACCGTTTTTTAAAGCAGGGTCATAAAGTTCGGGTACAGCTCTTTTTGAGGGGTCGGGAAAAAGGCAAAAAAGAGTACGCGCAAGAAAAGCTGGAGCAATTTATAGATATGCTGGAAGAGACAGCCGAGTATGAGCAACCTCCCAAGAAACATCCAATGGGCATGGTGGCGATGCTTCACAAAAAAAGCTAAAAAGAAGCGTTATGGCAAAACAAAAACTTAAAACCAATAAATCCATTCGTGATCGGTTTAAGGTTACCAGAAACGGTAAGGTGTTTTTTCGGCCCGCCGGGCAGGGTCACTTTCGGCGTAAAAAATCCGGGGATAAAAAGCGCCAGTTAAAGAAATGGCACGAAATTACCGAGCCAAGTATAAAAAAATACATTAAAAGCAAATTACCATATAATTAATTATGACGCGTGTTAAGAAAGCAGCAGGAAGGCGGAAGCGTAAAAAGCGTCTCATAAAAGAGGCGAAAGGTTACAATTGGGATCGATCCACAAAGTATCGATCTGCCAAGCAGGCAGTGCAACGGGCTAGGCAATATGCTTATAGGGACAGGCGCACCAAGAAACGCGATTTTCGCCGTTTGTGGCAAACAAAAATCAATGCTGGCGCGCGCCAGCACGGACTTAGTTATTCACAGTTCCGCCAGGGCTTGAAAGAATCCGGCATCGGCCTGGATCGCAAGATTCTAGCTCACCTGGCAGAGCATGAACCTACTGTTTTCGAACAGGTGGCCAAAAAAGCAAAAGAGAGCCTGTCATAATTCCGGCAGTATCAAGGCCAAGATCTAGCAAGCTGGCAGTGCGCCCAAATACAAATAACTGGTGAAATTCGTCCAGAGCGGCGTAACTTATAGAGATGCTCGCAGTCCATATAAGGGCCTGCTTCGCCGACAGGCGAGCCTGTCTTTTCGAAAGACGGGTCTTTTTGTTGTTGGTGGTCTTTTGGTGTCGCAGCGCAAGGTATACAAGGAGCGTTAAGATAAAAAATTCTCCAAAATGTCCTGCTACGTTTAAATATGGAATAGTCGGAGCATCTCCCAGCGGCTGGGATTGAGATGAAAAATAAAAGATAAGACTCGCCCACAGGAGTGGAGGCGCCCACAAAAGATATGCTTTTCGGTGGCTAGGCCGCATGATTTTTGCTACAATGGTAAGTAATGGAGACAGGCTTGTTTTCTTTGGTAGTTTTGCTGGCCGCTTCTCTGTTTATTTTGGTGAAGGCGGCGGATATTTTTACGGATACAGCGGCGAAGTTGGGCCGCTTTTTGCGTATACCGGCATTTGTTATCGGGGCAACAGTGGTTTCTATCGGCACTTCCATGCCGGAGATAGCTTCAGGTATTTTCGCAGTTTTTGCCGGGAATAGCTCTTTTGTAGCTGGCAATGTTATCGGCTCCAATATTACTAACATATTGTTAGTTTTAGGGGTAGCCGCTCTGGTGAATCATAAGCTGCGTACTTCGTTCGAGGTGGTGAAAATAGATCTGCCGTTTTTGGTGGGGTCTGCTCTTTTGTTAGTAGCTATTGCCTTTGACGGGGAGATAGTATTATTGGAGTCAATTTTGGCAATTTTAGGGATTTTTGCCTACTTTTCGTATACGATAGCTTCACGCGGCAGCAATTTTTTTGGTGTTTTTCAGCGTCGCAGAGGAGAGTTCAGTCGATATGACTGGTTGGGTCTTTTGATCCCTCCTGTTTTTATTTACCTTGGTGCCAAATACACTGTGGAAACTACTATAGAGCTTGCCCAAAATATTGCTATCTCCCCAGATATTATTGCTGCCACCGCCGTGGCGCTCGGCACTAGCTTGCCGGAACTTGCCACCAGCGCGGTAGCGGCCCGACGTGGCAATTCCGAGATTGCCATTGGAGCGGTGCTTGGCTCTAATATTATGAATAGCTTTGCGGTAATAGGGGTGACCGGCCTTTTCGGGGTTATCGCGGTTTCGCAGACAATGTTGGTGTTTGGTTTGCCGATGATGCTCGCTTCCACGTTGTTTTACTTTTTTGTCACGCAAGATCGCGAGGTGACTCGTTGGGAAGGAATGATCCTGTTGCTTTTGTATCTTGCTTTTGTTTTTAAGATTTCGGGACTCGTATGAAGATAAGCGAATTTTCCAGATATTTAAACCAACTAGAGCAGACCGCGTCTCGCAACGAGATGACTGAGATTTTAGCTGAGCTTTTTAGTGAAATGGACTCAAATCAGGCGCGATCGGCGGCATATTTGGCGCTTGGCAAGCTGGCACCGGCACACGAGGGTGTTGAGATTAATATTGCCGAGAAATTGATGGTCCAAATTTTGCAAGTGGCCTATGAGGCAAGCCAAGAAGAAGTGCAAGAGATGTATAATCAGGCGGGAGATCTAGGAAATGCGGCCGAGCAAATAAATCAAAGGAGCTCAGGGCAAGAATGGACTGTACAGGAGGTGCACAAAAAATTGCTGGAAATTGCCCATTACGAGGGAAGTGGCTCGCAGGACAGAAAAATTCGTGGTTTTGCCGAGTTGTTGCACGGACTGGATTCTTTAAGCGCGCGATTTGTGGTGCGTATTCCGCTGGAGAAGTTGCGCTTAGGTTTTTCCGAGCTTACATTGCTGGATGCCTTGTCGGTTATGGAGGCGGGCGATAAAAGTTTGCGCGCGGAGGTTGAGCGGGCCTACAGTATGTCCGCGGATATCGGGTCTATCGTCGAAACCTTTAAGCAAAAAGGAAAAGAGGGTATTCAAAAAATTGAAATGAGTCCGGGCACGCCCGTTCGAATGTCATCCGCCGAACGATTGCCCACCGCTGAGAAAATTATAGAGAAGTTGGGTGAGGCCTATATCGAGCCAAAAATGGATGGATTTCGGGTGCAAGTACATATTTTTCAAAGATCGGAAAATAAAAAGCAAAAAGCAAGTAAGGAGCAGCAGAGTTTAGTTCAGAGCGATAAAGAAGTAAAAATATTTTCACGTAACCTGGAGGATACCACCGAGATGTTCCCGGATATTGTACAAGCGGCGAGAGATTTGGATGTTGATAGTGCTATTTTTGAAGGCGAGGCGGTCGGATATGATCCTAATACCGGAGAATTTTTACCCTTCCAGGAGACAATGCAACGAAAACGTAAATACGACATTCAAGAAACCGCTCGCGAAATTCCCTTAAGAGTGTTTGTTTTTGATTTGCTGTACCTGAATGGTTTTTCCATTAGCGAAAAACCGTATAAAGAGCGGCGGCAAAAGTTACTCCGTTATTTACCCGATCCGAACACGGCGGGCACTATTTTAGCTGCACGCGTGCAAAAAGTTAGCACGGCGGAGGCAATAGAAGATCAATTTGATGCGTACATTGCCGAGGGGTTGGAGGGAGCTGTCATTAAAAAAATAGATGCTCCGTATGAGGCCGGCTCCCGCGGCTTTCACTGGATAAAGTTCAAGCGATCCCAGCGCGGTGAGTTGGAAGATACGATTGACGCGGTGGTGATGGGTTATTATTACGGCCGCGGCAAGCGGAATGAATTTGGCATCGGTGCTTTTTTAATTGGAGTACGTTCCCAGGGGGGTGATGGCTTTACTACTATCGCCAAGGTGGGCACCGGTCTTACCGATGAAGAGTGGCGCGAGATGAAAGAACGGGCGGACAAGGTGGCTGTTAAAAACAAGCCGGACACCTATACATTAAGCAAAGAAATGGCACCGGATATATGGATGCGCCCAGATATTGTGGTAGAGATTGAGGCAGATGAGATTACCCGCTCGCCCATTCATACCGCCGCTCCTGATAAAGACGGGAAGGGGCTTGCTTTGCGATTTCCACGTCTAAAACAGTTTCGGGACGATAAGGCATCCGATCAGGCCACTTCGGAAAAAGAGTTGACTACATTATTTGAAAATCAGTTCGTTCGGTAGGGTGCAACTCCTTGCGTAGTATTTTATAAAATGGTATAAATATCAATATACGGCAAGTACCTTCACTGGAGGTGAAGAAGATGAGGGCAGGCATAGTCGCCCTTCTGATTGTGCTTTTGTTGCCAGCGGGCGTAATGTACGCTCAAAGTTGGCACGGGTCCTTCGAGTTGCTGGCACAGCCGGGACTGGGGACTTCCACGATTAGCCAGATCAGCGTGGGAATAGGCTTGGAGGATGAGCGCTCCCAGCTCCATACCGGTCTCACTGCCAAGAGTTCACTGCTAAAGCTCGGTCAGCTGAACGCGTTTCAGCGTCTGTCTGCTCACGAAGGCTTTGGAGGCCAGCTTTACGCCTCCTATCAAAAGG
>CAYTAF010000011.1:0-15035 GCA_964435865.1 uncultured Candidatus Saccharibacteria bacterium | reverse complement strand
GTCTTATTGGAGCTGTCAAAGTTCTCAAGCTCAAAGGAGTAGGCGGTATCCCCTGCGCTGTTTGTAACCCGAATATCACTGCCGTCAGCGGCAACATTGCTCCAAAAGTCGGAGGGTGCGTGCGTGCCCAAGTCAATCATCAAATCACTGACCGCCTCGTCAACTTTGGCGTTGTCGGAGGTTACATCAAAATATCCGCTCCACGAGCTGTCATCAAAAGAAGTAGAAGCCATTAATTATTTAAAATTAAAAACTTACGCCCAGAATAATGAGCTGATATTTCAAACTATTTCATTAAGCCCAATTAACACTAACTAACCGTGATGTCGTAAGTTATCTTCAGAGTGTCGTTGTTATCCAGGTTTTTGTCGGAGAAGGTCTGACCAGCAAGCATCTGAGACGTGTTAGCAGAACTGGTGTTAAAGATACCCGTCTCCTGAACAGTAATCTGGTTGGAAGAAGAGTTGGTGAACGTGTGGACAAAGCGGGAAGTGTCGTCCGTTACATTGTTAGTGCTGGCTGAAGTAGTAGCACTAGCCCTGTTCAAATCAGTAACATTCGTAATCTCGCTGTTTAGGGTATTATCTCCCGAAGCCAAAGCTGTACCGGAATCACCTACCGCCAACCAACCGAAGCTATTGCCTGTTCCCCGAATCAACTCCGCAACATCAGCCTTACCACCGTCAGAGACAGTGTTATATATCTTCTCCCAGTCCTTTAAGTTACCGAAAGCATCATACTGCTTTGCGGTAAACTCACCTTTCAACTTTATTGGTTCTAATCTATGCATAATGACAAAATTATTAAGTGTCCGACCCCGCTAATTTTACTTGTTCTGTTTTATTATCCTGTATTGTCTCATAGATTTGTTTTTGGTCCAATACCGTCCAGTGCGAACAAACATAATCCAGATGCCCCCAAACTCGCCAACCTCTCTCTTTCGCCCGCCTGCAAAAAGCAATATCCAATCCTCGTTCTTTTATTCCTTCCTCGTCATATTCATTTAAAAAGGGAGCTTTTACGTCCTCTAAAACTCTCCGAGGGGTAATAAGACAACCACTCCCCACAGCGTCTACCTCAACAGTGCCACCGTTTTCCCTGGTTGTGATTGTAGTATAACTACCGTCTTCCCTTTGCCGCAAAGTCAACGGAATCAACCCTTCCTTGCGGTAAGCGAACATAACCGGAGCCATAATATCTTTATCATACAACACCATATCCAAAAAGTCATCAGGCGGAATTATATCATCATCAACTTGCACCAGATAATCCATTCCCGAGTCCAAGAATTTCTTAACAATCTTGTTACGGTTATTGGCAATCGGCTTATCCGTGGCATAATCAACTGTTACAATAAACTTTTCATTTTTTAGTGCTTTATTAATGACAGACGCTAACTCTACCCGAATCTCTCCTTCGTTTAGCACTGCCAAATAAATTCTCTTACGAGGGTCTCTTACCATCATACATCACTTTGGATAAACGGCTCAAAGCGGGCGGGCTTATCCATTTGCCTGCCCCCATAAAACTTACGCATTGCCTCTCTGTAACCATTTATCTCTCCTTTAATACGATTTATCTTCCCCTGTGAGGCATCTTCCTTGACCAAATAATCGTGGGCGGCTCCAAGCGATAAAATTCTGTGAAAGTCCTCAACAAATCCGGGACTCGTATTGGTATCATCCGTGGAAAAACCCTGAATCTGCCGAGACACGTGTACCTTTAAGCCAGATGTAGTAGTAACCTCGTCGCCATCTGGGGCGGGACCAAGTAAAATGGATTGCCCCATTAAATCATAAACAACAGGAAACGCCTTTTCACTGCCCACCACTTCATCGTAATTCTGATATATATCAGATTCGTCTATGTAATCCAGCTTCCGCCAGTTACCATCCTTATCCTTTACCTCAACACGCATCACCCTCTGGGCATCTGAAGGTTTGGTGTAATCGGTCTGGGAGTCCACCAAATCCGTTTCCGCAATAGGGAGAGTGTTATAACCCGAATCATCATACTGCCAGCTTCTATCGGATTCCCAGATTAACTGGTTAACCCCCTTATACCACTCGTTAATATTCCTGGTCCTATGAGAAATAGGATAAGAGGCGGTATCAGCACCCGTCCAAAAAGTGATGTCGTGAATAAGCGATGTTTCTGTGGAAGTGTTGAAATCCATTTTAGAGTTTTACTTTTTTATAAATTCAGCCATTTTAGAATTCTGCAACTCCAGATTTTCAAGGACACAATGACCTCCTATTTTCTTTTGCTGGGGTTGCAAAATCGGTCTCACCACGTGCGACATATCCAGTTTTTTATACCCTTCGTTGTAACCCTGCTCCCAGAGCGTATAAACCTCACTAAAGGGAACATCATACTCGTTACAAAGTTGCTCCGTTTCCTTGGCAATCTCAATCATCATACCATACCTAGTTGTAGACAAAATCTTAGCAAGCTCGGCCGTCTCCTGTTTCCTGATTAAAACCGGCTCAATACCGGCTTGGCGGAAATAATCTGCCAATTCATCTATCCCCTGACCTGCCAGATACTTCTCAAATGTAAGAAGTGATTTCTCCAAATTAGGATGTTTGCCTCTTACGGGAGAATGAATAGCTCCAAGTGAACGAGAAGTCCCAACAGGAACAGTAGAATGAATAACAGTATACGAAGGAGAATACCTCTTTTGATACGCCTGTACTTCTTTTTCAAATCCGTCAAAATAAGGAAAACAAATATGAATTATATCGGGGTTCTCGCTAACGGGACTGCTAAAATTATCCACCTTATCAACCGCAGCCGTATTATGCACCTCCCCCAAAATATTATATAACGCAGTCCCAACTTCTCCTTTTCCTATAATCAATGTTTTCATAGTGAAGTTTGTTCAGGGTCAATGTGATTTATTGCATTCTTGCGATTCTTGTCACTCACCTCAAATTCTAACATATCTATTATCTTATCTACAATATATTCGGGATTTTGCTTTGCACGCTCAAAAGAAATAGTCAAAACAGGGTCTTGACACTGTTTCAAAAATTCCTGCTGAACACTGTAATTAGAAAGAACAGCATCTACTGCCTTGTAAATTGGAACCTCATGCCAATCCTGTAAAGAACGAGCTATATCATAAGGATTACGATACAAAACAAAATACTTCGGATTCTCCAGGTGCTTCCTGAAAATCTTATGAGTTTGCACCTGGTTAACATCCTTAAACCCCCAGGGCTCCTCTCTACTTTCCACTAATTCTGAAATCTCGTCCTCAAAGTCAAGCTCCAATCTGGCTAAACTATTAACCTCTTGGTTTTCAACCTTTTTAAGAATCCTGCGGGATATGTCCACAAACCTCTCGTCCTCAAAAAATCCCTTGGGGTTTCTCTCCGAGGAGCGTTCCGGGTCAGGTCCCATATCAACTCCCAGGTGATGCAGAACACCAGCTATCATACTGGTTCCCGACCTGCGTTGTCCTAATACTACATACATTATATTACTGCAAATTGTTTTTTATTACCGTCGTGAATCTCCGGTTCCCGACCAAGAACCTCGCCTAACTGATACGGAAAATTTTTTAAATGTTTACTGTCCACATCATCCAGAATAAAAGTAGCTTTCCGATTCAACCACTTGGTGTAATTTATTATCTGAGGACGGGCCTCTCCCTTGGGGGCATCCACTAAAACATACGAATAATTCGGCACACCCCTATTCAGCACTGCATCAAGCACCTTGGCATCATACCAATCATAATCCGAATTTTTATTCTTTCCATTTAGGGGAACATAAAAATATCTAGAACTCGTTTGAAATAACCAAGCCGGGTCATGCTCAATAGAGTAAAGCTCCCAAAATTGGTTAAGCTCTTCAGAGGCCCAACCACTGCCAAACTCAAGCATCCTTTTCCCATAATCCAAATTCTCACACATCCAATCAAAAAGTTTCTTTTCTATTGACCAACCACCGAAAACATTAGACATGATTTAGTGCTTTGTTAACATGTTTAGTGAACAACTCCATTGAGTGATTCTCTAGGGCAAACTCCCGAGCATTTTTACCCATCTCTTCCATTTTATCAGGGTTCTCCACTGCCCACTGGAGGTTTTCAAATATCTCGTCCTCTTTCGGGATTACACCCTGCAACTCAAAATCCTTACGAGTAAAAGTATTATCATAACTCACCAAAAGGCCAGTTTTCTGGTCTTCCACAAACTGATTCATGGGAGAAGCATCGGTCGTAATCACGGGCAACCCCGAAGCTAACGCTTCCGGCAAATAAAGCCCCAAACCTTCATGTTTTGAAAGACCAATATAAACCTTTCCTTTTTCGTATATCTCCTCCGGTTTCTTGGCGGAAAAAATTAAATTCAACCTGTTACCTCTTTGCTCCCTGACAATCTCCGCTGTCCTGTGGTCATACACTTTCGCCTGTGTCGCCAAAGTAAGTGTTGAATCCGTTTGATACCAATTCCTGACTGTCTCGGGAGTGCATTTCCTGTAATCCGTGCCACCCCAACCGGCTGAATGAACAAAGTAAGTATCCGCCTCACCTCTTGGCTTAAATTGCTCGGTATCTACACCCCACGGAACAAATTGACAATTCTTCTGGGCGGAAAAAATCTCGTAACCTCTCTCGTTACAGATGTAAGTTAAATCAAAAATTCTCTCATAGAGCGGTATAGTTCCCACCTGGATTCTGTCCATAACAATATAACCAATCAGCTTCACGTCTTTTTTCAATTCACTTAAAAGGTTCCAGTCCTCGACCTCATTGCAAAACAAAGCATCAATGCCCTCTTTGTCAATCCACTCCTTTATGTGGTCGTAATCTTCTACTGACATTTGGAGAAAAGGAGTATCAATAACACTCGGTCTCTCAAATAAATCAACAGCATATTGATAATCATTCTCTTTGGCACCCCCGAATATCAGGTGAGCAACCTCGTGCTCTTCCGCAAAAGCACGCTCAAATTGTTTGTTTACATAAGTATGCCCGCTGGAAGCAGCTTGTGAAAGGAACCCAATTTTCATAGTTTTTGGAGTATTAATTTTAATGTATCTTGGAATCTATACTCACTTTTCACCTTTTTCATACCGGCATCCGCTATTTTTTTTCTGGCTTCCGGTCTTTCCAAATAATACCGGATTTTTTCTATCATCTCTTCCCTATCCTTGTAACCGACATAATGAACTCCGTCTGTTAGATATTCCTCCAGACGCTCCAATTTGGGGTGAATAACAAATCCGCCTCGAGCTATGTGATACCAAATACGCTCCGACCAGTAAAAATCATCAGCGGGATAGTCAGGGGCGACTATAATCTTTGAAGAAGCCACCAAATCATTCAAACTTTCCCCGAATACATCAGTCCAAATCTTAAAATCATCTCCGAATTTAGAGCGCAACTCAACCGCCCAGCGATTTCTTTCGCCATAAGTGGAGCCAGTAAAGGTGATAGGGGAATCAAACTTTTTCTTGTATTTCCCCTTATAAGCAAACCGCTCGTCACAGCCAAAAATTCCCTCGTGCAAATTGATAAAACTGTGAGAGCGAACAAAAGTTCCGTCAGTAAGCCACGCCAAATCCACCAAGGGGAGAATTTTAAGCATCCATTCAAATCGGTCTCCCCAAACCTTGTCAGGATACCAAAGCACTTTCGGTATATCTAAATTTTGCAAAAACTCGGCAAACTCCTGCATGGAAACACCTAACTGTGTACCGCCCTTGTGGAAAAGAAGTACATCCCCGTCTACTTTTTCCTTTTCTTTGCTGAAATTATTTTCATCAATGCGCTGAACTTCGTGCCCCAACTGTTTAAGCGCATACTCGATACCCTCTTCCATCGGATTGGCGTTAGGGTTCCCGAAATGGGCTAAGTAAGAAATTTTCATAAATAATAATAATTTAAGGGAGACCCCCCGAAAGAGGGCCTCCCTTATTCTGATTACCTGTCGTTACTCGCTCGAATACGCACACCAGTGCTGGAACGTAAGGTTTTGACACCATACATTGTGTCACCGGTGAGCTTCACACGAAGGTCCTCACCTTCACGCTCCTGAAGGCGCACTCCAGAAGGCTCAGAGGCACCTACGGCGTTACCCGATTGAGGCGGCCGCAAGTTACCAAAAGCAAACACAACAGTTTCGGGGTGAACCAACTGGTTCTCCAGTGCTCCGTTGTTCAGGGGAATCTGAGCAGTGCGGAAAACTGGGACACCAAGCAACCTGCCAATGGAACCATTGGGCAAGCTGGCTTCACCGAACTGAGAAGCATCGTAGTACTTCTGTCGCTTGAACACGTCTCCGTAATACATCCGAGGATGAATTATAAGAGACAGTTCCTCACGAGGCACCGAAAGAGACTCCTGAATAGAAAGCGCACTTTCGAAGTTCGTAGAGGTGAAATCTGAAGTAGAGTCACCTAACGTGTTGTCAAAGTTGGAGTATTCGCCCAACAAGTCATCGTCCACCTTGCGGGCTAAGGTATGACCGATATTCTGGATATAACGACGTTGCAGGTTGTACTTCCCGGCAACTTGCGCAGCCTGATAGTCAGTAAACAGGAGGGCTTCCGCCTTCCAGTTACCGATAGTCAGTTGGGTCTGCGTGTCGTCAATCGTAGCGGCAGTTACCACACCGTTGGTGGTTTTAACGTCCGAAGCGGAGAAATTATCACCAATATGAGGGATATGAATGGTGTCTCCACCATCGGCTACCTCATCCGACATATCGGTATAAACATTCGCCGCCATCAAACGCTCCTTGAAGAACTCGTTGACCATCGAACTCCAAACTTCTGGCACAAAGACACTAAAGTTTTGGTTAGGCATAACTGTTAAAAACTAATCCGGTTTATGCACCAGACGTGCCACCTTGTTGCTGATTTTTGTATTGCTCCCACAGCTTCTTGTGTTCTTCCTGTGTCATCTCCGAAGGACTTTTCTTTGGTCCAGCAGTGGAACCACTTGGGGCTGAAGCACCGGGGGAGGCTTGTTCGGTCTCATTCTTTTGCCGTCTCCAAGTCAGGAAATCCTTGACATCCTGTTTTTGGAGAGCGTCCCGAATGGACTCGCCTTTATCCCGATGTCGAGCAGCCAAATCAAGCTCCTCTTTTCGGTATCCGCCTTCCGCCATGATTTCTATTTTCTCAAGGCGGTCCTCGTCTACCTGGGGAACTTGTTGTTCCGCTTGTTGCTTGGACTGCCCCTCGGATTCGGAAGAACCTTGCTGTTGTTCCAGTTCCTTAGCTTTCTTTTCCCAGTGCTTTTTCTGTTGCATCAAGGTTTCAACATCTGGTTGTTGCGAATCCCCCTCCGATTGGGACTCGGGTGAGGTTTGTTGGGCACCTTCACCAACTTGCCCCTCATTTTCTCCAGCAGTTTTGTCTGCTCCCTCATTTACTTCTTCGGAAGTTTTGTCTTCCTCACTCATAGTAAATCTCATTTGGTAAGGCGGTTTTGTCCGCCGATTAATTATTACACACCTGTATCTTCTTCTTTATTACTTTCTTCAGCCAGAAATTGATTGAGCCATGTGCCCCTCAATTCCTGTATCATCGCAATTTTGGTATCCCGCTCTTCTCCTTTGCCCATACTCAATGCTTCTTGCTCCAGCTCCTCAATCCATTTACTCCATATCTTATACAGTCCCCTTCTGTTCTTTTTCAAAAATTGTCTGTCTTGGTGGTTAATTTCCATAACTAAAGATTTTGTTGCTGATTACCTGCTTGCGGAGCCGAAGGCGGCGAAGGGGCTCTCGGCGGCGAACCTGCTTGGGTCTGGCTAGCCCTCTCCTGGACAGCTTCCGTTACATCAGGTGTTCCCTCTTGAGCCAGCGGAGCTTCACCAAGCACTACCATTAAGCGGTTAAGAAGTTCACGTTGCTTTTCCGGGTCTTGAGTATTCTGCAAAGCGGTTTGCAAGGCTTGAACTTGTCCACGAGAATCCTTCGTCTCACCCGTAATTACGACATCAATCTTATACTTTAGATTATCATAAAACTTATCAGGAATTTTAACAAACCTATTTTCCGGCTCTTGCAACCCCTCTTTCTCCGAAGCCTTGAAAACATCTATTTGTGTGCTTTCCGGGTAAAATCCGTTTTCCGCTATAAACCTTCTAATCCTGTCCTTAACACGAGTGTTAAGTATCAACTGGTCAAAGAACTTTCTCTGCCTCTCTTCCACTCCTATAAGATTCAAAATATGCTCCTCTGATTTTTCGAACTTAAATTCAGGAATTATCCAATCATTAATCAAATCTTTTACAAAAATTCCCATCTCTTCTTGTTTGACATTAAAGAAGCCACCAGCCATCTGCGAAGCCAAAATAGTAGCACCAAGGGGAACTCCCGAAGTGGGCTGTTGACCCTGCACAACGTCGGAGGCAAAACTTCTGTCTTGCACATTCTGAAGCCAAACATTTTCCTCCTCACGATAAGCAGCCAAGTTTTTCTCCTGCATATCCACTTGAGTCAAATCACCCCGCACCTTCATAATCTCTCCGTTATCTATCTCCATCAAGTTTTTGTTGATGTTGTGGTCTCTTGTCTGCCAAACCTGTTTAGATGTCCAGTGGAGCGAATCCATCTTAAAGGTTTGCACTCGATTCAAGTGAATTTGAGCTTCAAAGTGCTTCTCCACCTGACCGACTCCCAGCCAGCGGCCGGGAACTTTATCCCAGTGGATTTCCTTGTATATATCCTCAACATTTCTGTTCCCCTGAAAAAGAATAACCCCCTCTTCTTCTCCCGGCACTTCCGCAACAATGAAGTAATTATCGGTCTCGCCCTCAATCGGACCCAGGTATTCCCAAACCTTTATACGCTTATTAATTCCCTCATTTGCAGAAATAGCCTCCTCTACCTTGTCTTGTTCCCAGCTTCCCATATCTCTCATTTGATTGGGAAGCATATCATGTTCCTCGGCAACGAAAAGGGAGTCCTCCAGAGAATCAGCGTCCGTTTGAACCTTCAAGTTTTGAAGCGGAACCCACTGGAGATGCATGTCTCCGTTCTGGTCTCTCACCTTTTTAACAACCGCTGTTCCGTATTTGGGAAGTAATACTGCCAGATTGTTTAAGAACTTGGCGATTTTATTGTCTTTCATCCACACCCGAAGCTCCTGTTCCAGGAAATGAGCCGGTAAAACGGATTGCCCCTCAGCCGGTTCAATCCGAATATGCTTCATATCCAAGTCAATCATCTTGGCGGATACAAAAACCGGATTCTCTACAATATTAAAAAACGGTTTTTTAGAACGCCTGCGACCGTTTTTGTTTACATTCCAATCCGAGTCCTTGTATCTGGACATCCAGTAACGGTCTACTAAATCCACTACCTGAAACTGTGTAGGGGCATAAGTCGGGTTAAGGGTTAATTCCTGGTTGGAGAGTTCGTCAATATTCGTTTGAATTTGGGCTAAATGTGAAGGCATTATTCAGAATTATTACTCTTGTTCTTCCTCCATTTTTCGAGGCAAACGGCCACCCGCTGGTCCTCGCTTTCAAATTCTTTCTTGGCACTCTCGTTGCTCATGCAACGGGAGACAAATTCATCTTTGGATTCTTCAGGTTTTGGAGTAGGGAGTGGCATTATATTCCTGTATCTTGAAAAGTATTACGATATTCAAACCCAGCTTTTAGCTCTTCCTGCATTTTGCTTCTTTCCCGGTAAGTTTCTTTCTCTAAATCCCAAGTAGCCAGAGCAAGCGAATCTACCATGTCATCATGCATACCCGGCGGAGCTTGGAATCTGATGCGACCACTGGGTAACATTTCTTTTTGAAAAGCAGTCAGCTCATCCCAGAGTTCTTTGTCATTGGGAACCACTAACAAATTTTGTTCAATAAAAATTCTTAAATTATCCACAAGGCGTTCCTTGGAAGCGGAAGAAAAATGATAATCCTCTACAAGGAGACCTTCGTCAAACAAATCATCATAAATCGGCTCACCCAGCCCGGTCGAATCCAAAATTATTTTAGCATTATTATATCTTTCTGCCAAGGCTTTAATGCGTTTCTTTTGATAAGTATAAGACATCTGCTGGAACCTTTCAATATGCACTACCCGATTAGTGGAATTTTTCACTACCGTTAAAACCGTCCAATCCTTCATTTTCGCCAAGTCAACGCCCATAGTGTAAATCTCGCCTTCTCGCACGTCTTCTCGAGCATTTTCATTTACGCAATCCCGTAAATCCGACTCGGAAAACACAGAGCCCGCCGCATCAACAAATTGAGCTTGGTATTGCTGGCGGAAGGTATCAGCCGGAAGTATCTGTTTAGCGTTCTCCCATTCTTTGTCCGAAAAACTGGGACGGGAACTGGAAGGATATTGAAACGCTCCACCCCATTCCCGAGCTTGGAGCCATTTATTGTATAACCAATTCTTACCCCAGGGGGTGCTTATAAAAATAGTCTCAGCGGCTCTGTCGTGAGTTGTCGGAAGAAGATATGTCTCCCAAATATTTTTAGGCACGAAAGCCGCCTCATCCATAATAACAAGGTCTACCTCGGCACCCAAGAGTCCCACCGGATTTTCCGTGGACTTACCTTCTATTTTCGTATCAGCGGCAGTTGTAATAGTCGGATACGGTCGGTATTTTACCTCAAACATTTTATCCTCCGGGGGAAATATCTCCGAAAGCCACTGCACCACGTTGTCTATAACCCGTTTAGTTAACTCGTAGCTTGGAGCTACCACCCATATAACTTTACCGGGGACTAAAGCATTTTTAAGAACTTGATAGGCCGCCAAAGAGGTCTTCCCGAACCGGCGGCCACAAACTACAACCTTCTCCCGAGCGGGAGAGTCAATAATCTCCTTTTGAGCTTCAAACGGTTCCCACCCGATATCTTTTTGAAGTTTTTTATCACTTATTTTCATCAGTACCTAAAGTATCTTCCCTTTTAACGGAAAAATGAGCCGACTCACCTCTGGCGTGAGCCTTACGCCGATATCGGTCATCCAGTTTAGTTTGAATCTTCTGCCGAATTTTTTTGAGAATTTTTTTTAGATGAATCATCTTCATCAATATAACGATTAACAGTTTCTTGGTATTTAGCCATCTTGAGTTTCCCGGCCGGGTATCTATCTTTCAACTTAAAAATTTCCTTTCCAGCCATAATAGCGGCTCGTTTATCCTCCGGGGACTTAGCAATTTCATTCCAATTAGAGAGAATCTCGTCCTCGTCCACGATTTCTCCCACTAACTTTTGGAACTCTTCGTTGGAAAACAACCGCTCCGGGTGCTGAGAGTATTTATACGAATACCCGGCTCGGCGCATAGCTTCGCCTTTAATATTTTTCCGGCCTTCTTTAGCCAATTTAACGTATTCATTCGCAGCGTTCTTCCAGCGAGTTTTGGCTCGCCTCTTGGCATTGCCGGTAGGTCGGCCTCTATGTTCTTTTTTCGTCGGATTCTGCGGCATATTTGAACAAAACATTACCCTCTTTACACAGGAGGAGGGACTCTCCATTTGCGAACTCTATGGGCTTAAAATTCTTTACTCCGATAATATCTCCCGGTTTTACCTCTTGGACCTCGGGACCGACTTTAATAACTTTGGCTTTTTTCCACGGAAACTGTTTGTCGCTCCCTGAAAATTCGGGGAACCAGACGTTGCCAAGGTCGTCCCGCTCTAAAAACTCAAATTGAATTCTGTCGCCCATTAATTTTTTAATCTTCATAATTTTGTTATTAAGTATTGACACCCTTAATTTTTAGATTTTACCAACCCCGGGGAAATTGCTTATTCCGTAGCGGGCTGGCCGTTGAGGGAAATCCGTCAATCGCTTTTGACACCCTCGAATAATCCCCCGTCTTTTTCAAAGCTGGCATACTTCTTCGCACCACAATTAGGGCAGTAAAACCCCAACACCTCGGTATATCCACCGTAATTGGCGATTACCTCATCCCGCCTACCGCCACATTGAACACATATTCCACTGTAAGAAACTTTAAGTTGCATCAGGGTCAGGCTACATAAAAACTACACAAAAATCTCTCACGGAAAATATAGTTCATTTTCAGGGGTTTTCATCCCAGGCGACCTTCTTGTCAAAATTACCCTTATTGTGAATGGGGGCTATTATACTTATAGACGGCGAGCGATTTTGTCCCTACGGCACCCCGAGCAAAAACCCCGCCCCTATACAGCAATAACCCAAAGCCGCCCTCTAAAATCACCCATAAATCCCCTTGTTCCTGCTATAAAAGAACCATTTTTTGTCTTGAGTGAGTATAATTAGTATTATACCCTATCGTATAGTTTTTTGTGTCTCTTAAAAGGGGCGTGCGTGGATTAAATGCACCTCACCAAATCAAATATACTTCACCAAATCAAATATACCTCACCTAATTAAATACACTTCACCAAAGCACCTCACAATAACTATGCTATATCTATATTTCACCAATTCAAACACATCTCCTCTATCTCTCTCTATACTATTATTCTAGCTTTTTGTTAGTCAAGGGCTTGACTGCTGCACCGCTTTTGAAACTATCACAATATCCCACTTTTATAAATACCTACAAAACGGGGAGTTGAGCTTGTGGATAATTGTCCCTTGCATTGTCCTAACTATATGTTAATATGTTTACAGTAAAGAGAGCTGGTGAGGAGGTGAACTTAGTTTTAAATATATCCGCCTTGCGATATTGCGAGCTGAGCTCTCACCTTTTCACCGGCTCCTAATAGAAGCTCATTAATAATTAAATATGGTGTATATGAAAAAAACTTTAGAAGCGTTGGGACTTATTGCAACTGGTGGAGCCTTGCTTATTATGCTAGTGCTTTTCTCGGTTGCTTATCAAGGTTACACGGGGAGCGTGTTAGAAGACCTTGTACGCTCATTCTTATTACTTATTATTTAACCCCGCCGGCTCTTATCAAGTAAATTTTGGTGTGAGCCAGCAAAAATAAAATGACTACTCAAGAAAAACTTGATTACGAAAATTTACCTGTAGGAACTAAAATTTATTACACTGGCAATCCAGTGGTAGCTATGCAAGAAGCGAGCGGTGAAATAGTGGAGGTAATGGAAAGTGAAACCTTGCCAAAGCACTATAAGGTTAAGCTTGTGGGTGAAGAAACTGGTGAGGTTAGCTATACTAAGATACCCTTTACGTGCTTAAAACCTAAACCTGACAGGCACTATATCCCCTATAAATAACCCCGCCGGGGCGTGTCAATCAGTGGCACGCCTCTGGCACCCTCTAAACTATGGAAATCAAAAATATGCCGGAAAAAAAGGCGGAAAAAATCCTGGAGCTTGTTAAAGACCAGATGAAAGAAGGAGCAGAAAACAACATATCAGAAGAATTAAAGGCAGAATTAACAGAAAAAGAACTGGACGATAAACTGAAAGCGGATGCAAAAAACTTCATTGAGGCTTGCATAGATGAAGATTATGACCCTGACCACGACGACCAAAAAGACAATACGGAGCTAATCCGAGAAGGGGTAGAAAGAGCAACAGAAGGCCTACTATCCATAGAAGATTACACCAAAGACGACAAGGGCAACGTCACCGCTCGGATTGTAACAGGAATAGGAGGACCAACTATTTATCACGTGGTAGAAATCAACGACGATGAATATAAAATTATAGACGCCCACTATAGCCACGGCTCTACAAAACACCCCAAACATGATGGATGGGATGGAGCAGATATATTGCATCTAGAATACGACGCACCACTGATATATATGACGGGATTGCAAACCGTAAAAGAAGCTTAACCACTAACCCCGCCGGCTCTTATCAATTACTGATAGGAGCTGGCCAAAAACACCATGGCAGAAACAAAACAAGATATCCGGGGACAATTAAACTATATGCTTGAAAACAAAGAAGCATATCTAAACGAACCTAACCCCATCAGCGAACAGGAATATCAGGAACGAATAGAGAAATTAAGACAAAGCTTAAAGCTTTAACGCTAAGCCAATAACTAAAACATAACAGCCCTGTTATACAATTAAAACCAGCCGAATTATCAAAGAACCGCCCCTACATTATAGCAGAGCTGTATATCAAGTCAAATCCCATGGAAACTACAAAATGCAAAAAATGCGGTAAAGAAATTTACGGAGACGAGCCGTCTCTGTGTGAAAATTGCGCCTAAAAATTATCTAAAAATACTATGGTACATATGGGACAACCAATCGAAGAAGCCAAACAAGAACAACAAAAAAGAGACATAGAGCGTGGAGCAATCAAAAAAGAACTGCAAGAAATGGAACAAGAACTAGCAGCGGAGCAGTTTTCTATCCAACGCTCGCTGGACTATCTGGATAAAGTCAGGGATAAAATCCGATTACTTGAAAGCAGAATAAAACCGGACGAATAAAAATTCAATCAAAAGGAGGTGATAATTATGAACAACGAAGCCCCAATAAATATTTTCTTCCAAAACTTCATAGGGAATAAATTAAGGCCGCACCCGAAGATAAGACCCCTCTAAAATGAACTTATTTTTCGCTGTGAGTTTATTTAAAGGTCGGGAGAGGGTATTACATATCTAACAACACTAAAACCAATGAAAGAAAATATGCCAAACAATAATCTTGCCGGTAACCTGATAGAACTCAGAAAACAAAAGGGCTACTCACAGGAAAAACTCGCAAGGGAAGCGGAAGTGTCTTTCTCAACAGTAGCGCACATAGAGGCGGATATACTCACCAACCCGACACTAAAGACAATCCGCAAGCTGGCGCACGCCCTAGAAGTACCTGTGCAAAAATTACTTAACTAAAATCATATGTCTCAAGAATTACAACTTACCCAAAACCAACAAAAAATCATAAACGCCGAAACACCGGGCCAATACATCAAAACACGGGAAGGCAGGGGCTGCAAGAACTTCCGATACGTGGAAATCGGCTACATTATCAAAAAACTCAACGAGGCGTTTTCTCCGCTGGGCTGGGACTTCTCCAGTGAAACAGTGGAAAAAAACTCGGATGAGGTGATTGTAACGGGCAAGCTCACAGTAAAAGACCATCAAGGCAACTTTGTGGAAAAAACCCAATACGGCTCG
>CAYTAF010000010.1:10490-15902 GCA_964435865.1 uncultured Candidatus Saccharibacteria bacterium | reverse complement strand
CGTTTCTGGATGAGTGCCCCGGTAGCGTTAGCTGTTTTGGTGCTGGCCCCCAGCATCCAGGCCTGGCTCGGCTTTAGCCTGCCCGGTTTTCCGGGGCAAAGCCTGCTGCTTTTTGCTCTGGCTTCCATTATTGCTCTATACGGCGCCTGGCCTTTTTACAAAGGAGCTCTTAACGACGAACTGCGATCCGGAAACTGGGGTATGATGACACTGGTGTCCCTGGCTGTCCTGTCCGGCTATCTGTATAGTGCGGCCACCACCTTTTTTATTGAGGCCCCGCCTTTTTATTGGGAGATAAGTACTCTGGTGCTGGTGTTGCTTTTAGGGCATTGGCTGGAGATGCGAGCGGTAATCGGCGCCTCGGGTGCTCTGCAAGAACTCGCTAAACTCATACCGCCCAGCGCCAACTTAATAACGAAAGAAGGGCAAATAAAAAGCGTATCAACCGACCAACTCCAAAAAGGAGACAAGTTACTTGTGCGCCCCGGAGAAAAGGTGCCAATTGACGGAAAAATCCTCAAAGGCAGCTCCAGCGTTAATGAAGCAATGATTACGGGTGAGTCCAAGCCGGTGGTAAAAAAGGCAGGAGATGAAGTCATCGGCGGTACGCTAAACGGAGACGGATCGCTGACAGTGCGCGTCAGTAAAACCGGAGAGGAGACAGCGCTTTCTCAGATTATGGAGTTAGTGCGGAAAACCCAAGCCAGCAAACCCGCAACACAAAAATTGGCGGATAAGGCCGCTCATTGGCTGACTCTAGCCGCTATCGTTGTTGGTATTCTTACATTTATAACCTGGAACTTAATTTTTGCCCAAGGGTTTCTTTTTGCCCTAACCTTAACCATTACCGTGATCGTTATCGCCTGCCCGCACGCGCTGGGCCTGGCAATCCCCACCGTTACCACTATTACCACCTCCAAGGCAGCCCAAAACGGCATCTTGATTAAAAATATGGAAGGACTGGAACGCGCTCAAGAAATTGATACGGTGGTTTTTGATAAAACCGGCACCCTAACCTCGGGCAAATTTAAAGTAGACACAATAAAAGCCCTGGAAAATTTTACAGAAAAAGAGGTCCTAAAGATAGCCGCCAGCTTAGATCAGCACTCCGAGCACACCATTGCCAGAGGCATAGTTAAAAAAGCCAAAAAAGAAGGCATAATGCCGGAAAAATCAGAAAACTACAAAGCTTTACCCGGCAAAGGTGCCCGCGGCACTATCAACGAACAAACAGCTTATGTTGGCAACCGCGCTTTATTGGATGACTTAAACATGAGCTTGAGTAAGGAGGCGGAAAAAGCTGTTAGAAAATTCTCTGACCGGGGCAAAAGTACTGTTTTTGTTGTGACAGAGAACAAACTTATAGGCATTATCGCTCTTTCGGATGCCATAAGAAACGAATCCCGGCAGGCCATCTCCGATCTGCACAAAAAAGGCCTCAAAGTATCGATGCTTACGGGTGATTCGCACAACGTAGCCCAAACAGTAGCAGATGAGCTAAGCATAGACACCTTTTTTGCCGAAATACTGCCGGAGGACAAGGTAAACAAAATCAAGCAACTACAGAAACAAGGCGACACAGTAATGATGGTAGGCGATGGCATCAATGATGCCCCGGCTCTCATTCAGGCGGAAGTCGGTATTGCCATTGGTGCGGGCACGGATGTAGCTATGGAATCAGCCGAAATCGTGCTGGTTAAAAATAACCCGCTGGATATTGTAAAACTTTTACAATTAAGCCGAGGCACCATGCGCAAGATGAGCCAAAATCTGTGGTGGGCCGCCGGATATAACATTGTAGCTATTCCCATAGCCGCCGGCGTTTTAGCTCCCTGGAATATTTTCCTGCGGCCCGAGTGGGGCGCTTTACTTATGAGTGCCAGCTCGGTGATTGTCGTGCTCAACGCGCTTCTCCTGAAAAAAATATCTTTAGGAGCAAAATAGTCACTACCACCCATAAATTGATAGATGGAGCCGGTCCTGCTATACTAAAAAACAATGTATGAACCTAAGCCATTTGAAACAGGATATTTGCCCGAGCAAGATGGACACAAAGTGTATTACGCTTGCTTTGGCAATGAAACCGGCATCCCGATAGTACACCTACACGGCGGACCGGGAGATAAAAGCAAGGCACGGCACGCGGCCGCTTTTGATTTGGATACTTATCAAATTATAACCTTTGACCAACGAGGAAGCGGGCAAAGTGAGCCGCCGGGTAAAACCGAAAACAATACCACTCAAAAACTGGCAGAAGACATAGAACGACTGCGACAAGAACTAAACATAGAAAGCTGGTTCGTAGCCGGTGGCAGTTGGGGCTCCACTCTCGCCCTCTTGTACGCTGAAGCCTACCCTGAAGCGGTACGAGGTTTGCTTCTAACAAAAATCTTTTTAGCACGCTCTGTTGAGGGTAACTGGGCGCTGTGGCAAGAAGGGGGAGTGCAAAGATTGTACCCTGATGCGTGGGAGGAAAGATTGCAATTTTTAAGGCAATACGGAGCCAACCCGAAAAACGCCGCGCCCGTCCTTCTTAAAAAATTACAAAACGCGGACGAACAAACCCAAAAAGAAATTGCCGCCGGGGTTTTTAACTGGGAATCCAACTTAATGTCCATTCGCAAAAATGTGAGTTACCTCACCGCCGAAGATATAGATGAAGCTGGTATAATGGGAGCTAAAATCTTTTTGCACTACGAGGCCAACAATTTCTTCTTAAAAGAAAATCAGCTGCTGGATAATGTAAACGCTATCGCCCACCTCCCCACCATTATCGTTCACGGCCGGTTTGATGTTTTGGCCCCGTTAAAACAAGTGTGGGAGCTAAGAAAATATCTTAACCAATGTGAGGTTGTAGTATTGCCCACCAGCGCACATTCGTTTTCAGCAGATGGCAACGTGGCCCAAAAGCTCGCTTTTGAAAAATTTTTACAAAATAACACATAACTAAAGCTTAGCGTGGTCGGACCACGCTAATAAGTAGCCCGTGCGGGGTCTGACCCCACACAGTATAAACTTAATAATCTAATTATATGGATAAACAAAAATACGACGAGCAAAAACAAAAACAGGAAAGCAAAAAAGAAGCCGCACGCAAAAAGGCGGCCAAGAAAAATACCATCAAAAAACTTGCCATCACCGGAGTGGTGATTGCTGCTATTGTAGGCATATTTGCCCTAGCCGGCTCCGGGAGCTCAAATACTCCCAACGAACCTCTAAACATCACAGACAGCGACCATATAAAGGGTCCCGATAACGCACCGGTTACCTTGCTGGAGTACGGAGATTTCCAGTGCCCGGCTTGCGGATCGGCCTTTCCTTTTGTAAAACAACTCTCCCAGGAATATCCGGATAACCTGCGCATTGTCTACAGGCACTTCCCCTTAAACAACATCCATCCGCGTGCCAATATTGCCGCACAAGCAACAGAGGCAGCCGCCCTCCAGGGTGAATTTTGGCAAATGCACGACCTGCTTTTTAACCGACAACAAGCTTGGGTTAACGCGTCGGACGTGAAGGCAACTCTGGCCGACTACGCGGAAGAAATTGGCCTGGACAAAGATCAGTTTTTGGATGATTTAGAAAGTCAAGAGGTGGCTCAAGCCGTGCAAAACGACCGGTCTTCCGCCCTATCGCTTAACGTAAACTCAACTCCCACCTTTTTTGTAAACGGTGATAAAGTGCAATTGCAAAGTTTTGCCGATCTGGAACAAGCCGTACAAGAAGCCATTCAGGATGCCCCGGAAAACAGCACCAGCACGCCCGAATAATCAAAAAATATTACAATATCTACGAACGAAAAATCGCCGCCCTTCCCAATTACAGGAAGGGCGGGTCTTTTATATGATGCACCATTACACTTAGCGCTATCCAAAACCGGAAAGCAGGATAATAAGCGTTACCACGGAGACAACCGTGGAAAGAATAACGGTATTAGCGGCAACAGTTTTATCCAACTGAAACCGCTCGGCCAACACAAAAGTGGTGACCGCCGCCGGCATAGCCGCGATAGTTACTGTAATTTGACTCATCTGCAAAGACAGGGCACCGCCATTCGCTAAAGCCTGATAAGCCACTAAAGTTGATGCCGTCAAAGCCGGAAACAGAATAAGCTTCATAGCCGAGGCCAGCCCAGTCCATTCGATATTTTTTTGCATGGACGCTCCGGAGAAAAATACTCCGAGCGCGAACAAGGCCACCGGCGAAGCGGTGCGACCGAACATATTAAGGGTAGATCGCATAATCTCGGCAACCTCTCCGGAAAAATTTATAACGTTGAATAACGCACCAATAGCCAGCGCAATCAAAAGAGGGTTTCCGGCAAAACTTTTGGCCTGCATTTTTAATGATTTCCCTCTTTTCTCTATTAATTCTATGTAAGTAAGTGCCAACACCAGCCCAAATAACAAATAAATAGTGGCGCTTAAAACAATAGTGCTATCGGCTCCCGCGCCAAAGGCGCGGCCGGCCACTGGAAACCCCATATAAACAGTATTGCCCATTATCGCCCCCATAAAAATACTCGCCCTAATGCCCGAAGGAGTTGAAAGAAAAAACAGTAAGGCGGCCACCACCAGTGCGACCAGTAGCAGCGAAACTACATGAATCCCGACGAACGGCGGGAGTGCTTGATCCTGCAGAGGCAGATCCCAAAAACCCGTCAAAATCAAGGCGGGTAGCGCCACGTAATACACATACGTACTTAAAACATGCACCCAATTACGCTTGGCCACACGCAGTCGGGCAGTCAACCATCCGGTAAAAATGATTAAAAAAACCGGTATAGTAACGGTTAACGCTTCAAGCATACGAATATGAGATACATATTAACAAAAACGTTAGCCGGGCAATGAAACCCGAGCCAACACCGTATAAACCGGACCCTCCCGGGTAAGCTCGCTTTCTATTAAGTTAAGCTCGGCGACAGGCAAGGTGGCCTTAAAATTCCCAGAAATACGCGCCAGTGTTTTATTAGGAACACTGGCGCCTTTTTGAAACCGAGCCAAAGTTAAGTGGGCGAAGCCGGAAAATTGTTTTTTATCTATATTCTGCCGCACCCTCGGAACACTCCTCTTCAGGCAATCAGCGAACCCGTGCTTAAGCTCTAACAATTTCTCGGCCTTCGGGATAAGCGCCCACATGAGGCGAGGATTTTTGAGTTTCGGTCCCGGCTCGATCCGCTCTATACGCAATTCAAAATCGCTAAATCTCTCTGCTGCTTCTCGCAGGCACGCTTTTATATCAGAAACATCCTCTTCATTAACATCTCCCAAAAACAATACTGTCAAATGCAAATTTTCCGGATAAAAGGGCTTAAGTGGCAAAAATTTGTGCCACTCGCGCACCTTGGCGCCCAATTCGGATTTCAGGTCCGCAGGCACTTCTATTGCCACAAATAATCTTTTACTCATA
>CAYTAF010000010.1:0-10390 GCA_964435865.1 uncultured Candidatus Saccharibacteria bacterium | reverse complement strand
ATATCCCGGAAGAGTATGGTGATTTGATTAAAATTAAATACGACAATGCCCAATAAAAAGACCGCGGCAACTACGCCCGCGGTCTTTAGGTAGCGTCCCCACAGCAACCATAAAGCCAGCGCAATTTCGGCCCCTCCAATGACCTGCAAGATCAGCTCGCGCTCCAAGCCCAGCTGCGAAACAAAATTCGGAACATAGCCCACCCACAATGCAGGATCAAAAAAACCGGAGACGGCCGAATACGCAAAAGCGAAAGCCAAAGCAACTCTTAACAAAAGCTGCGATCGATTGCTCATACTTATTCAGTAACAGTAATAGTGCCGGTATGCGAGGCGTTCACGTGATTATGATAGCCCCACTCGCCCGTTTTCTCAAAGGCAAAACTGTAGGTATCACCGGTGTCGCATTGATCGAAAGCGTTGTTATCAGCGCCGTTTTGGCAATGCTCGCTCAAGGTAGTTCCGGCATAATTGGTATGCGTAGGATGCACATCAGATGCCACCCACATCCCCTGGCCGCTTTCATTTACAAATTTCACTGTGTCCCCTTTGGAGATAGTAACCGAGGGCGACTCAAAGCCGTTAGCGGTATAGCGCACCGTTACCACTTCGGTGTTTTCGCTTTCATCCGCTGAGGCCTGCTCTTCGCTCGAGGTATCCGTAATAGTGGCAGCATTATCTTCCTGTTGTTGATCATCCTCCGGCGTATTGCCCGGCGGCTGTTCGGTGGGTCCCTGCATATCTTCCGGGTTGCCGGTGGGCGTGTTGTTGTTAGTATTAGTTTCCTGCGGATTAGTCGAACCGCCCAACGCTATTACCGCTATCACTCCGGCAATAATCAGGGCGCCGATAATAAAGACCCCTTGTTTACTCATAAGAAATACTAAAGTTAATTTTTATTTACCTGCCTCTATTTTATCAAAAAAAGCGCGTTTAACAATCAAAGGTCGTATCCTGACCTCCGGGGCACGGCTTAAGCACCGCCTGCTCGAATTCGGCAATATCAGGATTATACATCCGATTATCCCGCCGCTCTATGCCGGCCATTTTTTGCATATCCTCTTTATCAAGCTCCACATGCCTGGCCTGAAAATTTTCTTCAATATATTTAGGATCGCGAGCCTTGGGAATGGCCAAAATTCCACAATGCAACAACCAAGAAACAATTACCTGAGCGGACGATGCCCCATGTTTTTCGGCAATCTCCTTGACCTCTAACACATCCAAATCATCGCCGTGCCCCAAGGGGGCATACGCGGTTACGGCAATACCGTTTTTGCGGCAAAATTCATGTAACTCGTTTTGCCGAAATGTCGGGTGAAATTCCACCTGATTGCATTCAATGGGTGCCTCGGCTTGCAGGGCTTTTTGCAAATGAGGGACAGTAAAATTCGAGACCCCCATGGCACTAATTACACCTTCATCCCGCAACGCGGCAAAACCCTCCAGGGTTTCCTGTATTGGCACTTCGCTGTTGGGCCAGTGTACAAGAAGCAAATCAATGTATTCACTTTGCAGCTCCTCTTGAAAACGATGACCGGCATCAATTACCTCCTGTTTTCGCAAAGAATCATGCCACACTTTGGAGGTGACAAAAATATCCTCGCGGGATAATTCACTTGCCTGAATGGCTGCCCCAATCTCGCGGTGATTACCGTAAAAATCGGCTGTATCAATGTGGCGATATCCCACCTCCAATGCTTCTTCTATTGAGCGCCGCCCTTCTTCTCCGGTCAGCTCGGCTGTGCCAAAACCAAGCTGAGGCATAAAAATGCCGGAACGCAGTTTAATATAAGGTTGATCAGCATCGTAAGACACTAACGTCATTATAACAGCTTTTTATTACTCCATAAAGTTGACAAAAATAGTTTTATACATTAATATTTAAATTACTTAATATTTTACACCCCTAATAGTAATGCCACAAAGTACCGACGAAAAATTAATGGCGACAATGGAGGTATTTCACCGTACTATCAAGCAAAAAATTCGATCCTACGAAAAGGAAGGGGAAATATCGCATTTTCAGTTCGAGGTACTGGATTACATTCACGCCAATCCCAATGCTACGATGCGAGAAGTGGCCGAATATTTTGGAGTCTCTCCACCTTCCATAACTACCACCATTCAACAGCTGGTAAATAATGGCTACTTGGTGCGCACATTTGATGAAAAAGACAGACGAATTATCCGACTAAAGCTGACAAAAGAAGGCAAGAAAATATGGGAAAGCGCCAACAATGCCCTCCAAAGCCGCATGGCACAAATGATTTATACTCTTACCGAAGAGGAAAAACAAACCTTTATCACTATTATAAAAAAACTCGCTAAATAACTATGCCGAATTCACTGTTATACAAATACATCATAGTGCCCGCCTCGGTGACAGCCATCCTCGTGGGCGGTGGACTATTTATTGCCGGGATGTCGAATCCCTCTCAGGGTAAGCCCGCTTCATCTAAATCCGAAAAGCAAACCAATCGGTCCGCGGTAGAATTAATTTCAGTAGCGGATACTTCCCGGGACACCTCTCTTTTATCTGTAAACGGTACCGTTACCCCGCAATCAGAGGTTACACTCCGCGCCGAAACATCAGGAAAGGTTACATCTTTGCCGGTCTCCGAAAATAATCAAATCTCCGCGGGGAAGCTTATAGCCCAAGTGGAAAATACTCGACAAGAAAACGCGTTAAAGGAAGCCCGCTCGGCAGTTAATTCAACCCAAGCCGCCTTACAAAAAGCCAAAGAGGGAGCTCGGAAAGAAGACATAGCCGCTGCGCAAACCCAACTGGAAAATGCCAAGCGCCTCTTGCAAGAAAGCCGACGTTCGACTGTAGATTCTATCCAAGCGGCTTTTACCACCGGGGATACCGCCATTCACTCCCAAACCGATTCTCTATTTGACGATCCTCGCAGTAATACTCCCGAGTTAAAATACCAATTTTACAGTAGTCAACTAGAAAACGACATAGAATTTGAACGAATTAAAATTCGCTCCAAGCTGAATACCTGGCAGGAAACGTTGGAAGATTTAGATACTGACAGTAATCTGGAAAGTGCCATAGACCAAAGTCAGGAAATATTACGCCAAATTCGCTCCTATCTCGCCATGCTTGGTGACGGCATCTCCCGAATGAATGCCACCGCTAATGTCTCCAAGGAGACTATTGCAAATCTCAAAAATAATGTACAGGCCGCACGTACTTCAACAAACAACACCTTGAACTCACTCGCCTCCACACAAACCAACCTTCAATCCCAAAAAAATTCGGTAAAACAAGCACAAAGAAATTATGAACAGGTCACGGCGGAAACCCGCTCCGAAGATATCGAGCAAACACAGGCCTCTTATGAGCAAGCACAAGCCCAACTGGAGACCGCCCGTTCCAATTTACGGGATACCCAAATTACGGCCCCGATCTCCGGCGTTTTACGCTCGGTAAAGGTAGAAAAAGGCGATTTTGTCTCGAGCGGTCAAACAATAGCTACCCTAGCCAGCTATCAGTCAAAAGAAGTGGAAGTATTTGTAACATCGCAAGAAGCTTCCAATCTGAGCGTAGGCGGAGAAGCTACTATCGCAGGTCGGACAGAAGGACGCATCTCAGAAATTGCCACCACTATTGAAGACAACACCAATAAAATAAAAGTAACTATCATCCCCGTTGCCGGAACGCAAAAATTAACTCTCGGAGAAAGCGTCCCGGTTACCCTGAAACGCTCAGCGACTAAATCCGGTACCGTCCGCGTGCCGCTTTCAGCTATCAATATCGGCGCAGAAGGGGCCCGCGTTTTCACTGTCTCAAGCGACAACACACTAGCGCCTCATCCGGTAAGCACCGGCACGATCTACGGCAATAAGGTAACCATCACCGGCGGACTGGAAAACATTGAAAAAATTGTAAAAGACGCGCGCGGCCTGCGCCCCGGTGAAACCGTGACTATAACCGCTGAATAAAAGACCGCCATGTTTAAATTCTGGAACTTTTTTCTCAACAAAACCGCATTTAGCTACTTGCTTGTTATAGCGCTGATTGCCTTTGGCGCTTTATCTGTGGTTCTGATACCCAAAGAGTCAGCTCCGGAAGTAAAGGTGCCGTTTGTTATCGTCACCACCAGCTTTCCGGGAGCATCAGCGCCTGAGGTGGAGCAACTTATAACGGACCCGATCGAGGAAAAAATAGATGGCAACACGGAAAATGTCAAAAACCTGAGCTCCACCTCGCGCCAAGGCATATCCAGTATTACCGTGGAATTCAATGCCAGTGCCGATTTAGATGCCTCACTAAATGACGTCAAAGACGCCGCGGACAAAGCCGAACCGGAATTACCGGAGGAAGCTGATGACCCGACGGTACAAGACGTGGACTTCACGGACCAGCCCATAATGACGATATCCGTCTCTAGTGATCGGCCGGCCAAACAATTAATATCCCTGGCAGAAACTGTCCAAGACGAGCTAGAAGCGGTGAACGGTGTCTCTCGCGTGGAAACAAGCGGGATTCCGGATCGAGAAATTCAAGTTATAGTGCAACCGGAGGCCCTAAAAAACTTCGGGCTCCAGCTTACCCAAGTGTCACAGGCGATATCGCAAGCGGATGCCTCTCTCCCGGTCGGAAACATTATAAACAACAACATTGAGTACACAGTAAACTATAAAGGGGGTCTACAAAACGCGGAAGGCATTCGAAACATCCCCATAACACAAAGTGCGGGTAGCTCCGTTTACGTCCGGGATGTTGCCACCGTCTCCGACGGCACCGCGGAACCATCCACTATTTCCCGTATAAATACCCCGAATTCACCTAAACAGCAAGCAATCACGTTTTCCGTATTTAAACAAACCAACGCAGACATCACGCGCACTACCGCCCGCACCCAAGAAAAAATTGACGAACTGGGCACCAGCGTCTTAAAAAACAGCTCTATCGTAGTACCGTTTAATGCCGGCGAAACCATTCAAAACGATCTTCGCAACTTATCGCGCACCGGGCTCCAGGCCACTCTTCTGGTAACCGCGTTACTTTTTATAATCATCGGCTGGCGAGAAGCAATACTGGCAGGCATCTCCATACCACTTTCCTTCGTAATCGCCTTTATCGGATTATATCTTTCCGGAAATACCATCAATTTTATAAGCTTGTTTTCGCTCATTTTAGCGGTCGGTATTATGGTGGACTCGGCTATTGTTATTACCGAGGGGATGCACAGCCGAATCCAAGCAGACTTCTCGCGCGCTAAAGCCGCACGACAAGCAATCAGGGAATTCGCTACCCCGCTAACCGCTGGGCTGGCTACCACGGTAGCCGTGTTTGTGCCCCTGTTTTTCTTATCCGGCATTACCGGTGAATTTATAGGAAGCATTCCCTTTACGGTGATCTCCGTGCTGGGAGCCTCATGGTTTGTGACGCTGGCAATTTTACCGCTACTTGCCTCAAAATTTCTCCATGGACGCAAAGCGCACCGCGGCAATTTGACTATCGCTCAAGAGCGCATTACGGAAAACTGGAAAAGGTGGTACAAAAACCTATTACAAAAACTTCTGACCAAACCACGCAACCAGCGCTTTTTCTTCGGCGCTATTACCGTTCTGTTCATAGCCGCCGTATCTTTGCCGGCAACCGGCATAATTGAAGCCCAATTTTTCCCACCCGATGACTCCGAATACCTAATTGTGGAAATAGAAAAACCACCCGGCACCACCCTGGAACAAACCAATAAACTCGCCGGTCGCGTAGAGCAATCAATTCAAAACAATCCAAACTTTACATCCCTGACCACAACCACCGGACAGGCAAGCAGGTTCCGCCAGGACAGCTTCTCTCAATCCAACGGATCTCACTTAGCCAATATTTTTATTCTATTAAAAGAACAACGCGACCAAAAAAGTACTGAAATCCTGGAGGGGCTTCGAACAAAACTGGCTGACCTTCAAACCGACGCCGAGATAAAGGCCTTTCAGCCAAACGCGGGACCGCCGGTCGGAGCACCGGTAGAATTACGCTTTTTTAGTAAAAACCTAGACGCACTGGAAAACACCACCAACCAAGCTACCCGGATATTAAATAAAATTCCCGGCACACGGGAAATAGAAAGTAGTATCCAGCCCTCGGGCGTGGAATTCGCTCTGAATATTGACAGAGACGCCGTCGCGCGAGCCGGCCTGGACGCCTCTCAAATAGCTCGCACGCTCCGCACCGCCCTGGAAGGCACCACCGCCACCACTTTGCGCAAAACCGGAGATGATACCGATGTACTGGTTAAAATGAACCTAAAATCCGGCCCCGTCCAGCCACATAAAACCAATAACGCTACGATTGACAAATTACAACAACTGGAAATACGCACCCCTTCCGGATCCACCCTACTGGGCTCTGTTGCCGATGTATCACTTACCTCTAATACCAACACTATCCGCCGTAAAGACCAAAAACGAACCGCCGTGGTGACAACTCAACTCGCCTCCGGTTACACTCCCGGAGAAATTACTTCAAAAGTTCGTGACCGTATCGAGCCAATCTTAAAAGAAAACAACACCGCGTTGGAAGTAGGAGGTGAGCAGGAAGAAGTTAATCAATCCTTTACCGAGGTGATAATGGCTCTTATCGCAGGGGTGGCGCTTATACTTTCTATACTTTTGCTCCAGTTTAATTCGTTCCGCCAAACCTTCTTTATTTTAGCTATTATTCCGCTCTCGCTTATTGGCGTACTGGCCGGTCTGGCTCTTACCAGCGAAGCGCTCTCATTCCCCGCTATGCTCGGTATCATCGCGCTCTCCGGCGTAGTGGTAAATAATTCCATTATTCTTATTGATGTTATAAACACCACGCGCCAAGACCGCCCGGATGCCTCATTAAAGACAAACATCATAGAGGCATCGGCTTCCCGCCTACGCCCCGTGCTCCTTACTGCCATTACCACTATTACAGGTCTTATTCCGCTGGTGTTTGTAGCGGAAATCTGGCAGCCGCTGGTAGTGGCTTTTGGCTTTGGCTTGGCTGTCTCAGCCGTTATTTTGCTCTTTTTAATCCCGGTCTTGTACTACCGCTGGCCGGGCCGAACAGGATAGAGAATAAGATAAATAAGCCCGCCGATTTAACAATTCGTACTCCATTAATTGCCGCCACGAAATTGGAATTAAGGTTTGCCTATAAGTATTAAATAACGGCGGAGCTAACTGTTTTTACCAATGCTTATTTGGTGACAACAAACCTTTTACACACCCTAAAAATTAAGATATACTATAATACAAGGCTACAAAAAACGAGATCCTGGAAATTATACTTAACCCAATACAGTACTATGCGTATATTCCACCAAGCTCTCTTGGTTTTAGCAGCGATAGCCCTCTTGGCGCCGATTGGCTCCATCGCGCAAACGCAGAACCAAGATCTTCCGTCCGCCGGCACTACCCCAGGAAGCTTCTTTTACGGTTTCGAGCGCTTTTTTGAAGGTATCGGCACCACCTTTACCTTCGGTAATAACGCCAAAACCCAACGCTTCCTGAATTTAGCCGAAGAAAGGTTAGCCGAGGCACAAACCTTAGCCCAACAAGGGAAAGAACGTTCCGAAAACGCCGCTGAAAACTACAGCAAGCAATTACAAAAAGCACTGGAGAGAACCGAAAACGCCAAGACTGATACTAAAGCCCGAGTGGCTGAGTCCACCAGCCGCCACTTCGCCGTGCTAGAAGAGGTGGCCGACCGAGTACCTCAACAAGCGCAAGAAGCTGTCCAAAACGCTTTAAGCGTGTCTAAACAGGGTCACATCTCCTCTTTATCAGCACTTTCTGAAAACGACCCGGAGCAAGCCACCGACCTCGGCTTTCAATCCATTCGAGAACGAGTCAATAAAGCCAGACAGGAAGCTGAACAGGGTGACAGTGAAGGTACCGCCTCCGCCACCCGCGATGTCCAACAAATCCTTTCCTCGGTAGAGCAATCCAGTTCTTCCCAGGCTAATTTAGCGCTCCAAAGTGGGGAAGAATTAAACTCCGTGATCCAAGGTTTAGACGAAACGGAAAATCTCAGCCAAAACGTGCCGGAGCAAGCCAGACAGCAAATCAAGCAAGCCAAAAGCCAGGCCATACAAACCCAACTGAATGCCCTGCGCCGTGGCGCTGAAGAAAACCCAGAGCAAGCCGCGCAAACCTTTGTGAAAGCGGCGGAAGCTCGCGCCAATTCAGCACAAGAAGCCGCCAACAGAGGTAACGCGGAGAAGGCCTCTGAAGAAGCGGGAGAGTACCAAAAATACGCGGAGTTCGGAGAAGAACTTTCTCAGATGGCACAAGGTATCCGCACCGGCACCACCACCGTGGATCAACTAGTACAAAAAGCAACTACCCGCCACTTAAAGGTTTTGCAGGATGTACAAGAACGAGTTCCGCAGCAAGCTCAGCAAGGCCTCCAACGCGCCATTGAAAATTCTCAACGCGCCCAACAAAATATGCCGGACATTCCGGCTGGGCCGTCCCAGCAAGGACAAAATACGACTCCGGACGAACCATCACAACAAGGCGGGCAAGACACAATTCCGGCCGGAACCAGAGAGGGCGAACCCATCCCGCGCCGGGACCAGCAAGAAAATGAACCGGGGCAGACACAATCAGGTGAAACAGAACAAGCGCCACAACAAGACCAGGAAGTGCCTGCCGACCCCGACCAAGAATCAAGCCAAACAGAGCCTAGCACCCAACAGCAAGATAGCCAACCTTCACAGCCAAACAATCAAACCGGAAATTCGCAACAACTAAACCCGGAGGAATCGGATGCGTCAGCTCAAACTCAAGAAAACCCAGGCGCCGGTCCCGGGTTTTAACTACTGAACCAATTGAAGAAGATAAACCCCGCCCATATATGCATAGGGCGGGGTTTTGCTTGTTACTTTTCGGTCGTGCTATACTAAAACAATGGACAAAAACCATATCCCACAAGCGGTAACAGACCTCTCCGTTAAACTGCCCAAACTTGAAGACGGCCGCATTGATTATACATACGCCGCCAGAGCCGCGGTGTTAAATATTTTTGTGGAATATAGCGGCGAAGTCCTTCTTTTAAAACGAAGCGAGCAAGTACTGGCTTACCAAAACACCTGGAACTCTATTGGTGGCTTTTTGGATGACCCCGACAAAACCCTAAAGAAAAAAGCGCTGGAAGAATTACGAGAAGAGCTTAATCTAAACGAAGGCCAGATAAGCGAGTTGCACTGCGCCGAACCCTTTGAAGAATACGATGCGAACATTGAACGCACTTGGGTCATTCATCCCGTGCTCGCCAAATTAAAGGAAAAACTCGACATCACATTGGACTGGGAACACACCGATTTCCGATGGATAAAACCGCACGAGCTGAATAATTTTAACCACGTTCCTGGGCTGAAAAAAGTACTGGAAAAACTTAACCCCTATCTCTAAAATGACAAACATCAACTTTCAAAATTTAGAGGCCCAAGAACAACGGCTTTTAAACGCGGTGAGCAAACAATTTGAAATAGACATTATTGCCATAATCAAGGAGACCTTAAAACTTGCCAAACACGCTCACTCCGGCCAAGAGCGCGATGGCGGGCCGCCTTATATTATTCACCCCATACGCGCCGCCGCCTCCTTAATTGATGAGGTAGATATTGATCGCCCCGAGATAATTATGGCGGCCCTGCTGCACGATATAGTAGAGGATACGGAGATTACTTTACCGCAAATACAAGAAAAATTCGGACAAAAAGTAGCTGATATTGTCAGCGGTGTCACTCGACCACGGCCGGAAAACGAAACCGAGGAACAAAAGAGACAAAACAAAAAAGAAGCAATTAGAAAACTGAGCAAAGCCGAACAAGAAGTGCGCCTTGTAAAGCTGGCGGATGTTTTGGACAACGCCCGCTCCTGGCAATACCTTCCCGAAAGCCATCCGTCCCGCCAAAAAATCCCCCGCTGGCGAGACGAACTGGAGCACTACATCCCCATTGCCGAAAATACGAATCCCGATCTCTGCAACCTACTCGTGCATATTCAGGAGCAGACAAAACAGTTAGAAAATTCAGCTCAATAAAAAACGGCTAAAATAACCATTTTAGCCGTTTAAATCTATACTTAAGTAAGCCGAGCGGGGTCAGACCCCACTCGGCTTACTTTGATTAACCTTGCGGCTCAAACCTAATTGGGATTTCGCGTTGATCCGCATTTTCTGGCAGGCCCGACGGATTGGCTTTTTCTAAAATGAGAGTGCCGGCAGTAGTATCCGGTTTTTCAAATTCCAGCGTGGCCTCAAAGGGTACAAAATCTTCGGTCTGCCAGTCGTCCTGAGCTTCTGCCATGTTTTCTGCAATTGTATTGCCATCCGCATCCGTCAACCTTACTGAAAAACTTCCTTCAAAATACCAAGGGCCGCGGGCTTGACC
>CAYTAF010000009.1:12553-17187 GCA_964435865.1 uncultured Candidatus Saccharibacteria bacterium | reverse complement strand
CGGTGGTAGTTTCAGGGGAGGAGAGAGTGCAGTAAATTATTTTTTACAACGCATTTTACAATGCAAGCACAATCATCAAATGAATAGCGATAGCTTATACAGCAGGATGGCAGTTAGCTAGTTCTGCCCTCGGGATGCTGTCGGTAAGGATTGATTCTTTTTTTAGGGTTTTTTCAGTAGGGCCTGTCGCTTGGAAACGAGTGACAAAAATTTACTCTCTCCTCGGCCTACGCTGATTAAGCCGTTATCTCCCCTTGCCGGCAGCATCCTGAGGGTAAAAAGAGCCCGACGCGCCATAATCGGCGCGCCGGGTTTTGTTATATCAACAAAATACGTATTTAATTCAGTGGTTTTTATTTTTCCTGGACTCGGTTTTGCCAGGTTTTTTCAACCGCCTGGATTAGGGGTTCGTAGTTGAAATGGGCGGCTAGTTGCTGTTTCCAGTTGTTTTGGGTAATGTTAACATCAGGGCTTATTCCTCGGCCTTCAATGGGCTGGCCGTCCGGGCGCAGGGTGACGCTATGGACTAAAAACATTGAGTAGTCCTTTTTATCATTTATTTGGTTTTCTATATCGAATACCTGCTCTACCGTGCCCCACCCTTTAGTGGTTTTTCCTACAATGACGCCTACATTGTATTTTTTGAGGGCACCCGCCATAACCTCGCCGGAGGATTGGGTGCCGCCGTTTACTAACACAGCCACTTTTTTATAAGGAACAAGTGCTTCTATCCAGCCGGTTTTGGTTTTAAAGGGTTTTTTCTGGCCTTGGGAAAAGAATTCGTAAGCGTAGCTGTCAGGACCGATAAAAGGCCCTAAAAAGTATGGCAAAATATCGATGGCCCCGCCGATATTGGATCGCAGGTCCAGAATAAGAGAGTCGGGGTTGGTTTGAGAGTTTTGCAGTACCTCTCGGGCTTCTTTTTGGAATTCTTCCAGGGTGGCCGGAGAGAATTGCTCCAGTCGGATGTAGGTGATATTGGGGTGAACTTTTTCCGCGTATACGGTGGGCTTGGCGCCGGTTTTATCGTACCGCTGTTTATTTTCTTTTTCCGCTAAAACTTTTTTGGCTTCTTCCGCTTTTTCTAATTTTTCTTTCGCTTCTTTTGTGTCTTTGTCTTTTAATTCTTTTTTGGTTTTTTGATAGGCCTCTTCCACCCGGGCTATGGAGGCGCCTTCTTGCAAGCCCAGTGCTTTGTATAAACCTTTATCTTTGTCAATGTTTTTTACTTTTTGGGAAAGTTCTTTTTCCTGTTTTTGAGTATAAAGCCGGCTCCTTTTGTTTGGCTGAAGGTTGCGGAGTACAAAATCGGACAGTTTAGTGGTAAATTCTTGTTTTTTGTCTTCCGGCAGGGCGCTGATTTGGTTTTCCAGCACATTGGCAAGATTTTGGCGATTGGCCGGGCTTAAAGAAAGCGGCTGGCCGATCAGTTTTTCCGCTCCGGCTTGGAACTTTTGGCTGAGTTCGGCCTCTGAAAGGTCCTGCCAGTAGTGTTTCTGAATTTTATCGTATACTTCCATCAAAAAGGCTACGTATTTATTTTCTTGCTCCCGGCTTTCTTGTTGGTTAAGTGCGGCGGTTTGAGGGCCGTTATTTTGAAAATAGGCGAATCCGGCGCCGGCGCTTATCCCAAAAAGCAATAGCGCGCCAGCGGCCACTATAAGCATTTTTTTGCCTCCGGCTACTGATTTGATCTGCTTGTTTGCCTGTTTTTGTTGTTTTGATTTTGTAATTTTTATTTTTTCCATACTTTTTAGTATACTAGTAATGATGTCATCTGCCAAAAAGAAAAATCCACAAGCGCCTATTTTAATTTGGGACGGAGATTGTGGTTTTTGTCGGCTCTGGGTGAATTACTGGAAAGCACATACAGGTCAAAAAGTCCAGTACCGGCCCTATCAAGAAGTGGCTGATGAGATTCCCCAGATATCTGAAGAAAAGTCTAGCGAGGCGGTGCAGTTATTAGAAGAGGATGGTTCGGTATACAGCGGGGCGGCGGCTTCTTTGCGTGTTTTCTCGTATGTGCCAGGAAGAAGGTGGCTGTATGTACTCTACCGTAAGGTAATCCCTTTCGCTTGGCTAGCGGATAAGATTTATAAAGGTATCGCTCGGCACCGCTCGTTTTTTTATCGGGTCACGCGTTTATTGTGGGGAACGCCGCGACCGGATAATTTCCGCGTGGTGCGGTGGTTGTTTTTGCGTATTTTTGGCATAGTGCTTTTTGGCGCTTTTATTTCGTTTGCTTCGCAGATTAGTGGATTGATCGGAGCAAACGGCATCTTGCCGGCTGGTCAGTTTTTGAAAAGCGTCTCTCAACAACTTGGATTTTTTGAGCAAATATGGCGTTTTCCCACGCTGGGATGGTTGAGTGCCTCCGAGGGATTTTTACACTTTTTGGCTTATGGGGGAGCTATATTGGCTTTTCTCGTGGTGTTTGATGTTTTTACGCGTTGGGCGTTACTGGGGGCACTGATTTTTTACTTGTCTTTGATCGTGGTGGGGCAGGATTTTATGAGTTATCAGTGGGACGCTTTATTGATAGAGGCGGGAGTATTAGGACTATTCTTGCAGATGCGTTCTACCGCCTCGGTGTGGCTATTCCGGTTATTGCTTTTTAAGTTCGTATTGCTGGCCGGCGCCACTAAACTAATGAGCGGTGATGCGGCGTGGCGTGATTTGACCGCTTTGAATTTTCATTATTTTACTCAACCCATTCCGAATCCTCTCGCTTGGTATATTCATCAGCTACCGGCGTGGTTTGATAAAGCGAGCGTATTGCTGACGTTTTTAGTGCAACTGGGCGTGGTATGGCTTATATGGTTGCCGCGGCGGGCACGATTTGTCGCGGCTGGTGGCATAGCGCTTTTGGAGATGGGTATTTTTTTGACCGGCAATTATACGTTTTTGAATATACTGACCATAGCGATGACCTTGTTTTTACTGGATGACAGGGCCCTGCAAGCTATTAGCCCGCAACGTTGGTTTGCCGCGTGGCGGCGCTGGAGCCTCAGGATTTCTTTCGGTCGGATGCCGCGTTTTGGATATATTTTTCTGGCAGTGCTTGTCATTTTAAATTTATTGGTGGTTTCCGGAGTATTTTTCGGCAAGTTGCCACAACCGGCGCGCGCGGCGGTCACGTTTGTCCGGCCATGGAAAATTGTTAACTCGTACGGCTTATTCGCGGATATAACCACTAAACGTCCGGAGCTTATAGTGGAGGGTTCGCGTGATGGCGAGAAATGGAAGGCATATGAATTTACGTACAAGCCGGGGGATCTCACGGAGATGCCCGCTCAAGTGGCACCGCACCAGCCGCGTCTGGATTGGCAGATGTGGTTCGCGGCGCTTACCACCTTGGATCGGAGCGCCGCGGAAGGAAAAGAAAAAATTATTCAATCTTCTTCCGATGGTCAATCTGAATTGCCGTATCAATATAATCGGTGGTTTATTCGTTTTGTTCAAAAGCTTTTACAGGGATCTCCGGCCGTTACCGGTTTAATGGAGCATAATCCGTTTCCGCATAATCCACCTCGGTATATCCGGGTTGTTTTATACGATTACAAGTTTACTACTTTCTCCGAGCGCGATAAAAGTGGTCGGTGGTGGAAGCGGGAGCGTCTTGGCTTGTATTTATCTCCGGTTTCCTTGAAAAACTTTCGGTAGTATCGGCATTGTTGTTTGTAACATATTAAATGGTACCGTTGTGGATAATTAAAATTTTACTGACCTTGCACTTTATCTGCCTTTGTTATAATAGGATTTAATTATGGATAATATAAAAATTGCGGAAAATCAGGAAACTTCTAACGGTTGGCATTTTTTGGTTCAGATTACCGACCACGGCGGAACGAGCGAGCATGAGGTAAATGTAGACGAAGAATACTGGCGGGATTTAACCGAAGAGGAAATGGAGCCCGAGCAGTTAGTGCGTGAGGCCTTTTCGTTTTTACTGGAGCGCGAGCCCAAAGAAGCGGTTATGAATGAGTTTGATCTGCGAGATATTGCAGGATATTTTCCGGACTTTGAGGCCTGGGTTTCCCGGTAATAATACTCGGGATGATATTGTTTCCGGGTTAACCCGGTAGTAGAAATTTGTTTCCGGAGACCCGGTGTGACAGCAGAGTAAGTTTTTACTGTAGGGTTGACACGGTAGGTGGTTGAGATTATAATTTTAATACTTTACAGTAGTTATAGGTGCCCCGAACCGTTGCTAAATTGAAAAAATGACGGTGAGCACGCTACGCAAAGGCGGAGCAGGTTGTTAGCGACTTTGTTTTTTAGATAGTACGTTGATAATTGAATACGGGCACAAAATTAAAGCCGCCTCGGTAAACGAGGCGGAAAGTATAAACTACCTAATAAAACAGGTTACTCGAAGGGTAATTGGTGGATCCCTCGAGACAGAGAGGCGATGAAGGACGTGGCGTGGCTGCGTTAAGCCTCGGTGAGCCGCCTAGCAGGCTTTGACCCGGGGATTTCCGAATGGGGCAACCTAACTGGGGTAATGCTCAGTTACTCCGATGTGATCTCGGAGTGTGCACCCGGGGAAGTGAAACATCTCAGTACCCGGAGGAAAAGAAAGTAAGAACGTATTCCCTTAGTAGCGGTGAGCGAAACGGGAGAAGCCCAAACCT
>CAYTAF010000009.1:5083-12453 GCA_964435865.1 uncultured Candidatus Saccharibacteria bacterium | reverse complement strand
GGTGGGGGTTTTGGATGGTGAATTTCAAGAGGGCTACAAATTTGCTTGGTTAGCCGAATGACCTTGGAACGGGCATACCATAGAGGGTAAAAGTCCCGTAGGCGAAAATTGAGCAATCCCTCGATCACTACTCCAGAGTACCGCGGAGGCCCTACCTCTGTGGGAAGTTGGGAGGCCTACCTCCTAAGGCTAAATACTCTCTGTCCTCAATAGTGAACTAGTACCGCGAGGGAAAGGTGAAAAGAACCCCGACGAGGGGAGTGAAATAGAACGTGAAACCAATTACTTACAAGGAGTCGGAGTCCCTCACATGCTTGCATGTGAGGGATGACGGCGTACTTTTTGCAGAACGGGCCAACGAGTGAATGCATACGGCAAGCCTAAATCGCCTTGTGCGATGGAGGCTCAGGGAAACCAAGTACGAATAGTGCGTCACTGCCACGTACCCTTTGTGGTACCGTGGTTAGTCGTGTGTATTCGACCCGAAACCGGACGATCTACCCTTAGACAGGGTGAACCCTGAGTAATATCGGGGGGAGGCCCGCACCCACGGAACGTTCAAATTCCGGGGATGATCTGAGGGTAGCGGTGAAACGCCTATCGGGTCCGGTAATAGCTGGTTCTCCTCGAAATAGCTTTAGGGCTAGCCTCTGGTTAGCGCGGTGGAGGTAGAGCACTGAATGGGGTAGGGTGGCATTAGCCTACTTACTCCAATCAAACTCCGAATGCCATCGCGCGTTTCCAGGGAGTCAGAACGCGGGGGCTAAGCTCCGCGCTCAAAAGGGAAACAGCCCAGATCGCCAGTTAAGGCCCCTAAGTCCTGGCTAAGTGGGAAAGGTAGTGAGGTTTCTTAGACAACGGGGAGGTTGGCCTAGAAGCCGCCATCCTTCAAAGAGTGCGTAATAGCTCACCCGTCAAGAGGCCTTGCGCCGAAGATGTAACGGGGCTCAAGCCAGGCGCCGAAACTGCGGACCATTTTTATTTTCGAATAAAAATGGTGGTAGAGGAGCGTTCTTTGGGCGCTGAAGCCGGAAGGAAACTGACGGTGGAGCCCAGAGAAGTGAGAATGTTGGCACGAGTAACCGCAATCCACCTGAAAGACGGTGGACCCCGAAAGCCTAAGGTTTCCTGGGCAATGGCAATCACCCCAGGGTTAGGCGGTCCTAAGGTCAACTCGAAAGGGGTAGCCGATGGGAAGCCGGTCAATATTCCGGCCCCACCTTACGGTTATGCGAAGGGGTGACGGAGCTTTGTAGTCAGAGCGTCTTATTGGATTGGCGTCCGAGGCGTGAGAGGGTGTGCTAGGCAAATCCGGCACACATTAACCGCGAGCGTCTCGGGAAATCGTAGCTACGTGTTACGGTGACTCTGATGAGCAAGCTTCCAAGAAAAACCTCTAAGTTATCCGTAGGGTGACCGTACTGCAAACCGACACAGGTGGGCAGGGCGAGTAGCCCAAGGGGAACGGGTTAAACCTGGGTAAGGAACTAGGCAATACAGCGGCCGTAAGTTCGCGATAAGGCCTGGTCGCCGTAAGGCGACCCGCAGCTAAAGACCCCCGACGACTGTTTACCAAAAACACAGGTCCCTGCTAACCCGCAAGGGGATGTATAGGGGCTGACGCCTGACCAATGCCGTAAGGTTAAGCATTGGTGGTCCAGGGATTTATCTTTGGGCTTCCGGTGCAAGCCACGGTCAATGTCGGCTCTAACTATAAGAGTCCTAAGGTGTTTCGCGCCTTAGTAAAACCTGACTATATGCGGGAAACTCCGGTAGCATCTGGCGCTACTTATTTATCCACAATTTTTAGTTTGATAAAAGTATGGTATAATGTGGAAGATGAGTAACAAGGTTGCCAGTGAACCCTTCAATGATTGGGTGCCGGACAACCCGCAGGAAAGGCCAAATATTGCCCACTGGATTGTGGGCTTTGTTGAAGGCGAAGGTACATTTTCTGTTAGTATTTACCGGAACAAAGCCACCAAAATCGGTTGGCAGATATTTCCGGAATTTGTGGTTGTGCAAGGTGAAAGTAATAAGGAGGCCCTGGAATTGATTCGCGATTTTTTTGGGTGCGGATTTATTTATCGAGGCAAAAAACCGAAAAGCACTCACAAAGAAGATGTATATCGATTTTGCGTGCGCTCTTTACGAGATCTAACAGAAACTGTGGTGCCTTTTTTTCGGAATTATGAACTGAGAACACAAAAGTTACGAGAGTTTCAGAAATTTGTTCAGATTGTAGATAAGATGCGGCAAGGAAAGCACTTGGATGTAAAAGGGTTACAAGAAATTGCCTTTATAGTTCAACAGATGAACAGAAAGGTGCCTTCAAAATTTTTGGCTTCCTCAGAGACTGTACGCCAGGATTCCGTTTAAAAGACGGAATAAGATACAGTCCGAGCTCTGCCGCGAGGCAGAGAGGACGAGCCGAAGCGCTTGTCCCGCCTCGATATAACATCGAGGTCAGTATCACGGCACCATCCGGTGCGTGAGAAAGTAACAGAACTGACCGAAATTCCTTGACGGGTAAGAAAACTCTTGCCCGGATAGATGCGCGAGCATCTATCTAGAATTGGCTAATAACGGGGAAGCCGTAGTGGTGGTTATCCACATAGTAAGTACGCTTATTGTGTGGTATAATACATAGAATAATCATTAACCGGTAATCCCGTGGGAAGTAGCTGTGAAATTATATTTGCAGTTACCCCGTAACGACTTATGTGGCGGGTACTTGATAATCAAGAAGCTAAACCGCTACTAGACGCCAACCTCTCTCAAATAGATCGTTTAGGTGCTTATATCTCTGGCTATGTTGACGGTGAGGGATGCTTTTCAGTTTCAGTTGACCATAGGCCCAACCTTAAAGTGGGCTGGGAAGTTAGGCCCAGTTTTGCTGTATGTCAAAAAGATAACAATACGAGAGTGTTGCAAGTGATGAAGCGTTATTTTGGTTGTGGCAGCATTCGAAATTCAGCTAATGATCAAACCGATCATTATGAAGTTCGCAGCATTATTGATTTAAAAAGCAAAATTATTCCTCACTTTGAGGTCTTCCCTTTGCTGTCGAATAAGCAAAGAGATTTTGAGCATCTAAAACAAGTCTGCTCTCTGGTAAGCCAAAAGAAGCATTTGTATCCTGATGGACTAAGGCAAATTCTGGAAGTTGTTTTGAGCATGAATAGTATTGGCAGTTCCAGAAGGCAGCGCCTAGATTTGATTTACAAACATCTTGAGAGAGTGAAGTGATAGTCTGTGCCTCCTGAAAAGGAGGGGTAAACACGAAGTTCCGTCCCGCAGGAAAGGCGTAACGATTGGGGGACTGTCTCACCCAGGTGCCCGGTGAAAATACAATGCCGGTAAAGATGCCGGCTACTTACGGTAAGACGGAAAGACCCCGGGATCTTTACTGTAGCTTGGTATTGGGTTGCTTTATTTGTCGTAAAGAATAGCGGGGAGGCTATGAAGCGCCGGCGCCAGCCGGTGTGGAGCCGTCAGTGGGATACCCGCCTTCGAATAGGGTAATTCTAACGCTGTTGCTGTGAACAGCAGCAACGCAGACAGTGCCTGGTGGGCAGTTTGAGTGGGGCGCTCTACCTCCTAAAGCGTAGCGGAGGAGCCCATTAAGGTCGGCTAGCTCCGGATGGAAATCGGAGTGATAGTGTAAAGGCACAAGCCGGCTTAACTGCAAGGCTTATTAGCCGCGCAGATGCGAAAGCAGGGCTTAGTGAACCGATGGCTCTATCTCGTAGTATGAGCCTGAGATCATCAGACAAAAGTTACCCCGGGGATAACAGGCTGGTTGCGCCCGAGAGCTCGTATCGACGGCGCAGTTCGGCACCTCGATGTCGGCTCGTCATATCCTGGGGCTGAAGGTGGTCCCAAGGGTTCGGCTGTTCGCCGATTAAAATCCTACGTGAGCTGGGTTCAGACCGTCAATTCAATTAATGGCGGCGCTCGCGGGAAACCGCGAGACGTCCAAACCGACTCATAACGGAGGAGCCCTTTCATTTATCCACAATACAGTTTACTAATTGTATGGTATAATAGATAAATGATGGGTAATTCCGTGGGAAGCCTTAATTGTTTTCCTCAACACATCACCTCAAGCGAGGTCGCTTATTTGGCTGGATTTCTTGACGGTGATGGAAGTATTTACGTTCGATTAAAACCAAATCAAGAACATAGATTTGGTTTTCAGGTAAGTCCGTGGATTGTGTTCTATCAGTCAAGCAAGGAAGCCGCTACTTTAAGGAGATTGCAAAAGAATTGGCAAATTGGCTATATACGAAAGCGTAATGATGGAATATTGGAGTGGACCATTGGTGACCGGTATTCTATTAGGGCGCTCGCTAAGGAGCTTTTGCCGTATTTGGAGTTTAAGAAGAGGCAAGCCGAGTTGATTATAGAAATTTTAGAACTTCATGCAGAAGTTCAATCTGCCTCTGATTTTTTAAAAGTAGCGCAACTGATAGATAAGTTTAAACAGCTTAATTATTCTAAGCGTCGAACAGTGAATGCTGATCGGGTTAAAAAGCACTTGCAGGAAAGACAATTTTGGCCCCGTAGAGACTAATTACAACAGGTACCTGATAGTCAGGATTTTAAACTGTTGATATACGTCGGCATCCAGTTGCAACTGGATGGTGGTATAGTCCATGCCGCTGGAAACAGTGGATTATCATGCGTGAGACAGGTCGGTCCTTATCTGCCGTAAGCGTCCAAGACCTGAGGGGAGCCATCCGTAGTACGAGAGGACCCGGATGGACGGACCTCTGGTGTACCAGCTGTCCCGCCAGGGGCACCGCTGGGTAGCTATGTCCGGCAAGGATAACCGCTGAAGGCATCTAAGCGGGAAGCCCACCCCAAGATTAGGTCTAGGTTCGGTTGGAGACCACAACCTTGATAGGCCGCAGGTGTAAGCGTTGTGAAGCGTTGAGCCGAGCGGTACTAATGAACCGTCCAACCTGTTTTTGTAGTTTTTTGCTTTCCGCCTCGTTTGCACGAGGAGGTGAAACTGCCCTTAAAGATAAGGGGACTATACTGGGAGTGTCCCACCTGATCCCATTCCGAACTCAGAAGTGAAAGCTCCCAAGGCCGATGGTAGTGTCGCCTTAGGCGATGCGAGAGTAGGTCGTCCCCTTCTTTTTGAGGGTAGTTTTTGTATATAAGCGCCCTCGATGTTATGTCGGAGGCGCTTTTTTGATGTGTGTTATGTGGCACAAAAGAGAATTTATGATAAAATAATTTTTAGATAAGTATACTAATGGCTTTATTATGATTTGGAGAGATTGGACACCAAGACAAAAAAAGCAAACCAAAATTGCGGTTATGTATTTAGTTCTTTTTGCTTTTATTGGTTGGGGGTTATGGAACTGGATTGTGCCGCCGCCGGAACCACCAGAACCCAAGGGGCCGCAAATTGAGCCCTTGCAAGTACTTGAGTCCGATTTTATTTCTTTGCGTCCGGGTAAGGTGGATGTATATGCCCGGATTCAAAATCCGAATAATACTTTCGGGGCCTCCGCTATTAATTATACCTGGCAGTTGTATGATAGATCCGGCAATTTGATTCAAGAGAAGAGTGGTCGGGATTTTATTTTACCGCAATCTACTAAAATTCTTATCCAGCAATCTATATCAACCCAACAGGAGGTGGCGCGTGTTGATGTGCAGCTGGGTAATACACAGTGGGTTGGTGTTAAAGAGTATACACCACCCCGGCTGTTTATAACTCGGAAGAATATGAAAGTTCCCCAGAGCCCTGGCCAGGGAAATTTTGCTCTGGAGGGCGAGGTGCGCAATGGATCTAATTTTGATTTTAGCCGCGTTGTTGTAAAAACGTTATTAAAAGATACAACCGGAGAGGTGATAGCTGTGGGTACGCATGAGATGAATACGGTGGTATCGGGAGAGAATCGCTTTTTCCGCGTGGCGTGGTTTGACCCTTTAGCGGAAGAACCAGCGCAAGCGCAAACGGTGGCTGAAACTAACGTTTTCGCTAACGATAACTTTATTGAGGCCAAAGGTGGACCACTAGAATCTTTCCAACTGCCGTGATCATCACGCATCTTAAACAATTGGATTGGCTGGTGCTTGCGCCGGTCATAATTTTAGGAGGGTTGGGTCTTCTGAATTTATTTTTCTTACAGGACACTATTGGCCTGGAGTTTTTTTATAAACAGGTGATTTTTTGGGTGGTGGGGCTTGGTTTGCTGTTCACTTTAAGTTTTTTCGACTGGGAGCTTTTGCGTAACCATACTAGTGTATTTGTTGTACTGTATAGTGCCGTTCTTTTGTCTTTGGCGGCGGTGTTTTTCTTTGGGACGGCTTCGCGTGGCGCGGTTAGCTGGATTGACCTTGGGCCCGTTTCGCTTCAGCCCTCGGAATTTGCCAAGCTTATTTTATTGTTGGTATTGGCTAAGTATTATGCTTTTCGTCACGCTGAAAGTTATCGCATTAGACATATATTGGTCTCGGCATTGTACGCGTTGATTTTTGCCGCTCCGGTTATTATGCAACCGGATCTGGGTACAGCCATTATCTTTTTTGGGGGTTGGCTTGTTGTTTTGTTGATTTCCGGGGTTCGGGTTCGGCATCTTTTATTGATTGGGCTTGTTGGTTTGTTGATAGTTGCTTTAAGTTGGATGTTTTTGTTGGCTCCGTATCAAAAAGATCGCATTGTTTCTTTTTTCAGTCCGGAGCAGGATCCATTGGGGTCAGGATATGCCCGCACTCAAAGCTTGATTGCCATTGGCTCCGGCGGAATGCTCGGCAAAGGGTTTCCGCCAGACAGCCAAGCTCGTTTAGGATATATGCCGGAAGCTCATACTGACTTCGCTTTTGCCGCTTTGGCGGAAAATATCGGTTTTGCGGGCGGTGTGGCGATGATCGGGCTCTTTGGGCTTATGATTATACGTTTGTTTTGGTTTGCTGTTTTTGGAAGGGATAGACATCGGCCCGCGAACTTTAGTCGATTTTTTAGTGGCGGCTTGGGCGCTATTATTGCTATCCAGCTTTTTATTAATGTTGGTATGAACCTGGGGATGTTGCCTATTACCGGTATCCCTCTGCCATTTCTTTCTTACGGTGGCTCCGGATTACTGGCGTTTTTGGCAGGCATCGGGATTTACCAGGGGATGTACGCGCACGTATAATTATTTCTTTCTGTATTAGATTGAAAATATTTTGCTCCTAAAACACTTATTTTCAAGTTCCATTTTTCAAACAAGATATAAAATTCTAATATCAAGAATCCAAAGCACAAACAAAACACAAACCACAAATTCTTGCTAGTTATCTGATACTTTTTGCACTGTGCTCTGTTTGTAATTTGGGTTCTGTGCTTTGTGACTTTGTTTGGACTTTTG
>CAYTAF010000009.1:0-4983 GCA_964435865.1 uncultured Candidatus Saccharibacteria bacterium | reverse complement strand
CTGTGCTCTGTTTGTAATTTGGGTTCTGTGCTTTGTGACTTTGTTTGGACTTTTGGGTATTTGGGTTTTGGGCTTTTATAATTTTACTTTATGTTTTTGATTTTTGCATTTTGATATTTGAATTAGGTGTGAGGGTGCCTGCAACGTACCCTACGTGGTACGTTGTGGATAACTTTATTTTTTTGACTGGTGTTTTTTGCTATAATTTAAATAATGACAAAACGTGCTTATCTTTTAATGGGGCTTTTATTTGCTGTGGGGCTTGTGCTCGGCTTTGCCGTGGCTTTTGTGTTATTGGCCCCGTAGTACTCGATTTGTAGTTTTTAATACTGACTAATTATCTATGGCTAATCAGGATACTTCTCCGCCGGAAAATCTTCCCACCTCTGATACGGACGGAGAGCAAAAAAACGATATTCAGTCACGCTCTGGCCAAAAAGACCAAAAAAATACGCAAAAAAAGCAAGAAGAGACCGAGATTCACCGTGATTATTCGGAAAAAGATGCCGGCAAAAAGAATCAGTCAAAAAAGCAACAAAAAAGTCCACCGCCCGGAAAGCAACAGCAGGATGATAAAGCATCCGGCGAATCGCCTGACCGGGAATCTGGTAAATCAGAGGACAAGAAGTCCTCGAAATCAGAAGGTGTTACCCCTCCTAAATCGGCGGCGGGGCCACCCAAAGCGTCAGCCGGAGTTTCCAATAAGGCCATCTGGATTGGCTTGTTTTTATTTGTTGTAGGTATTATTGCCGGCGGAGCTGTTGGATGGAATTTATTTATCAGTCAAGGTGACGGTGGCAACGGCCCGGTGGTGCAAGATCCGCAAAACGACCAGGATGACCAAAACCAGGATACCAACGGGGATGCACCTGGGGGGCAAGATCAGGAGCCGGGAGGACAGGATCAAGAGCCCGACAAGCAACTCACTCCAGCACAGCAGCGCGACCAAGAACGCGTCAGTGAGATGGCGGACTTACGTATTGCCTTGGAGTTGTATAAAGACCGGAACGGCTCCTATCCGGTATCCGATGGCATCTCTCGTTCTATTGACCAAGATTACGCTCTATCGGTTTTGGTGGAAGAAGGGCATATTGACAGCATCCCGTCCGATCCTTTGCGAGTTGATCAAAATTATTATTACGGATACGAAAGTGAAAATGGCGAAAATTATCGCCTGAGCGCCGTAGCTGAGAGCTCGGAAACACCGTGCCGCCAAATTCGGGAAGACCTATGCATTATTGAATACGGCCCCAGCGGTCTTTTGAATCAAGATACAAGCAACAAGACACAAGATACGAAAAGCGAAAGCGGCACCAGCACTCCGACCATCAATGATGAATCCGGTTCCGCCAATCCGCCCGAGGCAAACTGACATTTTTCGGGCTAAATACGGGGCAGGTATTTGCAGATTGTTTTTGATCTATGCCTCAAAAATTTTTATATCCTTTAATCATCGTTCTCCTTACCGCTCTCGTCACCGGCGGAGCGGTTTATTTTATACAAGAGCAACGTCTGCAAAGCGCTAACCAGCAAGTGGAGCAGTTGCAAGAACAGGTTACAAGTTTAGAACAGCAACTGGCAGATCAGGAATCAAATAACGAAACTGGCACCGACACCATTGACACCAACAATTCATCCTCCAAAGCGTTAGAGACGAAGGACTGGGAGACATATCGCAACGAAGAGTTTGGGTTTTCATTGAAATATCCCCAGTTTGTGAATATTACAGAGAATGGCGAGAAAATAGTATTCAGAAGCATCCAGCGTGGCGTTTGGATTGATGGGTTTTTAGGCTTGCCTATAGATATTACGCAAGCTGATATGCCTCCTTTGCGCAGAGAGGGTGAGACGGTCACGGAATGCAATGAACGGTATAAAAAAAATGAACCAAAAATAGAGCAAGGATGCAGCCAAAAGACAGATACCCCAGTTTTGTTTTTTTCTATAGAGAGTAAGGCAAGACCCGTTGAGAAAGTACTGAGTAGTTTTGAGTATGGTGTCTCCTCTGCTCAACAAGGATTTGCGTGGGAAAAGCACAATAACAATAATAGCTTTATCCCCTCACGGAACATCTATCTTGTCCAGCAGCAAATAGAAGGAGAAGGGATGGAATGGCTTGTTCTCGAAAAGAGTCCCCAGCAGAGCTTGATTATTCAGCACCCTATTACAAATTGTATTTCTGATTTTGGGCCCAATCTTGAGAAAGAATTAACTTTTTTTAACCAATGCGAGTTGTTTGGGAAAATTTTTTCGACTTTCCGGTTTTTGGAATGACGGCTAATCCTACGATCTAGATCATAGGATCATAGCGTGAGAGGGGACGGTTCTAAACTATTTTTATTTTGCTGAAAGGAAAAAATATACTGCTGTAAAAGTAAAAATTGTTGCGCTGTGAGGTAACTACCGTAACAGTTAATAAAATAAACACTTCAGGCAGTGTACGCGGCATCAAGTTGTTGGTTGCGGATTTTCGGAGATGTGATAAGTTGGAGATAGTTTTAGATTCTATATTCTACTTTCTAGATTTTAGTTTTATGGCTCAAACTAATCAAAAACAAAATAAAATTTCAGAGAAAGGGCTCAGCGCTGAAGACCGCCTTTATATTAAGGAGGTAGTATGAGATGTGCTGGAAGAAATTAAAAACTCTCCGGATTATGGGTTAGAGTTGCAAGATTGGCTGAAAGAAAGATTGAGGGCATATGATTCTCGGGAAGAGAGGCCGGAAAGGAAAATGTTAGATGAGGTGATGAAGCAATATAATAAAGAATAATTTTACTTGATGCCTTTTTGGTAGATTACTTTTGAAGAAGAGACGGAAGTAGGTTTAGAGGGTCTTGATCTAGAAGCCAGAGAAAGAGTGGATTCGTAAGTTGCGAGTGCGTGGCTGGCGTGTGATATATCAATCGCAAGCACAAGAAAAAGAGTTAGTTGTGGAAGCTATCGACCGACGTGATAAAATTTATAAAAGGTTGTAGCAAGAAAATATGCCTCAAAAATTTCTTTATTCTTAATTCTTCGATTCTTGATTTTAAACTTAACGGCTTTAGACAATTTCCGTGGTATTCGCGTGGAGTATGAGTACAACGGGGAGCAGCGCAGTTTGTCTGCTGATAACGGAGATGAGCTGGTGGAAAAGCTTGACAGAGTTTTCAAGGATGATAAACTTGATATAGATAATGTGGAGGTCCGGGCTCAGTGCCGAAAACAGGCCTCGGATACCTCCTGTCGAGTTGTAAAAACTGTGCAATCAGCATTTTGTATTGCCGAGCAGTTTACTGTATAACCTCGTGAAGTGCATGAGGGGAGTTTTACTCACTCCTCGGATTTATTTATATTGCAACCTTCATATATTTTGAAGTGCGCCGCCTTTAATCGAATAGCGTAATTTACCCACGCGCTCTGCTTTCCGTGCCGGAGAGAGCAGGGGTGTGTTTTACTCATTTTTATGAAAGAGAAAACATTTTCCCGCTTTCCGCAAAAAACACTGGAAATTCCCTCCCTTACACAGGTCCAGGTGGACTCGTATAAGTGGTTTTTTGATAAGGGGCTGCAGGATCTGTTGGATGATTTTTCTCCGGTGCGAGATTATTCCGGCAAGAAGCTGGAGATTTCATTTGTGGATTATGCAGTGGAAGAGCCGGAATACGATGAGCAGACAGCAATGAGCAAGAACTTGACTTATGAGGCCTCTCTGCGGGTGACCGTAGAGTTGAAAAATTTGGATACCGGTGAGATTAAAAAGCAAGAAATTTACTTTGGTGAAGTCCCTCTTATTACGCAACGAGGGACTTTTATTGTGAACGGGGTAGAGCGAGCTATTATTTCTCAAATCATTCGAAGTTCCGGTGTGAACTTTGTAGCACAGATGAAGCGGGGTGAGCGGACGTTTGGCGCTGAAGTTATTCCGACACGAGGTGCGTGGATTGAATTTGAAACGGAGGCTGATGGTCGATTGATGGCTAAAGTGGATAGGCGCCGCAAGGTGCCCGCTACTTCGTTGTTGCGTGCTTTTGGTATTAGCAGCAATGAAGAAATTAAAAAGCAATTTTCCGATCTGTCTCAAGAGGAATATGGTTTTATTGCCGCTACCCTGGAGGCGGACGAGGCCACGGATACGGATACCGGTTTAGTGGAAGTATACAAGCGATTGCGACCGGGTGAATTAGCTACTCCGGATAACGCACGCGACCTTATAAACGGTATGTTCTCGTTTGAACGTTATGACTTAGAAAAGGTGGGGCGCTGGAAGATGAATAATCGTTTGGGGTTGGAGCAAAAAGATCCGGAGAAGGTGACCAAAGAAGACCGCGTGGTAGGGGCGGAGGATTTGGTGGCCACTATAAAAGAATTAATCCGCCTGAATCTGGACCCACAGGCGGAACCGGATGACATTGACCACCTTAACAACCGGCGATTGCGACCGGTAGGCATTATGTTTCAAGCCCGCCTGCGCCAGGCCTTAACTAGAATGGAACGGATGATTAAAGACCGCATGACGACACTGGATGTCGCTACAATGACGCCTTCACAGTTGGTGCACGTCCAGCCGTTTCTTTCCGGAATGCAGGAGTTCTTTGGTGCCTCGCGGCTTTCTCAGTTTATGGATCAGGTGAACCCGCTGGCTGAGCTGGAGCATAAAAGAAAGATTTCTGCTAAGGGTCCCGGGGGGCTTACTTCTGAGCGCGCCGGCTTTGGGGTTCGTGATGTGCACTCTTCGCATTATGGTCGAATTTGTCCGATTCAAACACCGGAGGGACAGAATATCGGATTGGTGAATCAAATTTCTATTTATGCCCGCTTAAATGAATTCGGCTTTCTTGAGACCCCGTATTTCAAGGTGAAGAACGGTAAATTAACTGATGAAGTGGTGTATCTGGACGCGGCTCAAGAAGAAGATTATGTGATAGCTCATGGCGGGGAAAAACTCGATAAAAACGGGAAATTAAAAAATGAAACGATCGAAGCCCGAACTCAAGGTAGGC
>CAYTAF010000008.1:8700-18055 GCA_964435865.1 uncultured Candidatus Saccharibacteria bacterium | reverse complement strand
GCACCGACATCGACTTGGCCGGTTCGCCGGGAAGTGCTGACAACCTGAACCAGCTTTCCAGCACCGGTCAGCTCTGGGCTGTAAAGGACGATGATGCCACCTCGGGTGACGGTGATGACGATATGTATGTCATCATCGACCCAAGTAGTGATGCCAGCAATACGAATGCGACATCCAGCGAAGATATATTTGTGGGTGGAAATAGCAGCTCTGACGGCTCCGAGATTGACAGCAGCGACTCTGCTGGTAGCTCCGTAACGCCGAAGCGCGTGGTGGATATTAATTCCAATTCTGCTCGTCTGACCATCTTTTCTGATGACGATGGTGACGATATTTGGGATTCTTCCGTAGACGACGATGCTTCTCTTGGAAATTCCGGATCTGATGTTTCCGACAACACAGACGTGTTCGGTAGCTTCTCCGGAAGCACCAGTGGTGACTTGAACTTCATCTGGTCGGACAACTCGCAAAGCTCGCACGATATGAACACCACCGACTGGATGAACGGTTACCTGCTGAACGCTCCGGACAGCTCCCTGAGCGACGTCAGCTGGACCCGCGACTAACGCGAACTGGCTGATTCGAGCCGTGCAAGCAATTTGGTTGCTTGAGCGCGGCATTACAGACAGCCCCTGCCTTTTCAGGCAGGGGCTGTTGTTTTATTCCTCCTTTTACTATTTAAGCTTAATGCTGTCCGACAGCGCTAACGCTCTCTCGTGCTCGTATCTCGTCCATCGGAAGTGAGCGCGCCCGAAACCAACAAGCCCCTCTTTTTTTCGAGAGGGGCTTGTTTTTGGTTAATTGATGCTTTGTGTGAGGCAATCCACCCCTTGCAACGATATAATGCTGTGCGTCGTCCAACCACGCAAAGCTTTGCGTGGTTGGACGACGCAGTGCTATATGGTAAAATTTCTCCAATGTCTCCCAATGAACGAGAACTTGAAATAGGAGGTATTTATCATATCGTTAATCGTGGTGTTGATAAACGCATTATATTTGCAGACCGCCAGGATTACAGCCGCTTTACCATTGCTCTGGAGTGCTATAATTCAACGGAAAAAGTTCACTTATGGGCTCTTCTTGGTTTATCGTCGCCTGGATACTCTCAGCCGGATGTTCTCGCGGATAATCTTAGGCAATGGCGAGAGAAAGAACATACACCAATAGTTGAAGTGTTGGCGTTTTGTTTAATGCCGAATCACTACCACCTTTTGTTGCGAGAAATAACTGAGGGTGGTATTTCTGAGTATATGAAAAAGCTGGGAAGTGGATATACACGATATTTTAATAGTCGTTATAAACGAAGTGGGGCTCTTTTCGGTTCAAAATACAAATCAGTATCGGTCACTTCAAATGAAAAGCTTGCCAACGTTTTTGTCTATATTCATACCAACCCTATGGATTTATCAGGGGGCGGCTCACGTGATAATGGTGTGGAGAACATAGAGAAGGTGCGTAATTATATTTATGAATACCCATGGTCTAGCTTAGGTGATTATACTGGGAATCCTCGCTTTCCCTACGTAGTGAGTACTAAATTTTTAACGGAAGCGCTTGGTCCGAAAAGCGTCCAGCAAGAGCTAGTGGATGATTATTTAAAAGGACAACGAGCGTTTGCTTTTGGTGGCGAGGCCCTTGAATAATTCACGCTGTGCGTCGTCCAACCACGCAAAGCTTTGCGTGGTTGGACGACGCAGTGTTAAGCTAGCTGGTTTTGATTTTTGGGCATTGGTGTGGTATATTGGGCGTTACTATGAAAATATCTAACAATGTTTTGGCTGCGCTGGCCGGCTTGGCGATTGTGGTAGGCATAGTGCTTTTTGTGGTTAATGCCTCGCCGCAGTCCTCACCGGAGCAAGCCGCGGATAACGAACAAGTGCCCTCTAACAGCACAACTTCGCCTCAATCAGCCAAAGAACTTGCTGAAAACAATAATTCGCCCCAACCCGAAAATACTAACGATACAACGGATTCCGACTTAAGCGATTCGAAAAAAAACGAGAGCCAAAACCAGCAAGATAATTCTTCTGATGAAAATCAAAATCCGTTGCGCGTGGAGCTGGCCGAATGGATTACGGCCTGGCAGTCCCACCTGCCCAGTTTAGACGCGGATAATTTTGAAAAAACGGGCCAAGAAGAGTTTACCTACGCTTTTAACGAAGTACGCTGGGACGACCGGAAGGCAGAGATTCCAAATGTTGAGCAAGCCAGTGCCGCCTCGCCTAACGGGGAGATGACGCTTAACTACACTTTTCATTATAACCAGCCCGGTTTTTCCGGAGTGGTATTGGAGAATCCGCGCGGCGAGGACCGCCTTTTCCGGGTGGCCTATTGTGATACACAGTGTAGGTATCATTGGGTAAAATGGCTTTCTAATACTGAGTTTTTGGCAGGGCAAATGAAGGAAGATACCCGTGCTTGCGAAGAAGGCGCTTCTTATAAGGAGTGCCCGGAAACTTTGGCTTACGACCATTACAATTTAGAAACAATGCAGGTAACACACTATACCCACCAAAGTGATTTGGGCGATCTGCGCGCCGAGTTTCCGCAAGAGGTGTGTGCAATTTACGCTCCGTGCCAAGGGCAAGAGTAGATTATGAAATTTCCGTCACGCGCAATTAAAATATGGGCTGTGGCCGCTTTTTTAGGTGGCTTTTTAGCTTTTTTTGCCGGCGCCGCCCCGTTGGCGCAAGCGCAGGTCTTAAGCGATCAGCAAACCCAAGCCATTATTGATCTTTTGGAATCTTTTGGTGCCGAACCCTCTACTGTTACCGAGGTTCGCTCTGCCCTAACGGAAGTCCAAAAAGATGCAGAGGGTGAGCAAGGGAACTTATTGCCGTCAAGTTGCCGGCAAATAGGCCAATTTAGTGAAAATATGGGCCGCGGCTCACGCGGAACGCAAGTAAAGTGCCTGCAGACCTTTTTTAATAATCACGTAGAAGGCATACAGGTGGCAAAAGAAGGGCCCGGCGCGCCCGGGGAAGAGACCAGCTTTTTTGGACAGCGTACCCGGGCGGCGGTGATTGATTTTCAGGAAAAATTTCAGGAAGATATTTTAGCCCCGTACGGCCTGGAGCAGGGTACGGGCTTTTTTAGTGAACGCACCCGCGCCAAGGCGAACGAGCTTATGGATCGGGCCCGAAACCAGCAGAGTGGTCAAGAAGAGGAGGAAGAGGAGGATCAGGGATCATCCGATAATGAAGACGAAAACGAGCAAGAAGAGGCGGATTTAACCATTTCCCGGGCGCGCGGGATGGAATCCGATTTAGTGTTAAGCGGCAGTAAAAATGTTTTAGTTGGATCCTGGGAATTTTCTGCTGCAGGTCAAAATTTGAAAGTACGCGATATTCCTTTTGATATCGGCACCACCACCTCTGTAAACAGTATATCTCAAGTGGCTATCTCCTATACCCAGCAAGATGATCTGCAGCGTATTCAGTCCAAGCAACTACAGGAAAACGGGAAAGTGGTTTTTCAAGACGCCGAGTTTTTTGTGCCGGCGGATGGTACGGCCACTCTCAAGTTGTTTGCTGACTTTAAAACCATTGCCGGTGGAGCGAATTCCGGGGATGCTGTTCAGTTTGATTTACAAACTTCCGGTGGTTTTCGGATGGACACGCTGGGGGCATCTTCGCGGTTTGGAGAGGCCCTGCGTGTTACCGGTGATAATTTAATTAGTCCGGTGCAGGTGGTTCGCGGCGCGATCCCTTCCGTAGAGCTTAGCAAGAAGGTAGAGGGCCGCCTGCGCAATGCGGATAATTTTGAGTTACTGCGCTGGGAAGTGGGTGCTGAGACCGGCCAGGAGCACAATAATGTCAGTGTTAAAAAATTCAGCGCGCGCGTTGATATCCAGGATAATACTACCAGCACGCCCTTAACCGTTTCTTCGCCCAAGTTATCCGTGTTGAACGGAGATAGATCTCCGGTGGCGGCTGATGTGGCGTTTATACAGAACGGCAGTGCTACCTCCACTGTTAGTAGTAAGAGCACCCGTTCCGCCTTGCTGGCTGTCACCTTGGAAGACGAAATTACCGTTGCCTCCGGTCAGCGCGAGGTTTTTGCGTTGCGAGCGGATATATCCGGCCTTGAGCGCGGAGATGAAACGCAGGAAAGACTGGAGGTTACCCTGGAAGCACCGGATAGTGATGCGGCGGACCGGCCGCGCACCGGTCCTTTGGTGCTACACTCGCTTGAGGGAGTACAATTGAGAGGCGAGATCACGGAGGATGTAGGCGGATTTTTGTGGTCGGATAATTCCGCCGGGAGCGCGCACAGCGACGAGATTGGCAACTCCTCCTCGGATTGGACCAACGGGTATTTGGTGCAAACCCTGCCGCCCGGCTCGTTTACCTTTAGTGAGTAGTTTTTTAGTTGCGGAACTTTCGGTATACAAATCGTATATCCTGCCAGCCGCTTTTCGGGCTGGCGGTTTTTAATAATAGATGTCCCCAGTGTATGTTCAGTTCTTTACTAAGCGGCACAACAAGCAGTAAAGCGGCGGTTATAACAGTAATATCCAGGCTGATACCGGCCCCGGTTAATCCGAGTTGCCATACAAAAAGCGGCATAGTGATAAGAAAGGCGATTAAAGCAACACCTTGCGCCCGGAAAACAGAGTTGGGCCGTCCTTGCGCGTATCGTAATTGCGCGGCCAGAGAAAAGACGGGGAAGAAAAGGCCGAACGGAATAATAATACGGAAAATGTTGGCGGCCTCCAGCCATTGAGAGCCAAAGATTAGCGTTATAATTGAGGGAGCAAAGATGCCTAAAATAAAATAAAACGGTACCGCGCCCCGGAGTACGTTGCGCATAGTGAAAGCGAACGTTTTTTTGAGTTGTTTAGGGTCAGCGCGAAGCTTGGAAAAGGTGGGCAAAATAGTGGGCACTAACGCGCTTACCGCCACTTGATGGAACACACGGCTGAGTCGGTACGCCAGCGTATAAAAACCCAAAGCGGTAGATCCGGCCAGCGTACCTATAAAAAAGTCGTCTCCATGATCACGTATCCGGTCGGTAGCGCGAGCGCCCAAAACATTGCCGCCGAAAGAAAACAGTTTTTTAAAGTATTGTTTTTTCAGGGTAAAAATCGGCCAAAGAGGCGTGAATAATATAAATCCCACGCCGGTAATTAAAAGCGGGGTAACGTAGTAAACAGCCAAGCCCCACCCGCCAAATCCCTGCATTGCCGTGAAAATACCCAGCGTGCTTGCCAGTAGGGCTCCACCGGCTTCCAGGGCGCCAATGTGGGTCATTTTAAGCTCACGCTGTAAAAATCCTTTGAACGGACCGCCGATAACACCAATACCCTGGGCGGCCGCCAGCACGAACAGGAAGGTGATTACTTGCGGTGGATAAAACGTGGTGAGCCAGGGCCGGAGTATGAGTAATACGACCATTACGGCTATAGTGATGGCAAGTTTCGTCCACACGGCTGTGCCACCGTATGACCTGGCTTTTTGCGTAGAGCTTTCCTGCACAATAAGCTCAATATCCCCCCAGGTGGTAACAATAAAAATAAGGGCGGCGATACTGGCCGCCAAGGTAACTTGTCCAAAAATAGCGGGTTCCAGCAGGCGAGCCAATATTAAAAATCCGGCAAATTGGAATATTACTTTCAGGTTGGTAAGTACCCCGTAAGATAAGCCCCCTTTTATTGCGTGAGTAATAGTGTGCATAATTTTTTTATCTTGCCGTGCTGTGTGACCCGCCTGCCGGCAAGCTGAGTGGGGTCAGACCCCACTCAGCTTTAGCGGCCCTGGGATCCCAGCATATACGAAGGGGTTTTTAGCGTTATGGCCAAATCCATCCAGAAACTGCGGTGCACTAAATAATAAAGGTCATATTCCAGTTTGCGCAGGTGGTCTTCCAGGGTATGGGCGTACAGGTAATCCAGGGTGGCCCAGCCGGTCATGCCGGGCTTGGCCATGTATCTCAGTTTGTACAGTGGTTCTTTTTGTTCTAATTCGCGAGCGATTTGCGGTTGCTCCGGGCGTGGCCCCACAAAAGACATATCTCCCTTAAATACCGACCAGAGTTGCGGGTATTCGTCTAAATGGGTAGTGCGTAAAATTTTGCCGACTTTGGTAATACGCGGATCGTTTTCCGTGGCGGTAATTTGTTTTTTTAGGCCCTCCCGCGAGTCCTCCGGAGTCATGGTGCGGAATTTGCTGACCCGGAACAGCTCTCCATTTAATCCGATCCGATCTTGTGTAAAAAGCAAGGGGCCGCCGTCTTCCAGCTTTATACCCAGCGCGGCCAGCGCGGCAAACGGGCTAAAAAGCGTTCCGATGCCTATAGCTACACTCAGGTCCAGCACTCGTTTGGCGGCTAGATACGCGGCATTGCCTCTGATGCGAGCTTGTTTTTTTATTTTCTGCGTGTTTTCTCTGGCGTAGCCGAGAGAAACTCGCACCTCTTTGGTTGCGGCCGGCAGGTTTAATGGGTTTTGCGCGGCATTAACCAGCGAGCGAACCAGCCAGCTTGTCAGCCAACTCGAGATCCACAAAAGCATTATCGCTTGGCTTTGGTTGGTTACTAGATAAATAATGCCCACGGCTGTTATAAGGTTTAGAAAGCCGCTTTTGGTAATATTTTCCAAAAGTAATCGTTTAGCGATCAGAATAGGCACATCGTACAGCCGGTTGGCGTAATAGAAAAAGAGCCACGTTCCGGTGGCGGCGGCAATGGTGAGAGGAGATAGCTCCAGGAAAAGCCCGCCGGCAATAATAATGCCGGCATCCAGGCCGGCAAGGCCGATTCTAATTAACGTAATACGCATATATACTGGTATTTTGGCACTAATAATTGGTTAAAGCAAGGGCATATGATAGAGTATGAGGTATTAAGCATTAAGCATTAAGTGTAATGCAGAGATGGCTTGAGAATTATGCGCCTTCTTTTATTAGATGGCTGCTTATAGCTACGCTTTTTACGCCGCTTATTATAACCTCATCCACTATTTTTCCGTTTGTTTTCGGGAAGCAATTGGCGGCGAATTTTTTAATTGAGATTGCTTTTGCTTTATGGCTAATACTTGCTTTGCGCCAACCGGAGTATAGGCCTTCTCGCACCGGATTGTTATGGGTCGTGCTTGGTTTTTTGGGTATCAGTTTTGTTTCAGCGATTGTCGGTGAGAGTTTTACCCGCAGTTTTTGGTCAACCGTGGAGCGGATGGGCGGCGTTTGGAATTTGGCGCACTGGGGGGCGTTTTTTGTAATGCTGCCTGGCGTCTTCCGAAGCTGGCCGGATTGGCGTCGCCTTTTACGTATTAATTTGGCGGTTTCGGCGCTGGTATCCATTTATGCGCTTTTGCAAAACTTTGGGGTAGAGGGGTCAATGATATATCTGTCCGGAACGGACCGGATATCAGGAACGCTTGGCAACCCCACTTTCTTGCCCTTATATTTGACTTTTACCGTTTTTAGCGCGGCCGCGCTTTTGACTATTACCAAAAAGCGGGCTTGGCAACTTGGATACGCCGCCCTTATTGTCCTGGAGCTTTACGTTATTTTTCTATCGGAGGGCCGCGGTGCCTTCGCGGGAATTACCTTAAGTATTTTTTTGTTATCTTCTTTTTGGGTGTTTTGGTCGCGGATTTATTGGCAGAGAATCTTGGCGGCAGTTATTGCTTTAGTTATCTTAGGCACCGGCTTCCTGGTAACCATCGGGCGCGATTGGCAGGCCTCTCGGTTTCTCGCGGATAGAGTGGAAGTAGTCAAACGTTTGCGTGACACGAATTTAACGGGCGGCGGGCTGGAGAAGCGTTTGCAATCTGCGCGCTTCGGTCTTAGCGCCTGGCAAGAGCGCCCTGTTTTGGGGTGGGGACCGGAAAACTATACCCTTGCTTTTAGTAAACATCTGCAAGAGGATTTTTATAAAATTAACGAGTATATATCCGGCGTATGGTTTGATAAAGCGCACAATAAGCCGATAGAAGTGCTGGTTACCACCGGTATCATCGGTTTGGGGGTTTATTTGTCGCTTTTTGTTTTATTGGGAGTGTATTTGTATCGTCTGTTTCAAAAAGATCAGCGGTACGCGCGGTTCTACCTGTTTTTAAGTGCTGCCTTTCTGGCCTATTTCGTGCAGCTGCTTTCCCTTTTTGACACGCCTGTCAGTTACCTGCAATTCTTTTTGTTTGCCGGCTTTATTCAGTGGGCTCACGGGAGTGTAATAAAACAGGGTTCAACTCAATATGTTGGCGGAAACTCCCTTTTGCCAAAGAAATGGTGGTTTTTGGCTTTTGCGGTTATTGTTGTGGGGTTAGTTTTCATTCTGTATCAGTTTGGAATAAAGCCATGGGAAAGCACTCAGGTTACTAAGCAAGCGGTGGATTCGGAAAATGCGGATTCAAAGCGTGCCATGGAATTATATCAACAAGCGGAGCGGCAAACTCCCGTTTGGACCATTAATAATAATCGAAACGCGGCCCAGCTCGCGGCCGGCCTTTTGCAGGATCAAAACTTACCTCCGGAGCAAAGGAAGGCGATAGCAAAGATGGGCATTGAATTTGCTGAAAAAAATATAGAGGCGGCTCCTGATTTTAAGGATTGGATGGTGCTTGGTCGTCTTTATTTCAATGGCCGCGATGTTTTGCAAAACGGCACGCAAAAAGCACTGAGTGCTCTGGAAAAAGCAAGGGCAGCCGGGCCCAATAGACGCGAACATCTGGAGCTTTTATCGTTTGCGCACTTTGTGCGAGGGGATTACGCAAAAGCCAAAGAGCTTTTATTAAAATACCGGGATTTAAATGGCGATTTCCACCGGCAAGAAAAAGAATACTTGCAACAGATAGAGAGCCGCCTGCGGTAAGCAAATGACTTGCGAAATATGGGTATGTGTTTTACAATTTAGTAGGAGGGTGAGTAGCTCAGCGGCTAGAGCACACGACTGATAATCGTGAGGTCGGAGGTTCGAATCCTCCCTCACCCAACCATATGAAAGTAGTTGCGGTATCCGGCGGGTTTGACCCGCTGCATATAGGGCACATACAACTATTTCGCGGCGCCCGCGAGCTCGGTGATAAGCTGGTGGTGATTTTAAACTCGGATCAGTTTTTGCAAAGCAAAAAAGGGTACGTATTTATGGAGTTTGCCGAGCGCAAGCAAGTGCTGGAAAGTATCCAACACGTAGACGAAGTAATAGAGTGTCTGGATAAGGATCATACCGTGCGCGAAACGTTGCGCCAACTTAAACCCCATATTTTTGCCAACGGCGGTGACAGAACGGCTAATACAACTCCGGAGCACGAGGTGTGCCTGGAGCTGGGCATAGAACCCGTGTACGGAGTTGCCCCTCAACCGCAATCCAGCTCTCAATTAACCAAACAAGCCGCGCAAGCACTCCACAAAAAAGG
>CAYTAF010000008.1:0-8600 GCA_964435865.1 uncultured Candidatus Saccharibacteria bacterium | reverse complement strand
ATAGCCCCTCACCTGGTGTGTTGAGCACGCTATTAATGGCTGTTTTTGCGCAGATTTTTCAACACACCAAGTGAGGGGCCCTTAGCTCAATTGGCAGAGCACCTGCTTTGCAAGCAGGAGGTTGCCAGTTCAAGCCTGGCAGGGTCCAAATATAGATTATAATATACGGCTCACGAACGGCTCACTGTTATTCAAATACGGCTCACCCCGGGTGAGCCGTATTTTTTATGGAATTTATATTGTCAAGGGGAAAATTGCCGCTACGTAATGAAGCCGGGCTATTCTCGTTGCGTGTCTTTATCGAACCGGTCGGTGTCGAATTCCACCGAGTCGCCGAGGAAATCGGCGACATCAACGGCATTTTTGCGTGCTTCTTCCAGAGAAACCGATGCTCCCGGAGACGGGGTGACGTTAAAGATGATATTTTCGCCGGTGAAGCGGGCCTCGCCGAGTTCCAGCTTTTTTTCTTTCGTGTTCACCGATTGGGCGCGGAGACCTCCTTGGCTGAGAGTAAGATCGGAGGCCGCTACTGTAGGAACTATTTTTTGCACCTGTTTTACGTAAAGCCGCTTGCCTATCAATGGAAGGCTGTAGGCAATATTTTTCAGCATAAACAGCAATATATCTTTGTCAGCGGCGATCTTGAGTAGAGTAAAGACGCCGGCGGGTGAGAAATTCGAGGTTTTTAGGAAATCTCCGAAGGTGGAGGGGCGGCCGCGTTCAAGCACCGGAAGTACTTTGGTGGTTGGACCGAAGCGCGTTTCGTCCAAATTGGTTACCGTCGGATCGCCGTGTACGGCGGCAAAGGGCAGTTTTGGGATCTGTAGTGTGTACACCTTGCCATTTAACAAGTGCTGGGCGCACAGCCATTCACCGACAACAGGCAAAACCCCGTATTCTCGTGCTATGCCGAGGCGTTGAGCCATTAGTAAACTGTGGGCGCCGGCCGCTACCACTACTACTTTGCCGCGGAGGGTGGCGCGATCGGTGGGAATGGTGTAAGTGGTATTCCCGTTGCGGGTTTGTTTTTGAATACTTTGTACTTTGTGGTTGAAGAAGGTGTGTACGGTTTTACCGGATTCTTCCTGTTCGGCCTTGGCTTCTCCAATAAAGCATTGGGCAAGACGCTGAAAATTAATCATATACCCGTCTTCGTTTACGAGAGCGGCGAGGCGCTGGCTTGGATCTCGCCCTTCCACGACTTTTGGCTCCAGTTTAGCTATTTCATCGCGATACACGAGCCGTAATTTCGGAAATAATTCTTTAATTTCTTCGTAACGTTTTTCGAGTCGCTTAATTTCTTGATCGCCTACGGCGAGTACCATTTTGTGCCGTTTTTTGTAAAGTTCGTATTCTCCGCGTTCTTCCACAAAAGCGGCAACGCGTTCGGCGGCCTTTTTTACCTTTTTCGCTTTTTCGTAAGAGTAGTTTGTCTCAATGTCCCCGAAATGAAGGGTTTGGCTGTTTTTGGTGTGGTGAGAATTGATTTGGCCGGCTAATTCTTCTTTTTCAATAATAGCTACACTGTTGATATTGGTGTACTTGCTTAGCGCGTAAAAAACCGCACTGCCCACCACCCCGGCGCCGATGATTACAACATCGTATTCCTCTACCCGCTTTGCAGTATTTTTCTTTTCCGTCATAACTAAATGAATTTACGTTTAATGGGATTTATTATTTTACATATTTTTTCCTTTAAAGCAAAAGCGTAGAGAGTGCTCGCAAATCTGTATATTAGCATATGACACGAAAGAAAAAGTGATTTAGATTACTTGACAAATGGCAAGTTTGCGGTAAAGTTTCAGCTCGAAACCTCTTATTATAAAAAAGGAGGAATGTTCGTTGAAGTTTCAGAAGTTTGTTGTCTCCGGCGCTTCCGGGAATAACGGGTTCGAGACAATGATGGCGCTCCTCCGGAAGTTTCCACGTGCTCAAGTAGTCGGGTTGGTGCGCCCGCAAAGCTTGAAAGCAGTGCAAGGCAAGTGGAGTGATCGTCGGGAGATGCAGCCGGCCGGCCGTAATGATCCGATTCTTACTGCTGACCCGGAGGATGCGGTTGGTGCTGACGTGTGGATTAATTTCCGTGGTAAAAACTTGCAGAGCAAGCGACAGGATCCTACGCTCCCACCGCTGGAGGAGATCGCTCAAAAGGAAGGCGTGCCTGTCCGGGAATTGTTGCTTGAAGACAACCTTCCGATGGCACTGGAAGATTTTGAGCTGGCGATGAATGTTGCCCCGGGCTGCATCTATATGCAGGAGGGCAATCCCGTTGATTCCATAGTGAGGAGGCTTGCCCTGGAGGGCAAGACAGGGCCTGAAAAGATCGTTTCCACGGGCGCGATGATGGAGTGGTACAGATTTTTGAGTCTTTGTGCTGTGGAATTTGATATAGAGCTTACCCGGGCCAGCGGCCTGTATATTGGCGGGCACGGAGAAACCTCCGTTGAGGTTCCGGAGCGTATTTTGTTCGGCGTGGCACGCGTGGACGAATATGTCCGGGATGCTCCTATGAAGAATGGTCAAACCGGGCCGGAAAGACTTCAGGTGATACGTGAGTTAGTTAAGTACAGGGCCAAGCAACTAAGCCAGATTACAGGGGCAACTCCTTATTACGGCCCCTCGCAGGCTGCTGCTGATCTCGTGGGAATGATGAACTCTCCGACCGGTCGGCATACGAACGTAGGCGTGTGTAGGTATCACGCGCGCAGTGAGCACTATGGCTTTGAGGATGCTGCTTTGTCGTTACCGGGAAGCATTAGCCCTGAGGGGTTTGTGCGTTTGATTGAGATAGAGCTGTCCTCTCAGGTGCGAGACGAACTGAATAAGGCGATCGCGGAAATCCAAGCCGCGAATCGGTACGCTGACAGGGTAAGGGAGCGAATCCGAAACTAAAAATTTTTTAGTTCTTTCGCAACCAATCAAATATCAGGCAGGCCCGACTGGGCCTGCCTGTTTTCGTTATATCCGTAAACGGCTCACCCGGGGTGAGCCGTATTTTTTCGGAACGTCGCAGGAAAGGTGTCTCTGTCTCCAGGCAGATTACCCTGGGTATTTTATAGTAAATTTCGGGCAAGTTTGTCTTGCTCCTGCTTGAAAAACTTTTTTACGTGTTTCCAGGCAACCTGTTTGATCATCTGAGGCATAGCGTCGGGGTCAGCGTCTTCAAAGTAGGCTAGGCTTTTGATGATGTGCACCTGATTTTGAGCTAGTTTTCCAAATTTTTGATTGTAAAATTCCAAAATCTCCTCCAAGGAATCGACGTGTTTTTCCTGCAGTAAAAAATATAAATCAATGAAGTCCCGTTTGGTGCCGTGTTCAGCAATGGCTTGCAACTTCATAGCCGCTATATCCTTAAGATGAGCTAATTGAATCTTATCAAATTCCTCGGCGGTAAAAAGCAGGGGATATTTGTAAAAAAATAAGCCAAATTGAATATCATCAATAAAACCCAGAATGGTGCGCCAGCTTTGTCTTTCTAATGTAAAATTCGGCAGGGCCTCTGAGATCTGCTGGGTGACCATTTTTTCGTCAAATTTCTCGTCGGTAAAAAAATCGAGGTCATAAGAATAACGATGGCCAATCTGTAAAGCCAGGGCAGTGCCGCCTGCTAAATAAGCGTCTTGGATTACCTCCAAGGCGGCTAGGCCTTCCAGTGACTTTTTTGTTGTGACTGAGAGTGTTTGTTCAAACATAAAATTTCTTCGTGGGGTATACCAAAAAAGTTCGCCCAAAATATTGCGCTTTTAGCAGAAATTGCTCTTGATTTCTTCAATACTCCCTGAATTTCTTTTGAAGAATAATTGCGTAAAAGCCACTTCACTGCCGGCAGGTCTCCAAATTCCAGCAGACGGCTTATTATATATACTTTATGCCGTTCCGGTTTCAGTCGGGAGGTTTTGGTATCCCAAAAATATTTTTGAGCAGCTTGAGGCATTTCCATATTTTTATTTTAAAATAAAATAGGACTTCCCACCAGTGCATTTTATTGACCGGGCGGGTATTTTTCTTTAAAGTGGCCTTAACGAGCTTCGTTCTTTTTTAAAAAGAGGTGAGAAATGATGCGCGTGTTGATTGCCGGTATCGACGGGTATCTGGGCTGGTCGTTGGCACAGTACTTGGCGTCACGAGGTCACGAAATAGGCGGGATTGACGCCTTTTTGCGCCGCGATTGGGTGCAAGAGGCGAACTCAGAAAGCGTGATTCCGGTTGCTTCTATGTCGGCTCGTTTGCGAGCGTTCGAGCAAGAGTTCGGGCAATCTTTGCATTTTTGGCAGGGAGACCTGCGGAATTATGAGGTGGTAGAAGCCCTTTTCCGCGAATTTCAACCCGAGGCCATAGTGCATTTTGGTGAGATGCCTTCGGCGGCATACTCAATGTGGGATGTGGAGCATTGTGTTTACACGCAAACTAATAACCTGGTGGGTACCCTACATATTCTGTATGCGATGAAGGAGGTGTGTCCGGATGCTCACTTGGTAAAGTTGGGAACAATGGGCGAGTACGGCACGCCGAACGTGGACATCCCGGAGGGGTTTTTTGAAATAGAGTATCGCGGCCGCAAAGATACTCTGCCCTTCCCGCGGCAAGCCGGAAGCTGGTATCATCAAACCAAGGTGCACGATTCTCATAATGTGCACTTTGCCTGCAGGAATTGGGGGCTTCGCTCCACAGACCTTATGCAGGGCGTGGTTTTTGGCACTAGCTTTCCGACGATGGGCGAGGATCCGGCTTTTCGCACCCGATTTGATATTGACCAGTGTTTTGGCACGGTTATAAATCGGTTTTGCGCCCAAGCCGTGATTGAACATCCACTCACGCCTTATGGTAAAGGCCGACAAACCCGCGGCTTTCTGCCTTTGCGGGACTCTATGCAGTGTTTGGCTCTTACCATAGAGAATCCCCCTGCGGTGGGCGAGTATCGAGTATTTAACCAGCTTGAAGACGTTTACGATGTTTACGGGTTAGCCGAGACAGTAGCACGGGTTGCCGGTGGCCTCGGGCTGGAGGCAGAGGTTCGACCTTTGGAAAACCCGCGCCAAGAGGCCGAAGAGCACTACTATAACCCGGATCGCCAAAAGCTTTTGGATCTTGGCTATACACCCACCCACAATGTGCAAGAGGAGATCCGGCTGATGATAGAGGATCTCACCGCATTCCGAGACCGGATTGAAGCCAAGCGGGATATCCTGTTGCCGGATATCCGTTGGGACGGCACTCGCCGTCGTTCCGAGTTCCTTGAACAGGAAACTAAGACCGCCTCTTAAAGAGGGAAAGTAAGTTTAGAGGGCGCAGAGTTTAAAATCTGCGCCCTCTTTTATATTCTCCAAAACAGCCACAGGGTTAGGCCGGACATCACCAACTCGCCGGTAAGGAGCGCTGTGAATCCAAAATCTTAAAAATAGGTATCAGCTACATAAGCAGTGTTACCTTATAAGAGATCGGCGGGCTCCATTCTGGAGATGCCAAGCTTGTCAAAGTCAGTGTCGTAGGAGATAACTGTAATTTCTCCGCTTTGGATTCTTGGATGTGAGGCAATCAAGCAATCAATAAACTTTACTTTATGGTCCTTGTAAATCCCTAATGCAGTTGCCATATCAAAGTTGGAAAGCTTGCGCGGGTTTAAAGAGGTCCTTATTCTTTTTAAAAATTCAATCCTATCTCGTTTGGCGATTTTGTAATAGCTATGAAGAGTCCATTCCATTTCGGCAAAAATAATGTCAGCTGTATAGACACGGGATTCCAGGACGTTCCTTCTTATTTTATCAACAAGAAGCTTTGAATCTCTGTGCTTCTCCTCGCTTTCTTTAATATAAAAGCGCAGGAATACATTTGTATCAATCAAGTACCCCATAATTCTTTTAACTCCGCTTGTAGTTTTCTTCTATATATTTTCTCGCCTTTAACGCCGACTTGCCGCTCGGGGCTTTGTGTTTTCCGGCTAGTTCCATAATATCGGGAGCTTTTTTTATCACTATCTTTTTTTCGTCCCCATCTATTTCAAAAGCAACTCGATCAGCTGAGCGAACTCCGAGGGCGTCTCTTATCTCTTTGGGCAAGGTGACCTGTCCTTTGGTTGTTACTCTTGATGTAGACATAGGTAATAAATATTACCAAATCATATATTCTTACTTATTACTATAGTATTACTAAACAATTTATTTGTCAAACTTACATAAGAATAAATTTTAGAGGGCGCAGAGTTTAAAATCTGCGCCCTCTTTTATATTCTCCAAAACAGCCACAGGGTTAGGCCGGCCATCACCAACTCGCCGGCAAGGAGCGCGATTACGGCTCCCCAAATTTCAAAAAACGGAACCAGCACCACCAGCAGACCGATTTTTAGTAGAGGTGGCGCAATTCTTATAATATAAAGTTCTTTCTGCCTCATCTCCGCTATCAAGGCGCTGTTCACCAATTGAAAGGGAATCAGCAAAATTATGACGGTTAAAACTTGCAGGTATTTAACTGATTCTACGTATTGCGGCAAAAGCAGGCGGAATATCCAGGGAGCAAGCAGGGCAACACCGGCCGCTATCGGCACCAAAATGAAAAACAATTTCCACGTTTTGTTCAGTATGCCTTGTTTGCGGCCTTTTATCCCTTTTTCGCTTAACTTGGGCAGAGCCAGCGCGTTAATAGGTAGGGCTCTCCTGACCCTTTGAATGGGAAGTTGAGCAAAAGAGTAAGCTGCCACTTGCACCGGTCCTAAAAATTGCCAAAGAATAATTTTATCTATCCGGTTGGCAATTCTGCTGATAGCGCTCATTACAGTTAAATTTTTGCCGAATGAGATGGCTTCCGGGTCGGGCTCGGGGTTTTCAACCTTTTTTTGCGTAAGAAAGTATAGAACTAAATTAAAAAGCGCCTTAGAGCCAAAAACTACCAATACAATATAAATTAGATTATCGGTTAAATATATAGCGGGGACAATAAAAAGAGCCGGCAGTAGATCCGAGGCAATCTGATACCAGGCGTTTTTTCGGAATTTCTTTTTGCCGGTCCAGAAAGAATTAAAAATATCCGCGGCGTTTTGTAAGGCAAAAAACATCCCAACAAGGAAAAAACTTAACCCCAAAAGCTGGTTGCCGCTCGCAAAGTACCAGGCCGCCACCGCCCAGAGCCCCAAAGAGCCCAGGGCGCCAAAGCGCAGTTTGGTGGTAAAAACTTCTTTCAGAGCGCCTTCCTTTTTTTGGGCGATGCTTCTAACTAAGGCCTGCCCCATACCCGGCAGGGTAAATAAGGCCAGGATTTTGGAAACCGAGAGAATGTACTGATACGTGCCGAACGTTTCTTTTGGCAGAAAGTTACCAAAGGCCAGTAAGGTGGCCATAGCTATCAAGAGAGCGCTGGCTTTGCCCGCTACCAGCCAAAAACCGCCACCGGCCGCGTAGACCATATCGGTCTTCAAGTATTTTTCACTCCATCGCAGTAGAGTGGTGAGTTTTTGTCGTAATATTTGCATAGTGTGTGTTAATACTACTATCTCCCTGCCGCTGTTGCAATTGTTCGCCTCTCGCCTTGTATTCCGGAATATATGTGGTATCGTATTTACAATGAGCGGCGTGGATTTTATCGGCATCGGTGTGCCCCGGGCAGCCACTTCTTGGCTTTTTAATTGTTTGCGCGAGCACCCGGAAGTTTGTGACAATTTAACCAAACAGACAACTTTTTTTAGCAAAAATTGGAAGTACCAAAAAGGTATAGAATATTACCTGTCTTTTTTTGAGAATTGCCAGCCGGAGATGGTGAAGGGAGAATTTTCTCCTCAGTATTTTATTTCAGAAGAAGCACCTTCTCGTATTCAAAAGCATTTTCCACGGGTAAAACTGATAGTTTGTCTCCGCGATCCTGTCCAGCGTGTTTATTCACATTGGTGGTTCCTTGTAAATAAAAACAGGATTAATCCTTATCCTTATACTAATTTTCGAGATGCGATTAAAAAAGATCCTTCTCTGCTGGAATATGGTTTTTATTACAAGCATTTATCGCGCTGGCTGGAATATTTCCCGGAGAGTCAGGTGAAGGTTATGATTTATGAAGATCTCCAGAAAGATCCTATTGGCTTTATTCAAGAGGTTTATGAATTCTTAGGTATAAAATCCTTTTTCAAACCAGTTTTTGCAAATAAAGATATTAGTGTGGGAAAAGAGATAGAAACAAGGAGCCATAAATTTTCTTTGATGCGTCATTTTGTCAGATATGCTGTAACAATATTTAAGTCTTTAGGTCTGGTAAAATTGTTTAGAATTTTGGGAGTTAAAAACAGCTTAAAGAGAAGGGTAGAAGGTGCATTGTGGAAAAGAGTGTTTTGGAGCAAAAAGAGGACGACTTCTCGTCCACTAATCAGCGAAAAGGATAGGAGATTTTTGGAGGAAGTCTATAAAGAAGATATTAGCCATTTGGAGCAGTTCCTTGCTCGTGATTTGAGCAGGTGGGGTAAACACAAAAGTGCAAAAATATAGTGTTTTATTATGGCTAAATTTTTAGTTTCTGGAATGCGGAAATCGGCTACTACGTGGGTTGAACGTTGCTTAACTGAACACCCGCATCTAGAAATGGTTACTCTGGATAGTGTGCCGATTCCTCGCGATCAGTTTCTT
>CAYTAF010000007.1:16631-19079 GCA_964435865.1 uncultured Candidatus Saccharibacteria bacterium | reverse complement strand
TGGAAATTACTTATTTACTTTTGCTACAAAAGCAAAGAAGTGGAGACAGCGTCGCCGCTCTCCAGCTTGATGGTCTTCACACCTTTGGTGCGGCGGCTGCGCTCGGGGATACTGTCGGCATCCATACGAATTATTTTGCCTTTCCTGGTGCCGATTAACAGATCCTGTTTTTTATCTTTAACGATAGCGGCGGTAGCAACCCCGCCGGTTTGCTCTGATACCTTGCCGGCAAGCAATCCTTTGCCGCCCCGACTCTGTTCCCGGAATTCGGACATTGCTGTCTTTTTGCCAAAGCCCTTCTCGGTCAAGGTTAATAGATACTCTTCCTTTTGGTGCTCGTTCACCGGCAATACAGCCCGTAACTGATTATTTTTCCCGAGGTCCATACCTTTAACCCCCTGCGCGCTGCGCCCCATTTCAGGCACTTGATCCGCCGCGAACCTGATAGCACGCCCGCCCTGACTCACCAGCATAAATTCAACCACATCGGTGCCTACGTAACGAGCTCGCCCAAGTGTATCCCTTTTGGTCACTCCAAGTATTTTCAGGCCGGATTTATTTATATTCTTAAGTTCTTCCAGAGCCACTCGCTTAATTTTACCACCCCGCGAGGCAACAACCAAATGCGAAGCTGCTTCGTCGCCCTCTTTGGAAATCAACCAAGAGGCCTCCCTGTCGCCAAAAGAAAGAGTTTCACCTAAAAACTCCCCTTTTTGGGTGCGCTTCTTGGAAAGAACCTCGTACCCACCCAGGTTGAAAACACGACCACCTTCACTAAAGACGAATACCTCATCATGCGTCGATATTTGGGCCAGGCGGATAAGCGCGTCCCCTTCGTCAATCGGCTCACCTTGCACACCGACACCGCCCCGTCCCTGCTGTTTATAAGTTTTCGGAGAAACCCGCTTAATGCGTCCATTTCTGGTAAGGGTAACCAGAGCGTTCTTTTTGATTACCAGATCTTTTTCAGAAAATTCTTCTACCTCTTCACCCGCAATCTCGGTACGTCGTTCATCACCATATTTTTCTTTGACTTCTTGGAGCTCCTTTTTGACCTCCCGAAAAATATTAGCATCCTTGGATAAAATCTCTTTGTATCCGGCTATTTCCTCCTTAACTTCCTTCAGCTGATCTTTAACCTCTTGTGTTGCCAGGTTGGAGAGTCGCTGCAGGCGCATCTTTAAAATGGCATCGGCCTGCGTATCCGTGAATTCAAACTCTTTTTTCAAATTTTTAAAAGCCTCCTCGCGGTCCTTGGATTTCTTGATTGCTTCAATCACAGCATCAATGTTATCCAGTGCCTTGACCAAACCCTCTAAAATATGTTCCCGGTTCTGCGCCTTACGCAATAAATACTCAGTGCGCCGCTTGATCACCGCAAAGCGATGATCCAAAAATTGCTCCAAGATACCTTTCAAAGAAAGAAGACGCGGCTGCAAGCCATCCACCAGGGCAATCATATTCAGGTGATATGTAGTTTGCAGTTGTGTCTTTTTGTATAGTTGGTTTAATACAGATTGCGCGTTGATGCCGCTTTTTAAATCAATCAAAATATTGATCCCGTTGCGGTCGGATTCATCAATAATATCCCGAATTCCGCCCAGCTTCTCCTCTTTTACCAAATCAGCAATCTTTGAGATAAGGGCCGCTTTGTTTACCTGGTACGGCAGTTCAGAAATCACAATCCTCTCGTGTCCTTTTACTGACTGTATATCCGCCTTGGCGCGCACCACAAAACTTCCTCGTCCCGAGCTATAGGTCTTGCTTGCGTCCTGCCGATACAAAGTAGCTCCAGTTGGAAAATCCGGGCCCTTGATGTGTTTCAGCAAATCCTCGGTGGCAATATTTTCCCTGCCTTCATCAATCATCATTATCAAACCGTCCACCACCTCACTTAAATTATGGGGCGGGATATTTGTAGCCATGCCCACCGCAATTCCACGAGCGCCATTTAATAACAACTGTGGTGCCGCCGATGGCAACACCTTCGGCTCTTCTCGGGTATTATCATAATTTTGCTCCCAGTCCACTGTTTCTTTCTCAATATCCCGTAACATTGCCGTAGCAATAGAGGGCATACGCGCCTCAGTATAACGAGCCGCGGCCGGCGCATCTCCGTCGATTGACCCCCAGTTACCTTGCCCGTCGATTAAGGGATAACGTAAAGAAAAATCCTGAGCCATGCGGGCCAGGGCGTCGTATACGGGCACATCTCCATGCGGGTGATATCGTGCCAAGGTAGTACCGGTAATAGCCGAGGACTTACGGAACTTTCCTTGAGGCCCTAAGCCCATCTCGTGCATTGCATATAAAATACGCCGCTGAACGGGCTTTAAACCATCTCGCACATCCGGTAGCGCGCGCGAAACAATTACGCTCATCGCGTAATCCAGGTACGAGGTTTCCAGCTCTTCTGTTATATTCGCGGGCCGAACTTCGGACATAAAA
>CAYTAF010000007.1:13073-16531 GCA_964435865.1 uncultured Candidatus Saccharibacteria bacterium | reverse complement strand
ATTATTCGAACGGTAAACTGCCGGGCGTGGAGGGGTCTTTTTTCTCCGGTTCAACTACGGGTTGGTCTTTAACCTTTTGTTTTTCTTGATTTTGCTTATTTTTGTCGGCTTGACCTTCTTCGCTCTGCGATTCATTAACTTCTATACTTTTGGAAGTCCCCTGAAATAACTGTTTGAAGTCTGTATAGGCGTCTTTCAGAGCCGCAGTGAAAGAAACCGGCGGATTGACTGACTCGTCCTCTTTAGCTGTTTTGCCGGTCACGTCTTCAGTTTGCTGCTGGGCCTCTGATATTAGCGGTTGTCTGGCACTAACAATAGTTTGATTAACATCCGCCAACCACCCAGCAAACACCAGGCCACCGGCCACTAAAACCAAAACCCACATAAGCTGTACTCTTTTGGGTCGCGGTAAAGATCGTAATTTTTGTAAAAATTCCCCCATAAGTTAGTCGTTAGAAATTAGAATCTAGCCGCCCAATAGATTTGGGCGAGCCTCGCCGTGGCGGGAATCTAGTAGAAGCCGCAAGGACAGATTAGTAATCAGTAACTAGTAATTAGTAATCAGAAACTAAAAGCTAGCACCTAATAAGCTAATAGCTATAATTATTGCGCTTTCGGTTTCAATACAATTACTTCCAAATCTCCATCCTGCTGAGAATCCCGGGCTCGAAACTCAAAACTATCTCTGGGCTTGGGGTCCTCGCCCATTTCTTTCAAAAACCGGCTGGCATCCTCGATATCCACTTCCAGTCCGTCTATTTTATAATGCATCGGTATCACCACTTGTGGCTCAATCCGATGCACCTCTTTAGCAGCTCTCGCCCCATCAACTGTATAACTTCCCCCTACCGGAATCAATAACACATCAATCCAGCCGAGAGCATCAATCTGTGCAGAAGTGAGCTCTTTCTGTCCCAGATCTCCCAGGTGAGCTACGTTAACTCCGTCCGCATGGATAACATACATAGTATTCGGGCCTCGCTCTGTCCCATTGCTCTCATCGTGATAGGAACTAACGCCATACACGGATACACCACGGGCATTATATTCTCCCGGCCCGGTAACCACAAAAGGTTCCTGCCCTTTGGTGGCCGACTTTACTGCCTGCACGTTGCGATGATCGAAATGATCATGGCTCTGCAACACAATGTCAGCTTTCAGCTCCGGCAACGCAAGACCGACACTTTCTTCGTAGGGGTCAGTAACTATCTCCGCCGCGTCGGTGGAAATATGAAAACAAGATTGTCCGTACCATACTATCTTCACTATAAACGATAATCATAACAACAACGATTACCATCACAATGACAATGATAGCTTAAAGGGTAAAATCATAGTCATTGTTATCATGGTGTTTCGTCATTGTCATAGTTATTAGTTATTGTATGTATTATATGTTAAAATGCCCTAATATTCAACAAAGAATTATGCACAAAAAATATTTAGGTCGTCTCGGTGAAAATGTGGCTATCCGACATTTAAGAAAAGCTGGGTTCAGGTTACTGGGACGCAACCTTTCTTATAAAAAACTGGGAGAAATAGATTTAGTGGCCAGCCGCCAACGGAATGTACATTTTATAGAAGTAAAAACACAAAAGTATAATCGCGCTTTTCACCCGCAAGATATATGGAGCCCGGAGCAGCAACGCCGCCTTATCAAGTTGGCCGGCCTGTATCTTAGCTCGAAAAACCTGGAGGAATGGCCGTGGCAAATCGACCTAATTGCCATCACCTTCCACTCGGACGAAAATGGCAACCATCACCCGAAAATAGAACACCTGGAAAATGTTCTCGAGGACCCCTTCTAATCATCCTGCCCTCCTATCATACTATCATTGTTGCTTTTAAAACAGGCGTTGAGGCAGAGACAAGATGTCAAAATTCAATATGTTAGAATGTTAAAAGGATAAAATGATAGGATGCTAAGATGATAGTATGATAAAATGACAAAATGATAACTCTTGCTATTGAAACATCCTGTGATGAAACCGGCGTAGCAGTAGTGGAATCGAATGCGGACTACCGACACAAAGTGCTGACAAATACTACCGCCACCCAATTAAAAACCCATGCTCCCTACGGGGGCGTGGTGCCCACACTAGCTGCCCGAGAACACACAAAAAATCTGCCGGTAGTCACTGAAAAAACACTTAACACCTTCTTTGAGTCAAAAAAAACAAAAGAAATAGATCGCATCGCCTATACTAATGAACCCGGCCTGCCTCCGGCTTTACTCAGCGGCCGTATTTTTGCAAAAAGCCTAGGTCTGGCTTGGAACAAGCCCGCCCTGCCAGTCAATCATATGGACGGGCACCTGTACTCCTTTTTGCTCGACCCAACGCTGGAAGACAAAGATGATATTTTCCCAATGGTAGCCCTTATTGTATCGGGTGGACATACGCAACTTTACGTACTAGAAGATCTGCGCACTAAACGAATACTCGGCCAAACCACAGACGACGCGGCTGGCGAGGCCTTTGATAAAGTCGGCCGTCTGCTCGGCCTGCCCTATCCCGGAGGGCCCGCCATAGAAAAAGCTTCTGAAAAGGGAGATCCTCAAGCCTTCGCCTTTCCCCGCCCCATGCTAGATAAGGCAAATTATGACTTTTCTTTTGCGGGCCTCAAAACTGCGGTACTTTATACAGTTCGAGAATTAGAAAAGGACAACAAGGCAATCAAAAATAAACTACAGGCAGACCTGGCCGCCTCTTTTCAAGAAGCTGTTCTGGATGTTTTAGTAAAAAAAACAAGCCGAGCAACTCATGAATTTTCCGCCTCCTCTGTCGTGCTGGCTGGAGGTGTAGCCGCGAACAAAACACTCCGATCACGCCTGCAAAAAGAATTGGAACAGCTTGCACCGCAACCACACTTTTTTATCCCACCATTCGAATTCTGCACCGACAATGCTTCTATGATAGGCGTAGCGGCATATTTTGCTGATATTGACGATCGCGGTTAGCTTTGTTAAAATTATTATACTTAAAAGATCCCATAGTATATGGGGTCTATTTTAAATAACCAATGGTAATAACAATAACTATGACAATGACAAGTAACGCTGAGTAAAAAACTACTTGTCATACGTTATTAGTCATCGTGGCACTCCATGGATTTACGAGAATTTAATTCGGCAGTTTCCCAAATAGCAGAAGAAAAGGGTCTGCCGCAAGATACAGTAATGGAAATGGTGGAAGAGGCCCTGGCTGCTGCCTACAAAAAAGAATACGGCCGCAAGGGACAACGTATTTCAGCGCAGATGGATCATGAAAATATAGAGGCCAGCTTCTTTTTAGAAAAAGAAGTAATTGACCCGGAGACGGTTCGCGAAAAAGACGAAGAATTCTTAGAAAATTATGAATTTGAACTAGAAGAAGAAGTGGATAAACGCAAAAAACCAGCGCTGGAAAAAGACGCCGGTGAAAGAGAGGATGAGGAGGATCCACCTGCCCCTCACTTGC
>CAYTAF010000007.1:3423-12973 GCA_964435865.1 uncultured Candidatus Saccharibacteria bacterium | reverse complement strand
GAGGCGGGTGATGTCCTGTACTTCCCGCTAAAATCAGAAGAGGAATATGGACGAATTGCTGCTCAGACAGCCAAACAAGTAATCCTGCAAAAACTGCAGGAAGCTGAACGGGAAATGTCCTATCAGGAATTCAAAGAACAAGAAAACGACATTGTTTCCGGTATTGTCCAACGCGTAGAGAAAGGAACCGCTTATTTAGACATTGGTCGTGTAAGTGGCACTCTGCCCCCCGCGGAACAAATTCCCGGAGAACGCTATAATCTCGGTGAGCGTATAAAGGCCTACGTAACACAAGTGGAAAAAGGTAAGCGCGGACCGATTATCTACCTATCCCGCTCCCATCCTCAAATGCTTACCAAGGTGGTGGAAATGGAGGTGCCGGAAATTTCCTCCGGTATAGTGGAAATCAAAGCGGTAGCACGAGAAGCCGGATCCCGCTCTAAAATGGCTGTTTCCGCCACTGATGAAGACCTGGACCCGATCGGGGCCTGCGTAGGACAAAAAGGATCCCGTATTGCCACTGTTATTAATGAATTTAACGGAGAAAAGATAGATATCATAGAGTGGGTAGAGGATCCAATCCAGTACATCGCCAAAGCCCTATCCCCGGCTAAGGTACTGAATGTTGATCTAGATGAAGAAAACAAAGAAGCGACCGCCATCGTGCCTCCTGATCAGCTCAGCTTGGCTATCGGCAAAAAAGGTCAAAACGTGCGCCTGGCCGCCAAGCTAACCGGGTGGAAAATTAACGCTGTCTCCCCGGAAAGCGAAGAGGTACCCGAAGAAGCCAGCGCCAGCCCCGAAGACGCGGAAGAGCCTGAAGCACCCGAAGAAAACGCAGAATAACTCCATCCTAGCATCTTATCATACTACCATGATATCATCCTAGTATTGTTGCTTTTGGGGCAAGGGCAAAATGCCAAAATGATAGTATGTTAGAATGATAAAATAATAAAATAAACTTATACTATGGAAGTTAACGTAAAAAAAAGCGAAAATACACAGCACGAACTGGAAATCGTCATTCCTCAAGAAGAAGCCAAAAAATACTTCGACCAGGCAGCCGAGGCCCTCTCTAAAAACCAGGAAATTGAAGGCTTTCGCGCCGGCAAGGCACCTTTTGACTTAGTTGCTAAAAAAGTTGGACACCAGCAAGCTTACCAAGAAACCGCCTCTAGAGCAGTACAAGATACCATGGAACAAGCATTGCAAGAACAGGAACTGTCCCCGCTAGGGCAACCGGAAATTGAAATAACACAAATCAGCCCTGAGAGCGAAATCAAGTATACAGCTAAAATAGCCACCGCACCTAATTTCGAGCTACCGAAACTTGATCAACTTGAAGCCTCAAAAGAAGAAGTTAATATAGAGCAAGAAGAAATTGACAACGCACTGGAAACTCTGCGCAAACGGCAGGCCTCTCATTTGGATATTACTCGCCCCGCCCAGGAAGGAGACGTAGTAGAAATAGACCTGGAGCTTCGATCCGGCGGGGCGGTAGTAGAAGGCGGATCCCAGAGCAACGTACCCCTTAAACTCGGGGAAGAAAGCCTTCTCCCCGGATTCGATGAAAATCTTGCCGGATCCTCGGCCGGAGAGACCAAAAACTTCACAGTGGATCTTCCGGAAGATTTCCCGAATCAATCCTTGGCCGGCAAGCCTCTGGACGCCCATGTAACTGTCAATTCAGTCAAAAAAGAAGTCTTACCGGAGCTAAACGATGAGCTTGCAAAGAAAATGGGTAATTTCCAATCACTGGACGAATTAAAAGATTCTATAAAAGAGGGACTTGTCCATGAAAAAGAAGAACGCGCTCAAAACAAGCTCCGGGCAGAGATCCTCAAGCAACTTAGGGAAAAAGTCGAGCTAGAACTACCGGAAACACTAATAAACCAAGAGATGGAAAACTTAAAGAAACAATACCAGCAAGAGGTCCAGCAAATGGGAATGGAATGGGAGGACTACTTACAAAAAAGTGGCACCTCGGAAGAAGAGTTGCAAAAAACATGGCGCGACCAGGCGGAAAAGAATATTGCTAACGCGCTTATTCTTCGTAAAATTGCGAACGAACAAAACATTACCGTCTCAGAAAGTGAGATCCAGGACGAGATAAACCGCAACCTGCAAAGCTACCCCGACCCCGAAAAAGCAAAAGAAGAAATCGATCTGGATAGCTGGTACGCGCAAATTGAGGCCAGATTACGCAACGAAAAAGCTCTCCAATACTTAGAAGAACAAATTAATGGCTAACGATGAAAAAACAACCCACGATACATACTCTCAAGTGGTTCCTACCGTAATTGAGCAATCCGGCGGCCGCATGACAGCCTATGATATATATTCACGACTCCTGGAAGACCGTATTATTTTTCTGGGAGGTCCAATTACCGACGCACTCGCCAATACAGTTATCGCGCAGATGCTTTTCCTGGAAAGTAAAAACGCGGATAAAGACATTAAGCTCTACATTAATACCCCGGGAGGCTCGGTTACAGCAGGCCTGGCAGTCTACGACACAATGCAGTATGTAACACCCAATGTTTCCACTATTTGCGTAGGGATGGCGGGATCCATGGGCGCAGTTTTGTTAGCGGCCGGCGCTGAGGGTAGACGCGCCACCTTGCCAAATTCCGAGGTCATGCTGCACCAAGTGATGGGACAAGCCGGTGGACAAGCAGTGGAGATCGAAATCTCCGCTCGGCACATCATGAACGTCAAAAAACGTATTAATAACATTATCTCGGACCACACCGGACAACCACTCAAAAAAGTTGAAAAGGACACGGACCGAGACTTCTTCCTAAGCGCGGAAGAAGCCCAAGAATATGGTCTCGTTGACGAAATTATTGCTCCGGCCGCGCAAAGGAAAAAGCAGAAAGGCAAAAAAACATAGACAACACAATTACTCACAAAACAACCCCGGCTTGGGCAAGCTGGGGTTGTTTTTTAGCTTAAAAAACTAGCGCTCTATCTGAACGTTCAACTCTTTCAATATAGAAGAACCGGACATCTCCTCCGGGGTCTCAAGGTTCAATATATCCAGTATCGTTGGAGCAACATCCGATAACAATCCTTCCGACTCGCGCAGACGCTGATTAATGCCAAGCTCGTCCTTTGCTGACTTCAACTTCGAGTTCACTATAATAAACGGTACATTATTAGTAGTATGTTCGGTTAAACGCTCACCGGAATACGGATCTCGCATCCGCTCGGCATTTCCGTGGTCCGACGTAATCACCGTGTAGGCATCGGGATCATTTTCCGTTTTTTCCACAATTTTTTCTAATTGTTTATCTACGCTCTCCACTGCTTGCACTGCAGCATCAAAATCGCCGGTATGACCCAGAATATCCGTGTTGGCAAAGTTGACCAAAATAAATCGAATTTTTTCATTTTCTAATAAATTAAAAAACCGCTCCGTTATCTCCGGTGCTCGCATTTCAGGTTTATCCGTAAAGTGAACGATATCATCAGAGGGAACAAGCTGACGCTCCTCTCCTTCCAGAGATTTTTCCTTGGTGCCGTTAAAAAAATAAGTAACGTGGGCGTACTTTTCCGTCTCGGCCACTCGCGCCTGCTGCAACCCGGCCGTGCTGATAACCTCACCAAGCGTATTCTCGATGGCGGGGGGCTCAAAAGCCACCTTGACCGGAAGATTTTCACTATATTGTGTCAGAGTAACAAATTCTAAATCCAGCTTTTCGGATTCAAATCCTACATCATCGGGCAACACAAAAGATTTGGTGAGCTCCCTGGCACGATCTTCTCGGTAATTCCAAAAAACAACACTATCCTTGTCACTGATAAGGCCCCGCGGATCCCCTTCTTCATCGGTTAGCACGAGTGGCTCCAAGTATTCATCGGTGGTGTCTTGCTTATACGACTCTTTAATGGAAGCAACAACGTCTTGAGTCTTTTGCCCCTTGCCATGAACCATCAACTCCCACGCCTTTTGAACGCGATCCCAGTTTAAATCTCGATCCATAGCATAAAACCTCCCTATCACCGTTGCTATCTCTCCTAAATCTTGATGCTGCAGCCGGTTCTGCAACTGATCTATAAATTTAGCCCCCTCTTCAGGTAAAGAATCGCGGCCATCCGTAATTAAATGCAAGCGCACTTTATCCGAAACCTCGTGAAGCTTTGCCAAATCCAATAGGGCATATAAATGATCAATATACGAATGAACTGACCCGGAACCAAGCAAACCAATTAAGTGCAACTTCGAATCATTTTCTTTGACATTGCGTATAGCAGCCAGCAATGCTTCGTTTTCAAAAAAGGTACCATCGCGAATGGAGCTGATAATCCTCGGCAAGTATTGATATACAATCCTGCCGGTGCCCATACTCATATGGCCCACCTCAGAATTGCCGGGTTCATGCCAAGAAAGGCCTACTGAAATTCCTGAAGCCTTTAAGGTGGTAAAGGGATAATTTCTCAACAAATAATCGTAAGTAGGTGTATTTGCGGAAACAATCGCATTACCCGCCTCCTTTAAAGACACTCCCCATCCATCAAGGGCTATTAAATTCACCTTTGTTTCACTCGACATAGGATTTTATTATAACAGAAATTGAAGTTGTGGAGAAAGTAAACCATGACTATCACGATGACTATGACCATTACAATGACTATAGCGGAGTGCCACTATGACTATGATGGAGAAGTACCGTGACTATGACGAGTGCGGAGTAATTGATCATTGTCATCGTAATTGTGGTGCCTGTTCGTCGTCATCGTTATGGTCATGGTAATAGTTATAGTTATGGTCATTGGTCGGCTTTTCGGTATTGTACCGCTTCCCCGATATGAGCGGTGGTAATAATTTCAGCCCCCTCTAGATCTGCAATGGTGCGGCTCACCTTTAAAATACTATGATACGCCCGTGCCGACAAAAGATACTTATCAACTACTTTTTTAAGGAATTCTCTTGTCGTATTGTCAATAATACAAAATTTATTCATATCTCGCACCTTCATATCGGCGTTAGTAGAAGCATTTTTCACTCCGGAAAAACGGGATCTTTGATTTTCCCGAGCGCTACTTACACGCTCTAAGACTTGCGCGCTACTTTCCTCGCGTGAAGCTTCTTGGCTCATTAATTCCTGCGAAGAAACGCGCGGGACCTCCACTGACAGATCCATCCGATCTAAAATGGGTCCGGACAGCTTATTTTGATATTGTTTCAGCTGGCCCGGCGTACACTCACAAGCCCGAGTGTCATCTTCATAATAGCCACACGGACACGGATTCATCGCGGCAATAAGTATAAAACTAGCGGGAAATTCGTGCCTTCCCGCCGTACGTGATATCAACACCGTGCCTTCCTCCAAGGGAGAACGAAGGCCCTCTAAAACATCTCTACGAAATTCGGGCAACTCGTCTAAAAATAACACTCCCCGATGCGCCAACGTGGCCTCCCCTGGTTGAGGATTGGATCCGCCACCCAATACCGCGGCAGAAGAGGCGGAATGATGCGGCGCCCGAAATGGCCTCTGCTGCACCACCGGCCTATGGCTGGATAACAACCCGGATACACTATAAATTCTGGATACCTCTATCTGTTCTCCCTCAGAAAGTTTCGGGATAATACCGGTCATTGCCTTGGCAAGCAGGCTTTTACCGGAACCGGGCGGGCCCTTCATTAAAACATTGTGTCCGCCGGCGGCCGCGATTTCCAGGCCTCTTTTAGCAAACCCTTGGCCACGAATCTCAGAAAAATCGATGCCTCCTCGTGCCCGCAAAGGATTTACAGGGCGGACAGAAGTTTCAACCGGCTTAATACTTCCAACCCCCTGCATATAATCCAATAATTCCCGCAAACTAGTAACTCCGAATACATTCGCCTCGCTGACAAGCTCCGCCTCCGGCCCATTTTCCCGAGGTAAAAAGATAGAGCGCCCTCGGGTGTTCGCCGCCAAAGAAGACAATGCGACAGCGCCACGCACCGAGCGCAAATGCCCGGATAAAGAAAGCTCCCCGACAAATATACTGTCCCGGGGAGAAAACTTTACCTGGCCGGAGGCCAGCAAATACCCTAAAGCTACCGGCAAATCAAACAAGGTGCCCTGCTTTTTTATACCGGCTGGTGCCAAATTAACAGTCACGCGAAGATTCTTTTGTGAAGGGGGCTGTAAGCCGGTATTCTTAATAGCGGAAGAAATGCGCTCCTTGGCTTCTCTCACTGCCGTATCCGGCAGGCCCACCACGGTAAACGAACGCAGGCCAGAAACGGCATCCACCTCTACACTGACGGGGTGTGATTCCAACCCATCTATAGTGGCAGCTCCGATCTTAATAGAACTCATAAAAATTACGGCAAGCGTTGCAAAAGCTGATCAAAAGAAACTTGAGAACTGGTTATAACCAGCCATCCATCTTGGAAAAAAAGTCCCATATGCAATTGCCGCCCGTTCAGCTGCTCTTGCTGCCTTTGAATGATCGCCTCTACATCGAATTGCTTGGTAGTAAAAGAAAGCTCGGAATTTTGCTCCGAGCCGGGGATAAATGTTCGTACAAACCGCTCACCTAACTCCCTGCTATTTTGACGAAAGGCCGGAACAATTTTGGCAAACTCCCCACTCACATCCGGTTCATCTAATGCTACAACCAGACCCGGATAGTACCTCCCGTCATCCCCTCGCTGCCAAAAAACGGAATAATTGTCCTGCAAAAATTCCGAAAGCATAAAATCGTTCTCCGAGAAACCGAGTAATTCAAGAAAATCAGACAAGCCAACAACTTTCTGCTGAGCCTCATTGCGCAACTCCACAAGCACAAATTCTCCTGGGTTGTCCTCGACATTACTTTGAATACTTTCAAAACTATTACTAATAGTACTGGTGGAGACACCCGAATCCAAGGTAATGACTGCTATCCGGTCCGCAGGGAATATGTTACGGGTATCCGGATCGCTGGTACCGCTATCTGGGTCCGTAGATCCCGGAGTGGAAGTGTCTTGCTGGTCTTTATCGGAATCAACACCTCCATCCGGGCTCGCATCCGGAGATTGCTGATTTGGTGAAAACACACTCACTTTGACATCCTGCACAACGCCCCCAACCCACTGCTTAGCGGTATTCCACTGGCTTAAAGCATCATCAGTAAGTCCAAAAAGAGTCCAAGCGTAAACAGCAGTAGCTAAAACCGCTACGGTAGCTACAGCCAAAATACTTCTCCTGAAAGGCCCTTCCAGGCCGCCCTTGGCTGAAGATTGCTCGCTTTTATCTTTATGCTCCGAAGCCGCTTTCTTTTTAGATTCCTGAGCGCCCTCTTTTTTCGATTCTTCGACTTGATCCGCTCCCGAACTAACTTCAGGTTGTGCTTTTTGCTCTTCCGGAGTTTGCTCAGAGCGCAACCGCTCCAAGTCCTGATGCATAGTCCTTATAGCGCCCTCGGGAAGAGACGAATCATGCGAAGATGTGCCCTCCTGTTGAGCCATAGTCTGTCATTAAAAAATTACTCCTCTTGTTGGCCAGCCGCTTTCAGAGAAAGTTGCGGCCGGTCTTGTTTATCATACCCGATAACTTTTACGGTAATTTCTTCCCCGGGCTCCACTATATCTTCCGCGTTTTCTACGTATTTAGAAGAAAGCTCGGAGATGTGCACCAGTCCTTCTTTTCCGGGAGCTATTTCCACGAACACTCCGAAGTCCACCACGGAAACTACCTTGCCGGTAAATTCAGTACCAACCGGCAACGGCTGAATAATTCGCTCAATAAGCTTTTTAGCTGATTCGGCCGACTCCCCGTTGTCCGCGGTTACAAAGGCCTCTCCTTCGTCTCCAATATCCACTTCCGCGCCGGTGCGCTCGGTTATCTCCTGAATTACCGAACCTTTGGGGCCAATAACTTCCCTTATTTTATCCTCAGGCACCTCCACCATAAGCACTCTGGGCGCGTCCTCCGGAAGTTCCGATCGAGGCTCTTCCAGAACTCCTGTAATAGTTTCAAGAACCTGCCTCCGTCCGGATTTGGATTGCTGGATCGCTTCTTTTAATGCCTTCACGGGCAGACCGGGCACCTTAACATCTAATTGCAAAGCGGTGATACCATTCTCAGTGCCGGCAATTTTGAAATCCATGTGCCCGAAAAAATCTTCTACTCCCTGAATATCAGTTAAAATAGCATACTTCTCCGGATTTTCATAAACAATACCCATAGCCACCCCCGCTACCGGTGCGGTAATTGGAATCCCGGCATCCATTAACGACAAAGTGGTACTGCAAGCTGAAGCCATAGAGGTAGAACCGTTGGAAGAAATGCACTCTGTCACCACGCGTACTGTATACGGAAAATCTTCTTTACTCGGAATCACCGGCTCCAGTGCGCGCTCAGCTAAGGCACCGTGGCCGATTTCACGGCGAGAAGGGTGGCGCATCGGCTTCACCTCGCCAACAGAAAACGGTGGGAAATTATAATGATGCATAAACCGCTTACGACCCACTATCTCCATTCCCTCCAGCCACTCTTCTTCGCTCGGCCCTCCCAGAGTAGCAATAGAAAGCGTATGAGTAAGGCCTCGCTCAAAATAACCGCTACCATGGGGCCGCGGCAAAAAACCCGCTTCTGCTTTCAGAGTACGCACTTCATCAAAACCACGTCCGTCAGGACGTTTTTTCTCTTCTAAGACCTTCTCGCGAAGAATCTCTTTTTTCAGTTTATCCAGCGCGTAAAAAGCATCCTCGTGCTCTTCCTCCGAGATATTTTCTTCAATAAAGGCCTCTGCCTCTTCTTCGGCCTTGCCAAGCAACTCTTGCGCTTCCTGGGGGTCGGGCGTAAAAATAGCTTTTTCCAGTTGCGGGCGGGCAAAGTCTTTCACTTGCTTGGTTGTCTCTTCGTGCGGCTCTCCTTTTGCAAATTCTCGTTTTTCTTTTCCCTGTTCCTCAATGATCTGCTTTTGAAGTTCTTCAATTTTTTGAATTTCTTGTGAAGAATATTCCAGTACTTCTTGGATTTCTTCATCCGGTACTTCGCTTAAACCGGCTTCGATCATATTAATTAGCTCGCCCTGCCCGGCTACCACTACGTCATAACCACTTTGTTCGCGAGTGGTATATTCCGGGTTTACTACGTACTCGCCCGTATCTGTATTTTTTGCCAAGCGCACTGCGCCAATAGGGCCGTCCCAGGGAATATCCGAAACTCCCACCGCTAAAGAAGCGGCAATAAAGGCGGGTAAATCAGCATCGTTTTCCCCGTCAAAAGAAAGCACAGTCAAAACTACCTGCACATCTCGCTTCTCACGCGAGTGAAACAACGGACGCAAAGCGCGATCTATCATACGGGCAGTCAAGACGGCTTCGTCCGCCGGCTTACCTTCACGTTTCATAAAACGAGATCCCTTAATGCGGCCGGCGGCGTAATATTTTTCATCATAATCCACCAGAAGCGGAAAAAAATCAATCCCCTCGCGGGGCTTATCCGACATATTGGCGGTTGCCATCACAACCGTATCCCCGTAGGTCACCCACACGGAACCGTCCGAGCGACTGGCGCGATGGTCAATTTCAATTTTAAATTCTCGCCCTCCCCAGTCCAGCGTATAC
>CAYTAF010000007.1:0-3323 GCA_964435865.1 uncultured Candidatus Saccharibacteria bacterium | reverse complement strand
AGAAATGCATCCACTCCCTCCACCAGCGCGGAAGAAGAGCTCTTCCGGAAAGCAACGGCCTCCACCAAAGAGCCGCTGGTTTGGGAAATATATTGAGCCAATGGAAGAAAATCGCCATCACCTGTTGCCAAAATAATGGCATCCATGGATTTGGACAACTTGATCGCGTCTACGGCCATGCCAACATCCCAGTCTCCCTTCTTCATGCCACCGGCATAAGTTTGCAGTTGTTTAGACTTGATCTCAATGCCGGAATGTTCCAAGGCGGTTAAAAAGGCCTCTTTGTCTTTAGCGGCTCCGGTGGTTACTACGTAAGCCAAGGAACGAATCAGCTTGCGCTCCCCCACCGCCTCATCGATTACCGCCTTAAAATTTACTTTAGCGTTATGAAGATTTTTAGCCGAATAATATAAATTCTGCACGTCAATCAAAATACCCACGCGCTGATCCGGATGCTGAAAAGTCGTATTTTTAGCTTGACCCGATTGGGCCTTTTTATCAAAAATAGCCATTGAGAAGATCCCCTTATTTCTGCTTCTTAAGCTTCAGGTCTTTGGCGAGCTTATCGTATCGATCCTCATCTTTCTTTTTCAGGTAATCCAAAAGCCGCTTTCGCTTAGAAACCATTTTTAAAAGACCCCGTCGGGCTGAGTTATCCTTGGGGTGATCTTTTAAATGGTCCCTCAACTCGTTCACCTCTTCCGTAAAAACAGCCGCCTGCACCTCGGGTGAACCGGTATCCTGTTTACCCTGCGAATATTTATCTATAATTTTTTGCTTCTTTTCTTGGCTTAACATTATTTTTATACTACCAAAATCCCTACAATATTTCAACCTTTTACTTTACCCAGTATTTTTGTTTAAGTTGTTGAACACGTTGTTCTCGTTCCTGCTCTACCCGCGCTCCCTTTACGCGAAGCTCCTCGTTAGTAAGCTTGCTTAATTCTTGCGCCCGTTGCGCTAAATATTCTGCCGTGTTTTTCTGGGGGTCATCAATCACCTCCGCCAGTAACGCTTCCAAGATTAAGCCGACTCGCGGTCCGGGTTGGATATCGAGAATCTCCATAATCTCATTTCCGTCAATTTGCAATTGCTGCACCGTGACAGGATCCTGACTCACTTTTTCCATCATAAACTCAAGGTGGCGCAACTTGTAGGGTTTGGCCTTGGGAACCGGTATGGCCTTCCGGTCCACAATGCGCAAGCTCATTAAATCCTGAAAATTCTCCCAGCCTCCCACGCGTCGCAATAGGCGCCTCACTGCACTTTCGGTTACCTCGCCCACATCATAATAAAACATATGATGATAAATCAGGTGATATACTTTATCTATCACTTGATTAGAAAACTTAAGACGCTTCAAAATCTTGAAAGCTAGCTGTGCCCCCACCGGCGCGTGGTTATAAAAAGTATACTTGCCCTTTTCTTTGTTCCACCCTTGTGTAAGAGCTTTGCCAATATCATGAAAAAGCGCCGCCAAGCGCAATTCCAGCTTTTGGTTGTACTGCGCTGACTTTTGCAAGCTTGCCAAAGAATGTTCGTACAAATCATATTTATGAGGCGGGCTCTGCTCGATACCTTGCGTTTTTTTCAATTCCGGCAAAATTATGCCGAGTAAATCCACATCATCCAGTAATCGCACTCCTTCTTGAGGTTGATCACTCATAATCATCTTTACCAACTCCTCCCGAACACGCTCCTTGGAAATTTCCTTGAGTAATTGTGCATTTTCTTGAACAGCCACTTTAGTATCCGCCTCGATAGAAAATTGTAAAACTGTAGCAAATCGCACGGCTCGCATCATACGCAAGGCATCTTCTTGAAACCTGTCTGTCGAATCACCCACCGCCCGAATCAGCTTGTTTTCTAAGTCATTTTGTCCGTTAAAAGGATCAACCAAAACGAATTCCGAAATTCGAAATTCGAAATTCGAAACTTTTTTGTCATTTAAATTTTTATCATTCGTGCTTGTTTCGGATTTAGTGCTTCGTGCTTCGTGCTTCAAATTTAATGCTATCGCGTTAATGGTAAAATCTCGCCTCTTCAGATCTTCCTTTAAACTATCAGCCCACTCCACTTTTTCCGGGTGCCGATAATCCCCATAGCGACCCTCTTTTCTGTAAGGAGTAATATGAACCTCTAAATTTTCTTGCTCTTGCCGCTTTTGCACCAATGCCACCGTGCCGAATTTATCCTCGTAACCGGAGTGTTCTGGGAAAATATTTGCTATATCCTGCGGTTTGGCATCAGTGGCAATATCCCAGTCCAAAATTTCTTCCGCGTTTTTGCCGAGCAGTAAGTCACGCACCGCTCCACCGACAATATAATTTTCAAAACCGGCCTCCTCCAGTCGGCCGGTAATATCAACAATCAAATCAGGCAACTGAATATTTTCTAATGGTTTGACACCTTTCATCACGCTTTATACTATCAAGAAAGCCGGTAGATGACAAATGAGTAGCACGATGACGAAGTACCACTATAACTTTACCTTTTAAACTATCATCGTCATTGTCATAAATTATAAATTATGCATAAAATCTTAGGCATCGATGAAGCGGGGCGAGGGCCCGCAATCGGGCCAATGGTCGTAGCCGGTTTTATGATAAAAGAAGGTAAACTGGCCCAATTAAAAAACCTGGAGCTAAAAAGCTCCAAGCTACATACCGCCGCCCAACGCGCGAACCTCGCAGAACCTATTTTAGGGCTTGCTGAAGAATGCGAGATAAAAACCATTCAGCCACCCGAAATTGACACTGCCAACTTGAACACCTTAAGCGCCCGGGCCTCAGCTGACCTTATTGCATTATTGCGACCTCACCGGGCTATCTTGGACGCGCCTGCCCGCGGCCGGGGCATAAAAAAATATCGGAACACCATACGCGACTTGTCGCGCACTCATTGCAAAATTAATGCTTTCAATAAGGCTGATGAAATAGAACCGGTGGTCTCCGCCGCCTCTATTATCGCCAAATATTACCGCGATGCCGCGGTAAAAGCTTTGCAACAAACTTACGGTGATTTTGGCTCCGGTTATGCCCACGACCCCAAAACTAAAAAATTTTTAAAAACCTATTACCAAAAATACCAAAACTTCCCGTCCGAACTTGTCCGCCACAAATGGAGCACGATACAAAAAATAAAAAAAGGGTGACTGTCCATGCAGCCACCTTGCCTGGAAATTGCTGAAATCTCTGTGCACCCGCCAGGACTCGAACCTGGAACCTACTGGTTAAGAGCCAGTTGCTCTGCCAATTGAGCTACGGGTGCCCAACTTCGCTCCGATTTACATCGGAGCTTCGATGGGCAAGCTGAGCATTGAA
>CAYTAF010000006.1:16943-20075 GCA_964435865.1 uncultured Candidatus Saccharibacteria bacterium | reverse complement strand
TATGCAATATATTATCGGCAACTGGAAAATGAATCCGCCCACCTTGATTGAGGCGAAGGAGCTTTTTGAAGCGGAGCTTCGGGGTATTTTTGACCTCTTCCCTGAAATGCAAGGGGGCGGGGGAGAGGCGGAGAAGAGGTTGGAGATTTCTATTTGCCCCCCTTTCCCATACCTGGAAGTGTTATCTCGCCTTGCCTCTGATTTTTCGCTGCCGGTTCGACTGGGCGCTCAGGATCTTTTTTATGAGACAAGTGGTGCTTATACCGGCGAGATATCACCAAAGATGCTAGTTGATCTAGGGGTGGAGTATGTGCTGATAGGTCACTCTGAAAGACGGCGTTTTTTCGGTGAAGACGATAAATTAGTTAATAAAAAACTTAAGGCGGCTTTAGAGTCCGGCTTGAGGCCTATTTTATTCGTTGGCGATGAAGAGGGCGTAGATTATCACGGGAAACTCGAATCTAAAGAGGCAGAAAGAAAGAGAGAAATGAAGCGCATACAAGAACAGATTGAGAGTGAACTCGAGGGACTTGCAGATAATTGGATTGGCAATGTAATATTCGTTTATGAGCCGGTTTGGGCTATTAGTAGTGTTTCGGGGGGAGATAGCGCTGAGCCGGAATATTGTGGTACGGTGTCTCGGGAGATGCGAGAAATGCTAGATATAAAATTATCCGACATAAAAAGCAAAGAGAGTATTCCTGTATTATATGGGGGTTCGGTGGATAGTGGTAATGTAACGGATTTTATAACCCAAGATGGCCTTGATGGTGTAGTACCCGGAAGTGCTTCTTTGTCGTCTCAAGAATTTGTATCAGTGACTGATAAGGTTGTTAAGCATTAATCATTTTTTGAAAATAGGTGCTCAGAGCGCAACCATCGATATAGTGCTTTATGCCATGGGAGTACTCCAAGGTAGTGCTTAAGTTCTATGAGTTGTTTGATGGTCCAGGGTATTGCACCGCTTATAGTCCAGGAGTTAAACTGAAGAATCGCATAACGTGATCCTATCGGCACCACGTATTTTTTTCGAGGAGGGCGGTAGCAACGAAGTGGTACCTCCATAAGGGCACGTGTTATATTTTCGCCGACTAATTCACCTTGACTTTCAGCGCTCCAAGCTGTAGCCGGAATGGGTTCGGAAGTTTTTTTGTTATAAAAATACGCGTTGTCTCCGGCGGCGTATAGAGAGTACAGGGGCTGGTCGTTTTTATTAAATGTCCGTAAATACTTGTCTGTCACAATTTTTCCGGTTTCCGGGTCTTTTTTTACGGGCAGGTTTTCTATTAGAGGATTAGGCGATACCCCGCCTGTCCAAATAAGAAGGTCATATTTTATATTATGAATTTTGTTATTTTTTTTAACGGACAGAGTACTTTTGTTTACTGCTTTTATAAGTGTTTTGTTAATTATATTAATACCAAGTTTTTGTAACTTTTGGCCGGCTTTGCGGCTGGTTTCCTGGTGTAATCTGGGCAGAATACGTTCTGCCGCGTCTATTAAATTTATTTCGATATCCAAGTTTTTGTTTTTTTGTTTTTGGAGGTGCCTTAAGAAAAAGTGCAACTCTCCGGCTAGCTCCACACCTGTAGTGCCCGCCCCGCCAATATTTATTTTTAGGGTTTGGTGCGTGCGCTTTGTTTCTATTAATTCTTGCAGGCGGTGGTGAATGCTTATTGCCTCAGAGAAATTTTTTAACGTGTAAGCATGCGCCGCCAGCCCGGGAATATCGTAATAAGCGGGAGTAGCCCCCAAGGCGAGAACGGCGTAATCGTAGGTAAGGCGTGAATTGTCTTTAAAGGTAACTGCTTTCTCCCTCGGATTAAGAGACGTGATCGTTTTCGGGATGAAGTTGGCATCGTAGTGTTGCGCTATCTTCCGCATAGGGATGCATGTTGCATATTTTGCTCTCTGGCTGTCGGCTGTTACAGGGAGGTACGTAGCTACTTCGTATAAAGCGGGTTGATAAATATGGGATTCGTTTTTATCCACCAGAGTTATGCTGGGCCTAAGGTGATCCGGGAGATCTCGGCTGTGTTTGTGTATGGAGGCGAGAGCTCTTAAGCCTGCGAAGCCACCCCCTAAAATAAGAACTTTTTTCATATGCTTTTCAGTGTAAGAATTAACAACTTCACGAAACTAAGCGACATCCGATGTCTCTTAGCTGATTATTATTGTCTCTTACGGCGGGAACAAATGATAATATAATAAAATGCTAGTATGTTAGGATGATAGTTAGTTTATACTCCGAGCAAAAGCATTGCTACCTGAAACAACCCCAGGAAAACGAAGTCCAGAAGGCCGGAAAATATAACCAATATCAAAATCAGAAAGCCATATTGTTCCAGCATCGCGTATGCTTGGCGTGATACCAAATTTAGTGCCAGCAAGAGCTTTGAGCCGTCCAGAGGTGGTATAGGAATCAAGTTGAATCCGGCCAGGATTAAGTTAAGTAGTACAGCAATACCAATAATTAAAAACAGGCCGGCAAAAATATTGCCTTCCATGGTGTTAAAAAGTGTGGCCCAATTGCCGCTTAACGCAGAGCTTACCAGGGTATTCTTCACGTTAGCTGATATTGGCAGGAGCCGTCCGACAATACCACCGGTTAACGCTAGCAGAATGTTGGACATCGGTCCGGCTAGGGCTACCCAGGCTGGTCCCCAGCGCTGATCTCGTAGATTGTATAAATTAAAAGGAACGGGCTTTGCCCAGCCGAAGGCAAATTTGCCTCCTGAGATCAGTAAGAGTCCAAAAGGAACTAAAAAGGAGCCAAAGAAGTCCAGGTGTGGCAATGGACGAAAAGTTATACGCCCTAGTTGGCGGGCGGTTGGATCTCCCAGGTAGTCAGCGGTAATGGCGTGTGCCATTTCGTGTATAATTACGGAATACAAGAGAATTCCGATATATACGATAAGTAATCCTATCAACAGGACAGACATTTTTTGACAAAATTAATGTAAAGTTTTAAACTAGAACTCCTATGAAGTGCCAGTTATGTGAAAAGCAACCGAGGGTGCAAACAACACGCAAAAAGCTTCGCGGTCATTATAACCCAACTGCGAAGAAATGGAAACACCCTAATTTGCAAAAAACCGTCTTGCCGGACGGGCAAAAAGTATTGGCTTGTAA
>CAYTAF010000006.1:4501-16843 GCA_964435865.1 uncultured Candidatus Saccharibacteria bacterium | reverse complement strand
ATGCCAACGATCAATCAACTAGTAAAAAAAGGAAGAAAGCGCCCCAAGAAAAAGAAATCGGCTCCGGCATTGAGCTGGCGTTTAGATACGTTGCATAATAGCATGAAGCGAGGATCCGCTCCGTTTAAACGAGGCGTGATTACACAGCTCAAAACAGTTACTCCGAAAAAACCTAATAGTGCCCTGCGAAAGGTAGCTAAGGTGCGTTTGTCTAACGGGCAAGAAGTAACTGCCTATATTCCGGGAGAGGGGCATGGTTTGGCAGAGCACTCTGTAGTTTTGGTGCGAGGTGGCCGAGTGCGTGACTTGCCTGGTGTGCGGTATCATATTGTTCGAGGGGCGCTGGATGATGCAGGAGTAGAGGGTCGAAAAACTGCTCGTAGTAAATACGGCACCAAACGCCAATAAATTTCCAATTTTCAAGTAAGGTAATTTTCAAATAAGCTTCAAGTTCCAGGCCTTATTAATTTTCAAACTACTTTTAATGACGCTTTCTGGAAATTAAGAATTTAGAGAATTGGAATTTGTTTGTAAATTGGAGCTTGGAAATTATTTTGATTTTATGCGAGGTAAACCGAAAAAAAGCAACAAAGACATCAATCCGGATCCGAAATACAATAACGTGGTTCTGGAGAAGTTTATCAATCACGCTATGACCGGCGGGCAAAAGGCGACTGCTCGTAAAGTGGTATATGAGGCGCTGGAGCTGGCGGAGAAGCAAGGAAAGCAACCCCCTATGAAGATTTTTTCTCAAGCCATTAAAAACGTATCTCCGCGTGTTGAGGTGAAGAGCCGTCGGGTGGGAGGTGCTAATTATCAGGTACCAATGCAAACAAGGGAAAACCGAAAGCGTTTTTTGGCGATGCAATGGATTCTACAGGCCGCACGGGACGTTCGAGCTAGTCAGGGTAAGCCATTTTCTGAGGCGTTGTCTCAAGAGTTTTTAAATGCGGCAAACAGCGAGGGAAGTGCTATGCATAAGAAGGAGCAAATGCATCGTATGGCTGAAGCTAACAAGGCCTTCGCGTATCTTGCCTGGTAGTTGATTAGCTCCAAGCTGCGAAGTTGCGCAAGCAACTTTGGCTCTCTTTGAATTTTACTTTATGTTTTTGCATTTTGCAGTTTGATTTTTTAATTTTATTATGGCAGAACGTCAGGTTCCAATTGAAAAACTTCGCAATATAGGCATTATTGCCCATATCGACGCCGGTAAAACCACCACTACCGAGCGTATTCTTTTTTATACAGGTCTTTCTCATAAAATCGGAGAGGTGCACGAAGGAGAGGCCATTATGGACTGGATGGAACAGGAAAAAGAGCGCGGCATTACTATTACTTCTGCCGCCACCACCACTTTTTGGAGACCCGAGGGTTATCTAACTTCCATCACTAAAGAGGAAGACGAGGATAAGCGTAAAGAGCAGGAGGAAAATGAGCATCGCATTAATATTATTGACACACCCGGCCACGTGGATTTTACCGTGGAAGTGGAGCGCTCTTTGCGAGTTCTGGACGGCGCCGTAATTGTCTTTGACGGCGTAGCCGGCGTGGAAGCTCAGTCTGAAACGGTGTGGCGGCAGGCGGATAAGTACGCGGTACCGCGCATCGGTTTTATTAATAAGTTGGATCGCGTAGGTGCTTCATTTGATAATGCAGTAGCTTCTATCAAGGATCGCCTTACTGAGAACGTGGCGGTTATGCAAATGCCCATTGGCGAGGAGTCTAATATGGAGGGTGTCATCGATTTGTTAACTCAGCAGGCGTATTATTTCGAGGGCGAGTATGGTGAGAATGTAAAAGCAACCGAGGTGCCCGAAGAGATGAAGGAGGAGGTTGAGAGTCGGCGCGAAGAGTTAATTGAGAAAATTGTAGAAAATGATGATCAATTGGCGGAAAAGTATTTATCCGGAGAAGAGCCCTCCGTGGAGGAGTTGCGCGCCGTTCTACGTGATTCCGTGATCAATGGCGGCCTAGTGCCTTTATTGGGAGGCACGGCATTAAAAAATATCGGCGTGCAGACTTTATTGGATGCGGTAGTGTATTATCTACCTTCTCCGTATGATTTGCCACCCATTGAAGGAAAGCATCCCAAGACAGGAGAGGAAAGCTCTCGCAAAGCTGATCCGGAAGAGCCCTTTTCTTCTTTGGTGTTTAAAATTGCTTCCGATCCGTATGTTGGCCAGCTGGCATATTTCCGCGTTTATTCCGGCAAGCTGGACAGTAGTTCGTATGTGCTAAACAGTGCTACCGGGCAGAAAGAAAGAGTGGGTCGTATTTTGCGTATGCACTCCAATCACAGAGAAGAGGTGGAAAGTATTGAGGCAGGTGGTATCGGAGCTATTGTTGGCTTAAAGGAGACTACAACCGGAGATACTTTGTGTGACTCGGAGCATCCTATTTTATTAGAGGACATTACTTTCCCGGAACCTGTAGTTTCGGTAAAAATTGAGCCCGCCAGTCGTTCCGATCAGGAAAAGCTTTCTACTGCTTTGCGTCGTCTTTCGCAAGAAGATCCTACTTTTAAAATTCGTGCTGATCATGAAACGGGCGATACCATTATTTCCGGCATGGGAGAGTTGCACCTGGATATTATTGTTGATCGCTTGAAACGTGAATTTAAGGTTGAGGCTAATGTTGGCCGTCCTCGGGTGGCTTACAAAGAAACTATCACCGGAGAAGCGGAGGCGGAAGGAGAATACGTGCGTCAAAGTGGCGGACGTGGGCAGTATGGACACGTATTTTTGAAAATTCGGCCACGTGAACGCGGAGAAGGGTTTGAATTTATTAATAATATTAAAGGGGGAGTAATACCGGAAGAGTTTATCCCTGCTGTTGAAAAAGGCATCCAGGAGGCCATGGATAAAGGAATTTTAGCCGGCTATCCAATAGTTGACCTGGAAGCTGATTTATATGATGGCTCTTATCACGAAGTGGACTCCTCGGAGGCGGCTTTTAAAATTGCCGGCTCCATGGCGTTTCAATCAGCCGCCAAAAAGGCCGGCTTGGCCTTATTAGAGCCTGTTATGAAACTTGAAATTGTGGCACCAGATGAAAAGCTTGGTGATGTTACTGGTGACTTAAGCTCAAGGCGCGGCAAGATACAGGAGATTACAGAGCGGGGCAAAACAAAGGTAATAGAGGCGGAGGCTCCTTTAGCGGAAATTTTTGGATACACTACGAGCCTGCGATCGTTGACACAAGGGCGCGGGACTGTTATGATGGAATTCGATCATTACGAACAAGTGCCCCGCCAGATAGTAGAAGAGATGACTGGACAAGCTTCCGCCAATTAGGTGGATGTTATTGCACTTTTCGTGCAATGTGTTATAATCAGCGCTAAATATAATTCTTAATTTTATTTTTAGTATTATGGCGAAAGAGAAATTTGAGAGGTCAAAGCCTCACGCAAATATTGGAACCATTGGTCATGTTGACCATGGTAAAACTACTTTAACCGCGGCTGTCCTGAAGGCGCTGGATCTGCAAGGATATAATGTAAAAATGGAAAACGTGGATCAAATTGATGCCGCTCCGGAAGAAAAGGAGCGTGGCATTACCATTGCGCTTCACCACTCCGAGTATGAGACAGAGAAACGTCACTATGCTCACATTGATGCTCCTGGTCACGCTGACTACGTTAAAAATATGATTACCGGTGCCGCTCAAATGGACGGCGCCGTTTTAGTTGTATCAGCGGCTGACGGACCGATGCCTCAGACTAAAGAGCACTTGTTATTGGCGCGTCAAGTTGGCGTTCCTGCTATTACTGTGTTTTTAAACAAAACGGACCAGGTAGATGACCCGGAGCTTATTGATTTGGTGGAAGAGGAAGTGAGGGAACTCTTGGATACTTATGAGTACGATGGAGAAAATACTCCTATTGTACGTGGATCCGCCTTGAAGGCTCTGGAAGCGGATAGCTCTGATGACGAATCGATTAAACCCATTTACGATCTTATTGAACACCTGGACAGCTATATTCCGGATCCGGAGCGTGATGTAGAGAAGTCATTTCTTATGCCCATTGAAGATGTCTTCACTATTGAAGGGCGGGGTACGGTAGTCACTGGTCGTATCGAGCGTGGCAAAGTCCATGTAAACGATGAAGTGGAGATTGTTGGCATGGGCAAGGATACCCAAAAAACAGTTGCCACCGGTATTGAAATGTTTAATAAGGAATTGGAGGAGGGGCAAGCAGGCGACAACGCTGGTATTTTGTTGCGTGGAATGAAAAAAGAGGATGTTGAACGCGGCCAAGTATTGGCCAAGCCGGGATCGATTACCCCGCATACTAAATTTGCAGCAGAGGTTTACATTCTGGGCAAAGACGAGGGTGGTCGTCACACTCCGTTCTTCAGTGGTTATAAACCACAGTTTTACATCGGCACCGCTGATGTGACCGGGGAGGTAACATTGGAAGAGGGAGTGGAGATGGTGATGCCGGGTGATACTGTTACCTTTAATGTTGAACTTATTTACCCTGTGGCTCTTGAGGAGCAGCAAAGGTTTGCTATTCGAGAAGGTGGTAAAACAGTCGGAGCCGGTGTAGTTACCAACATTGTAGAGTAAATAATTAAACTTGATGCGCCCCTGCCTTCAGCGGGGGCGCTTGCTGTCTGATGAGTGCGAAAGAAGCAAACAAAAAAACATCTAACAGCCAACAGAGTTCTTTAAAGCAGGGATCTCAGCGTATTCGGATCCGCATCAAGGCCTATGATCATAAGGTCATTGATGATGCCGCCCAAAAAATAGTGGAGGCGGCTTATCGGTACGGAGCACAAATATCCGGACCAACGCCCTTGCCCACCGAAATAAAAAAATATACAGTACATCGGTCAGCATTCGTACATGAGGATTCGCGGGATCAGTTTGAGATTCGCGTTCACAAGCGTCTTATTGATATCTATGAACCTACTTCTAAATTGATTGATGCTTTGATGAATCTTAATCTCCCTGCCGGTGTAGATATTGAGGTGAAGGGATAGTGCTTGTTTCTTGTTGTTAAGCACGTTGCCGCCTGCCCCTCACTTGGCGTGCTGAAAAATCAACAAAAATACAACTTCTAATATCGCGTTCAATAAGCCAAGTGAGGGGCCGCCCGCCCGTCGCGGCGGGCGTCCCTTTTCTTTTACGTTACTATGTCATCGATTATCGCAAAAAAACAGCAGATGTCACGGCTTTTTTCTGAAGGGAGTGCTATCCCTGTTACGTTGGTTATGGCAGAAAATTTGGAGGATATAGATCATCTTGAAATTGGCACTACTGTAAAAGTAAGTGGTCTCTCGAAAGGGAAAGGTTTCCAGGGAGTGGTAAAGCGGCATGGGCACAGTGGAGGTCCGGCTACGCACGGCCACCGACATGTTTTGCGTACGCCTGGTTCTGTCGGAGGAATGTTTCCGCAACATACGCGCAAAGGAAGGAAGTTGCCAGGTCGCGCCGGTCAGAATCGTGTTACGGTACCTAATTTAGAAGTTGTAGATAAAGATAAAGAAACCGGCGTAATAGCTATTAAGGGAGCCTTGCCGGGAAGTCGTAATTCTCGTGTAGAGATTATCCCATCATGAAGCTTTCTTGTTTTACACAAAAAGGGAACAAAAAACAGGAGCCACTGGAAGTGGCAGAATCTATTTTGGATGTGCCCTTTAAGGCGGATTTAGTTCATCAAGTAGTGCGCGGACATCTGGCTCGTTCACGGCGCAAAGTAGCGCGCACTAAAGATCGCAGTGAGGTCGCGGGAAGCAACAGCAAGCCTTGGCCTCAAAAAGGAGTAGGTCGTGCTCGGCACGGTTCTCGTCAGTCGCCTATTTGGGTTGGTGGGGGCGTCACATTTGGTCCACGCCCAGCAAAGAAATTTACCCGGCGCTTGCCTGAAAAGATGCGCAGACGGGCATTGTTGAGCGTTCTTAGTCAAAAAAATCGCGGTGAAGAGCTGGCTGTGGTGGAAGATCTTCAGTTGCAAGAAGTAAAAACAAAAGCTTTATTTAGAGTATTGCGTGAATTTTGTGAGAAAGTTTTTAATGTGTCGCCAGCCGATTTTTCCAGCACTTCAATTGCTGTAGTAGTCGTTGATTCTGACACCTCTATATTTCAAGCAGGGCGCAACATTCCTAATGTTCGTTCTATTCCAGTAGATTCGCTTAATACAATTCATGTTTTGAAATATAAATATTTTATTATAACTAAGGGCGCCCTAAAAAAGCTAGAAGACAGGTATGCCCGGTAGTGAAAATTCGGCAGTTTTGATTAATTTTGTAATTTTTACTACTGGACATACATTTTTGCAATTAAATTAGCTTTAGAAATTTACCTTGACCGCCTCGAGCGGTCTGGCCGAATTTCTACTACCGGGTATGCAAACTAAAGTTTCTCGCTCACAAGTGATAATAGAACCGCACATTACAGAAAAAAGTACCGCTTTGTCAGCGGACAATAAGTACGTATTTAAAGTACATCCAAAGGCTAATAAGTTGGAGGTAAGGCGCGCTATGCGAGAGATATATGATGTAGTGCCACGAGATATAAGAGTTATGTCTGTACCTGGGAAGAAGCGTCGCTTGGGACGCACCGAAGGCAGAAAGCCTGGCTATAAAAAGGCAGTTGTCACATTACAGGAAGGTGACACTATCGACCTTGTGTAATTTTATGCCACAAAAATCTCCCAAAAATCTGAAGTACTCTCTCACGTATAAAGCCGGTCGCGCCGGCGGGACCATCTCTGTGCGCCACAAAGGGGGGCAAGCTAAGCGACAATATCGCGTTGTTGATTTTAATCGTACTGCTAAATTGGATATAGAAGGACGCGTAAAGCATATTGAGTACGACCCGAATCGTTCGGCGCGTGTTGCTTTAGTGGTTTACACGGACGGAGAAAAATGTTACATTTTAGCTCCACATAATTTAAGTGTAGGGGATACGGTTATGGCCTCGCGGAAGAAGTTGCCATTTCGTCCTGCGAATCGAATGCCTCTTGAGTTTATACCCTCGGGTACGCGAGTGTATAATGTGGAATTTCAGCCCGAAAAGGGTGGTCAATTGGTTCGCACTGCTGGCTCGTCCGCGCAGGTTATGGGGAAGGAAGGCAAGTATGTGGGTGTTAAGCTCCCTTCTAAAGAAGTGCGTCTTTTTCCGGCTAAAGCGTTAGCTACAATTGGTCAGTTAAGTAACATTGAACATAGTGCCCGGGAATTAGATAAGGCAGGCAGGTCCCGGCATAAAGGGCGGCGTCCCACTGTACGCGGCACGGCAATGTCAGCTGGCGACCACCCTCACGGCGGTGGAGAAGGTCGAGGTTATATTGGTGGATCCCCGCAAACCCCCTGGGGGAAACATGCTTATGGTAAAAAAGGTCGCCGCAAGAAGAAAAAATCTAATAAGTTTATCGTGAAAAGAAGAAAATAGAGGACAAGTCAGGCAATAAGCTAGCCAGCTATAAGATAATTAATATATGCCACGCAGCCTAAAAAAGGGTCCCTACGTAGACGAAAAATTGCTCAAAAAGATTCAAAAGGCGAGCTCAGGTGACACTATAAAGACCTGGGCGCGTCATAGTACCGTGACTCCGGAAATGGTTGGCTATACGCTTGCCGTGCATAACGGTAAGTCGCATACTCCGGTTAAGATTACAGAAGATATGGTAGGTCATAAGCTGGGGGAATTCGCGCCTACTCGTAAATTTGAGCGTCACGGCGGGCAATTACAGCGTAGGGTAGAGCGAGGTTCATAATTATGACGGAAGTTAAGGCAAAATTAAATTATTTTCGCGGATCCCCCATCAAGATACGTCGGGTGGCGGAGCTTATTAAGGGCAGGCCGGTTGTTGAAGCACGACACCAGCTTGCAATTCAACCGGGGAGGCCTGCACCAGTGTTGCGTAAGGTTTTGGATTCGGCAACTGCTAATGCCGCTCATAATTTTGAGCTTAGCGAAGAGAATTTATTTATAAAGGAAGTGCGGGTAGATCAGGGTCCCGCGTTGAAGCGAATGTTTCCTAGAGCCCGCGGCAGGGCGGATATGTTGCGTAAACCTACCGCCCACATCACCATCACTCTCGATTTAATTGAGAGTGATGGAAGTTCCAAATCACAAGCTCCAATTTCCAAACAAGATACAAAATCTAAATCACAAAACCTAAAAACATAATGATTGGTTTGGAAATTGTAATTTGTAAGTTGTAATTTCTTTTGCGAAGCAAAAGCATTATATGGGTCGTAAAGTATCACCAATCGCATATCGCCTCGGTGTGTTGCATGACTGGAAGTCTCGCTGGTTTAATATGCGTCAACAAAGGTATTTGCTGGAAGAAGATTGGCGTATTCGGGAATTTTTTAATCAGAGAGCTTCTGATGCCGCTATTGAAAAAATAGAGATACAACGGTATCGCAATGAAATAGAAATTATAATTTATACTGCCCGTCCCGGCTTATTGATTGGCCGCAAGGGCGCTAAAATAAAAGAACTAGAAGATGGGGTTAAACAGTTATTGCGGCAGGTGAGAAAGCAAAACCAAGACGCGGAAACTGCTACATTGCCGAAGGTAAAATTAGAGATGCAGGAAGTAAAAGAGATGGAGTCTCATGCTCAGCTGGTAGCTCGTGATATAGCAGATCAATTGGAGCGTCGGCTTCCTTTCCGGCGTGCTATGAAGCAGGCTTCTTCTAAAATTGAGAGGTACCCTAACATCAAAGGTGTAAAAATAGAACTTTCCGGTCGATTGGGCGGTGCTGAAATGTCTCGTCGTGAATGGATGACTTCAGGCCAGGTGCCGCTCGGCTCGCTCAGGTCCGATATTGATTATGGCTTTGCGGAGGCAGTAACTACTTATGGTACCATCGGCGTTAAGGTGTGGCTAAATAAAGGAGAGCGTTTTGATGTGTAATAAATATGCTTTTCCCTAAAAGACAAAAATTCAGAAAAAGGCAGCGTGGCCGGCTTAAGGGTATGGCTAAAGGAGGCATCGAGCTTTCTTTTGGCTCTTATGGCATAAAGGCAGTGAATAGGGGATGGGTAAGTTCGCGCCAAATAGAGGCCGCCCGGCGTACTATTACTCATTTTATCAAGCGCGGTGGGAAAATTTGGATTCGGGTGTTTCCCGATAAGCCAGTAACCTACAAAGGAGTAGAAGTGTCTATGGGGGGAGGCAAAGGAGAAGTTATCGAGTATACTGCTCCGGTGAAACCGGGTAGAGTATTGTTTGAGATGGACGGTGTTTCTGAAGAGGTGGCGCGCGAAGCTTTGCGTCGGGCTTCTCATAAATTATCTGTCAAGACCAAGTTTATTAGTCGAGCATAACATGAAGGCAAATACTTTACGTAAAAAAAGTTTTTCGGAGCTGGAAAAGGATTTAACAAAGAAGCGTCAGAGTTTGCAAAAGCTTCGGTTTAAGAAGGCTACAGGGGAATTATCTAATTCGTCTGAAATTTCTGCCCTAAAGAAAGATATTGCCCGCATTTTGACTATTTTTAATGAGCAATCATAATGTCTAAAAAGATACTCAAAGGAGAGGTTGTCTCCAGCAAGCAAGATAAAACGGTAATAGTCGCGGTGAAGCGGCCAAAAATACACTCTTTATACCGGAAGCGGTATGATACGGTGAAGAAGTTGCATGCTCATGATCCACGCAATGAATGCCAGGTAGGCGACCAGGTTAGTATTCAGGAGGCACGACCTTTTTCCAAGAAGAAACGCTGGAGGGTAATTTATAAAGCTAAAAGCTAAAAACTGTCACCTGTAACCTATCAGCTATAAGCTAGAATATTTATGATTCAGGAAGGGTCCAATTTGAATGTAGCTGACAACACCGGAGCCAAGCAGCTCAAGGTGATTAAAGTTTTAGGAGGGAGTCGTCGGCGCTATGCGCGTATTGGTGATGTTATCACAGCATCCGTGCGGACCGCTGAGCCACGAAAAGACATTAAGAAAAAAGACGTAGTGCGGGCGGTTATCGTGCGGCAGCGACAACCTTTTCACAGGGAGGATGGTAGTAGTATTCGTTTTGACAGCAATGATGCTGTATTGGTAGAAGAAAATTTTCCGCTCGGGACTCGTATTTTTGGGCCAGTTCCGCGCGATCTTCGCAAAAAAGGATTTGGATCTATTGTTTCTAGAGCAAGAGAAGTGATATAAATATCAATGCAACGTATCAAAAAAGGCGACAATGTGGTGGTAATTAATGGTAAGGACCGCGGTAATACCGGCGAGGTGTTGCGCGTTTCTTCTGATTCTGGAAAGGCCGTAGTTCAAAATATCAATCTGGTGACCAAGAACGTACGTCCTAAAAAAGCAGGCGAAAAAGGGGAGCAGGTAAGTATACCGGCTTCGGTTGACACTTCTAATCTTAAGCCTGTGTGCGATTCTTGCAAAAAAGGAGTTCGGGTGGGTTATAAACAACAAAAAAACGGTAAAGTACGTATTTGCAAATCATGTGGTAAAAAGCTATAATTCGTTATGCTCAAACAGCAATTTCATCAGAATATTATTCCTCAGTTGGTTAAACAACTTGATTTGGATTCGCCTATGGCTGTCCCGCGAGTGCAAAAGGTTGTAATTAATACCGGCCTTGGGGAGACTCGCAAAAATCAGCAGGACGTAGAAGGCATACGTGCAGATTTGGCGGCTATTAGCGGACAATTACCTACTTCCACATTGGCTCGGAAATCCATTGCTGGCTTTAATGTTAGAGAAGGCGAAGTGGTGGGGCTCAAGGTAACGCTTCGGGGGCAAAAAATGTGGGATTTTCTGGAAAAGGTGATCCGGGTTGCTTTGCCGCGCACGAAGGACTTTCAAGGTATTAATCCAAATGCTGTTGATAGCCAGGGTAATTTGACTATAGGTTTTACTGACCAACTTGCCTTTCCTGAATTGAGTGAAGAAAAAGTACAACAGCAGTTCGGTCTTGAGGTGGTGGTTACCACTAGTGCGCATGCTAAGGAAGACGGCCTATTGTTGCTAGAAAAAATTGGCATACCATTTAAATCAGGGAATCAATAATATGGCTCGTAAATCACAGATAGCAAAATCTTTTAAGAAACCTAAGTACAGCACGCGCAAGGTGCGTCGATGTTGGCGATGCGGAAGAAGCCGTGGCTTTATGCGTGATTTTGGATTGTGTCGTATTTGCTTTCGGGAGCTGGCCAATAAAGGAGAGATTCCTGGTATTAAAAAATCGTCCTGGTAATATGACTGATACTATTGCACAAATGCTAACAGAGATAAAAAACGCTCAAGCCGTTGGAAAAGAAATGGCGGAGATGCCCTTTTCTAAGCTTCGGCATGAGGTTGCTTCTATTCTGGCAGAAAAAGGATATCTGGAAAAAGCGGAAAAGGTGGGCAAGAAGCCCAAGCATCGCTTGCGCCTCCATATGCGTTATTTAGAGGATTTGCCTGCTGTTACAGATTTTCAACGAAAAAGTAAGCCCAGCAGGCGGACGTATGTAAAAACCCAAGACATTCCTGTTGTGCTTGGCGGGTCCGGATTAGCGGTGCTTTCTACCTCGCAGGGTATTATGGGAGGTGAAGAGGCCCGCCGGCAAAATATTGGCGGCGAGTTATTATTTATCATTTGGTAAGTTAATAGTTTAATATAATGTCTAAAGTTGGGCGACGTCCAATAGAAGTACCGCAATCCGTCACCGTCTCTATTGACGGGCAAGAGGTTTCTGTCTCTGGGCCGAAAGGTGAATTTACTGTCACCCTTCCTGATAAGATAGAGGTAACCCAGGAAGGCGGATTTTTACAAGTCAATAAAAAAAGTAACGATAAACAAACACGTGCTTTTTTTGGTACTTGGAGGTCACATTTGAGCAATATGGTTTACGGAGTTTCTGAGGGCTATGTACGGGAGCTGGAATTGGTGGGTGTTGGGTATCGTGCTGCTTTGCAGGAGAATAATTTGCGGCTTGAAGTAGGTTATTCTCATCCAGTGGAGATGGAAATTCCGGATGGCTTAGAAGTTGAGGTGCCGGAAAACACGAAGGTTGTCATTAGGGGCAAAGATAAACGTGAAGTCGGGCATTTTGCTGCCAAAGTGCGTGGTATTCGTCCTCCTGAGCCGTATAAAGGGAAGGGTATTCGCTATAAAGGAGAACAAGTAAGGATTAAGCCGGGCAAAACAGGTGCCAGTGAGGCCTAAATATTGATTAGTTATGGTTTCAACAAAATTACAACAAAAACAGCGTCGGGCACAACGTACACGAGCGAAAATTACCGGCACAGCGGAAAGGCCACGTCTTAATGTTTTTCGGTCGAATAACCATATTTATGCTCAGCTTATTGATGATAGCTCGGGTAAAGTGTTAGTATCCGCCAACTCGGTGAGTTTAGCAAAAAAAGAAAAATTATCCGACG
>CAYTAF010000006.1:0-4401 GCA_964435865.1 uncultured Candidatus Saccharibacteria bacterium | reverse complement strand
AATCAAAATAACAATTTGGATAACGAAGTAGTCGATATCGCTCGTGTAACGCGAGTAACTGCCGGTGGGCGTCGGTTTAGCTTTAGAGCTGTTGTGGTTGCCGGTGACCGAAAGGGAAAAGTAGGCGTTGGAGTAGCAAAAGGAGGAGATGTTGCTACGGCCATTAGCAAGGCCAATTATCAAGCCCAGCATAATTTAATTGAGGCTCCTATTGAAGAGGGAACCTTACCTTTTGAAGTGGAAATTAAGCACAAGAGTGCTCATATTCTCTTAAAACCTTCGCCGTCCAGCCGTGGTATTATTGCTGGTGGCGTGGTGCGTGCTGTGTGTGGCTTGGCCGGCTTGCAAGGAGTTAATGCCAAGATTCTGTCCAGGTCTAATAGTAAAATTAATAACGCGCGTGCCACCCTGCAGGCGTTTCATAAAGTCAACGAGCTTCTTAAAAAGCAATCCGCTAAAGGCGAGGCTCGCCACGGGTAGCAAGAAGGATAATGAGATCGCTTAGCCTGCGGCTCGCGATGATACACATAGAAAGTCATTGCAAGGAGGTTGCCTGCCGGCAGGCAGGTTTGTGGCGACCGACGAAGCAACCTAATCTCTAATCAGCTAAAAGCTATCAGCTATAAGCTAGTAAATATGCAGCTACACGAGCTACAACCAAAGCATCAACTTACCAAAAAGCGCCGTATTGGCCGCGGCCACAGTCGCGGCAATTATTCGGGGCGCGGTATTAAGGGCCAAAAAGCTCGCGCTGGTTCCCGCATCCGGCCGGCTTTACGTGATCTTATTAAAACAATCCCCAAAAAGCGTGGCATCGGTTTTAAAAATAGGCGATAATCCTGTCCTTGCGAGGAGGTCGCCTGTGGCGACCGACGAAGCAATCCCAGCCGATAATCTTGAGATTGCTTCGCTCTGCTCGCAATGACAACAAAGAATCATTTGTCATTATGGAAAAGTTAAAGCGTTTATTTACAATAGAGGAGCTCCGCAAAAAGCTTTTGTTTGTTTTTGCGATGCTGGTAGTGTTTCGTTTGGCTGCCAATATTCCTATTCCGGGTATTGATACTAGTAATCTGCCCGGCTTTTTCCAGTCTAATCAGGTATTAGGGTTGGTAAATATATTTACGGGCGGGGCGATGGACCAATTCTCTCTGGCAATGCTTGGTTTGGGGCCCTACATTACCTCTGTTATTATCATGCAGCTCCTTACTATGATTTTTCCTAAACTCAAGGAGTTGTATCACGAGAGCGGGGAGGAGGGTCGACGTAAGTTTAATATGTACTCCCGCCTTTTTACTGTTCCTTTGGCTGCCTTGCAGGGTTTTGGTCTTATTACTTTGCTTTCCCGGCAAGGTGTGATTCCCAGTTTAGGCACTTTTGAACTTATCCAGTCCATTATTTTGGTGACAGCGGGCGCGGTGTTCTTAATGTGGCTCGGGGAGCTTATATCAGAGAAAGGCATAGGTAACGGAGTATCTCTAATGATTTTTGCCGGCATTATTGCTCGCGTTCCCGTGGCTGTGCAGAGGGCTATTCAAAGTTATACTCCTGACAAACTTTTTGACTATATAGGATTTATAGTAGTGGCAGTAGCAGTTGTTGCCGGTATTGCTTTTATAACAGAGAGTCAACGAAATATCCCGGTGGCCTATACCAAGCGCGTTAAAGGGCGCAAAGTATTTGGTGGTGCCAGTACTTATTTGCCCCTTAAGGTTAATCAAGCGGGTGTTATTCCAATTATTTTTGCTCTGTCGCTGGTATTGTTTCCCAGTATGGTGGCAGGATTTTTGACGGGCTCTGATATACCTTTAGTAGCCAATACGGCTCGTGCTGTCAATAATTTTATGCAAAATCAACTTTATTACGGCATCATTTATTTTGCCCTAGTGGTTTTATTTACTTACTTTTATACCAACATCACTTTTGACCCAAAATCCATCTCGGAAAACCTGCAACGCCAGGGTGCATTTGTCCCCGGGGTTCGGCCGGGTGAGGAAACCCGCAATTTTATTAGTCAAACTATGAACCGCATTACGCTGGCCGGAGCCCTATTTCTGGGGGCAGTGGCTGTACTTCCTATTGTCATTCAGGCCTTTACAGGCATTGCCTCTTTAACCATCGGCGGCACCGCTGTGCTGATTGTGGTAGCCGTCGTGCTGGATACGGTTCGCCAAGTTGATGCCCAGCTGGCTATGCGAGAGTACTAATTTTCAATTTCCAAGTAATAAATTTCCAACGAATGCTGTTACTTTTGATCCTATAAAACAGGTTATGCGTTCTGGTGGTTCAATAGGAGCTAATTACAGAGAGGCAAACGATGCACTTAGCAAGAAAGATTTTTTACACCGTATGCGCATTACTCGAAAAGAAGCCAAGGAGACAGTTTACTGGCTGGAGTTGCTAAGCGAGGCCTGTCCAGAATTCACCAAAGAAATAGACAGTTTAGCCCGAGAAGCTCAAGAGCTTTTAAGAATATTTTCTACTATTATTGAAAAATCAAAATAACTAGTTTGGGTTTGGAAATTATAATTTAAATAATTGGAAATTGCTTGGAAATTAGGTAGCTTGGAGTTTGGAAATTCTATGAAGATATTGCCAAACGTTATTTTATTCATCGGAAAGCCCTTGTCCGGCAAGGGGACACAGGCAAAGTTATTGGCGGAGCGTAAAGGATATACGATAGTTAAAGTTAGCAATATTATACGACAAAAGTTTGAGAAATTACCGGAATCGCCGGAGTTGCAAAAGGCGAGAGAAAGTTATGTTAATGGTGATATTATTGATGGTAAAGTAGTTGGGCCGTGGGTCAGAGAGCGCATTAGGGAGTTACATCAGGCAGGGGAGTCGTTTATTTTAGACGGCTCGCCGCGCACATTAATTGAAGCGAAGGAATTATTAGAAGAATTACATGATCTGTATGCATCTGGAGAATTTATAGCCATTTATTTGCGCATCTCGGATCAAGAAGCTTATGCGCGAGCTGCGGGTCGTTCCCGGAAAGTGCTGGATGATCCGGAAATTTTAAAAGAACGCCTTAAGGAGTATCAAGAAAAAACGGTTCCTGCGCTCGAGTATCTGCAATCCCGGGGGTTATTAGTGGAAGCAAGCGGAGAAAAAGAAATTGAGGAAATTTATAATGACATCCTTGGTCAAATCCAAAAAAGAGATTGAGTTGATGCGTGAGGGCGGCCGCCGGTTAGCTGAAATTCGTGATACGCTAGCTAAGGAGGTAGAGCCCGGTATTACTACGGATCATCTTAACCGAATTGCGGAAAAATTTATTGAAAAAGCCGGCGCTAAACCGGCTTTTTTAGGTTATCACGGCTTTCCGGCTGTAATTTGTGCCTCTGTTAACGAGCAAATAGTGCATACCCCGCCTTCTAGCCGTGTTTTACAAGAGGGTGATATTTTGAGTATTGATATTGCTATGCATTACCCCGCCGAGGATGGCCTGGTAACTGATACAGCCGTTACTGTTCCGGTGGGTAAGATATCCCAGAAAGCCGGTAAATTGATAGAAGCAACTCATCAGGCACTGGAGGTAGCCACTCAAAAGTGCCGTCCTGGTATAACTACCGGTGAGCTGGGTGGTTTTATTCAAGATGCCGCCAAAGATCACGGCTTTTTTGTTATAAAAGAACTTATCGGGCATGGTATCGGATATAAGATGCATGAAGCGCCAGCTGTTCCTAACTTCAAGATGTCTGGTGCTAATGTAAAACTAGAGTCCGGAATGACGATTGCTGTTGAGCCGATGCTTGCCGAGGAGAGAACTGATATAAAGCAGGCCGAGGACGGATTGACATATCTTACTAAGGGTGGGTCACTTTCTGCGCATTTTGAGCATACTATTCTAATCACAAACACTGCGCCGGAAATTTTGACTATTCCCTGAAATGTAGCTTAATTGAAAATCCAGAAATTCAGAAGGTCCCACATTGCGCTGGGGCCTTATTTTAATAGGGTTTTGAGGGTGTGGATAACTGACTTTTGGGAATTTGAAGGAGTAATTTATAATATAATAAACGTAAGATATACGTAATATTACCGGCAGCAAGGAAAAAATCAAACGCTTATTAGTTTCAAATTTCAAACGATTGAGATGAATTCGAGGCCTGATAAAGAAAATCTTATATCACTCAGCAAAGCGGCCGATCGGTACGGTTATACTCGTCATCATCTTTCTTACTTGATTCGGAAAGGTGATATTCAGGGTGTGCGCGAGGGGCGCTTCTGGAAGGTAAAGCCGGAATGGGTGGAAGAGTACCTTGCCTCTGAGCAATCTGCTATGCATAAAAGGCAGCAATTAAGTAAACAGCAGAATGTAGAGGAGGGTGCTGGAAAAGATGCTCAAATAACGGCTAAAACTATTGAGTTAGCCGTTTATAATTTGCAAAAGAT
>CAYTAF010000005.1:9129-24066 GCA_964435865.1 uncultured Candidatus Saccharibacteria bacterium | reverse complement strand
GATCTTTAAGCGCCGTTCATCACCCCTTTACTCAAATTAGTGAAACAAGCGGAAAGGACGAAAAAGATTTAGTTCAATTTCTTGAAAAAAATAAAAACAATCAAGAAAACCTGTTACAATCTACCGCCAAACAATATGACCTAGTATTAAACGGAGCGGAGATAGGCGGAGGGAGTATTCGTGAACACCGCCCGGAAGTACTCCAAAAAGTGTTCGAGTGCCTCGGACACAACTCGGAAGAGGTGCAGAAAAAATTCGGCCATCTTTTAAAAGCTTTCCAATACGGCGTGCCGCCCCATGGCGGCTTTGCTTTTGGCTTTGACAGATGGGTTGCCACTCTTCTTGGGGAATCCAGTATTCGCGAAGTGGTGGCTTTCCCCACTACCGGTCGCGGTGTAACTTCTGTCATGCAAGCTCCAGATACTATTTCCAGTGAACAGTTGGCGGAATTGCGGCTAAAAACGGATGACACGAAACGAAATAGCACAAAATGATTTCTTACTCGGAATCTTTATTGGGTTCATCGCCGGGATTATATTAATATACGCGGCGCATTTTAATTTTTCCAACGGGATGTTCGCCTGGCACGATCCGGACGCTCAACTAGCTCAAGCCTCAGTACTAAATACCGGCTCCCTTCCGCAATATCCAATTCGCAACTTACAAGTCGAAAAACCCACACCTCAAGTAAGCGCCGGTATCGTATATTATCCGCAAAAAAATAAAATTCTCTGGTCGAGCAATCAAGACACTGTGCTGCCGATTGCCTCTCTGACTAAACTTGTCACTGCGGCTGTTACTATAGATACCCTGCCGCTTAATAAAACACTCACTGTCTCACCTCAAGCACTTGCCACAGAAGGAACCAGCCCGGACTTTTTCTCAGGCGAAAAAATACGGGTTAAAAATTTACTGAAAGCGCTACTCATTGAATCTTCTAATGACGCGGCCGCTGTTTTAGCGGAAGAAATAGGAAAACAAAAATTCAGACGCCTAATGAACAGCAAAGCCAAGACCTGGGGCTTGGGAAATACTCATTTCGAGGAACCGACCGGTCTCAGTGCAGACAACGTGTCTACTGCCCGAGAGATGTCCGTGCTTACACGCAAAGTTACAGAAACCTATCCGTTAATTCGGCAAATCACCTCCCGGGGCTCTCACGCGTTTATTTCAGTATCCGGCCGATATCATCAAGTCTCCACCACAAACCAAGTTCTGAATAACCCGTTTGTTCATGCCGGAAAAACAGGTTATACTGAAGCGGCAGGGGAGAATTTGACTCTTCTTACCTCCACGCCTGCCGGACAAAAGCTTGTAATAGTGGTACTGGGAGCAAGAGACAGGTTTGAAGCGGCCTTAAAATTGTTAGATTGGGCAAATTCAGCATACACATGGAACCGTTAACTATTACAGATATATTCCCGATCATAAAATCTCTAAGCCTAGGGGCATTAGCATTTGTTATTGCGATGTTATGGACACCGTTGCTTTTACAAATCCTGCAACGGTACGGCCTAGGGAAGCAAATTCGCGAAAGCGGAGCCCCCATTTTTTATAAACTTCATCAAAAAAAAGCCGGCACCCCAACCATGGCGGGTGTTTTAATTTGGGGAACACTTTTAATAATAGTGGGCGGGGTCTGGGCTGCCGCTCAAATAACCGGACACCCTTTTTGGGAGGCCCTAAACTTTTTAAATCGTGAGGAAACCTTGCTTCCTTTGGGCGCAATAGTGATAGCGGCTCTTGTCGGTTTAGTAGATGACATCTTTGGCGTTTTCGGTAGGGGGCCTAAAGGTGGCGGCATTTCCGTGCGCGCCAAGCTTATATTATACACCTTAATCGCTACTGGAGGTGCCTGGTGGTTCTTTTTCAAACTGGAGTGGGACTTGCTGTATATTCCTTTCCTTGGATCCGTTAACGTCGGCTTGTGGTATATTCCTATTTTTATTTTTATTATTGCCGCCACGGCTCTATCCGTAAATGAAGCCGATGGACTGGATGGCTTAGCCGGAGGACTACTTCTTATTGCCTTTGTGGCCCTAGCCGTGGTCGCTTTTACCCAGGGAAGATTCGAGCTAATGGCGTTTCTGGCAGTAATCATCGGTGCACTTCTGGCCTTTTTATGGCACAATGTGTACCCGGCACGCTTTTTTATGGGGGATACGGGATCCATGGGACTAGGGGTAACCCTCGGAATAATCGCAATGTTGACTAACTCCGCCCTCCTTTTACCGTTTTTTGGATTAATGTTGGTAATAGAAAGCGGCTCCGTGATTATTCAGATGGCCTCCAAAAAACTAACCGGACGCAAAATATTTTTATCTACTCCTATACACCACCACTTTGAAGCACGCGGCTGGCATCCTACACGAGTAACCATGCGTTTTTGGTTATTGGGGGCGGTAGCGGCCATTATTGGCATTGTGTTGGCACTGATATCCTATACCTTATTTCCGATCTGTCCACCTATAGGGTGCTTATAAACCAACTCTACCTATCTACCTCCAGAGAAAGGACAAACAGAAGGGGCAAAAAAGTTAAGCAGCTAATCTTTTAATTAGCTAAACGGTATGTCTTTGCGGAACTGGTATTTACTCATTCTTGGTGCTTTAGTGGTATTCGGACTGGTAATGGTCACCTCGGCCTCCAGTGTGGTTTCGCAAAAAATGCACGAATCGTCTCTTTTTTTCTTTAAAAATCAACTTCTTTTAGGGATTGGCCTTGGCGGCCTGGGTTTTCTAATTACAAGTCAAGTCAATTACCGGATATGGAAAAAATTTGCCTTGCCCGTCTTAGGATTAGCTTTAGTGGCACTTAGTTTGATATTCGTGCCGGAGCTTTCTTATTCGTACGGCGGAGCAACTCGGTGGGTGGACTTGGGCCCTATTTCTTTTCAACCCTCAGAAATCGCTAAACTGGCGCTTATTATTTACTTAGCCGCCTGGATCGAAAACCGCCGAGATAACATAGATAGCCCCTGGGAGGGACTGGTACCCTTTTTAGTGATTGTAGGGGCGGTGGGAATGTTAATCCTTCTGCAGCCGGATATTTCTACTTTACTAATTTTAATAGCTACGGCCGGCGTAATGTTTCTGGCAGCTGGCGGTAAATTCAAACATCTTTTATTATTCGCAATACTCACCGGTGTAGTAGCCGGTACAGCTATTGCCTTTTCCCCGGCCAGATTGGAACGTTTCGAAACTTTCGCCAATCCGAGTGAAGATCCGCGCGGAAGCGCTTACCAAATCAACCAATCCCTTATTGCAATTGGCTCCGGAGGGCTCTGGGGTAAAGGCATTGGAGGCTCCACACAGAAATATTTTTATTTACCTGAACCGGCCGGGGACTCTATCTTTGCCATCATCGGAGAAGAAACCGGATTCATTGGAACAAGTGCTGTATTGTTAATCTATCTGGTCTTTGGCGGCATAGGCTTTCTGATTGGAATACGTTCACAAGATGACTTTGGGCGCCTGATTGCCTTTGGCTTTACCAGCTTGGTGGTAATACAAGCTTTTATAAATATGAGCGCTGTCACGGGATTGACTCCGACCACCGGAGTGGTGCTACCCTTTATTTCCTACGGCGGAACAGCAATGGCCATATTTTTAGTTGGAGCCGGTTTAGTGTACAATATAGCTAAAAGCAATGAAGAATAAAAAACATATGAACAAAGATAAAGAATTAAGAATTTTATTCGCAGGTGGCGGCACCGGGGGTCACATTTTTCCCATTATTGCCGTTGCCAGAGAGTTGAAAAAACAGGCGCGCGAGCAAGGTATCGATAACCTGCACCTATTTTTCCTCGGCCCGAATGGCTTTGCCAAAAAGCAACTGGAGGAAGAAGGTATAACTGTACAGCACGTACCGGCCGGCAAGCTACACCGATTTTTCACGTGGCGCTTGATACTGGAACTTCCAAAGTTTATAGCCGGCTTTTTTGTCTCCCTTTGGAAGGTATGGAACATTATGCCTGATGCCACTTGGTCTAAAGGGGGCTTCGGTGCTTTTATGCCTTCACTGGTAACATGGCTTTACCACGAACCGCTGATTTTACACGATTCCGACAGCATCCCGGGCCTGGCAAACCGCTTGCTTAGATACCCTGCGGCCCGTATTGGCATTAGCTTCCCAAGTGCCGCTGATTACTTTGCCTCCCGCAAAACCGCTACAGTAGGAAATCCTATACGGGAAAGCTTGCTGGCTGAAACTCCCCCGAGTGCTATCAATTTTAATACCGACAAGCCAAAAATTACTATCCTGGGTGGGTCACAGGGGGCTAACTCCATTAACGAACTCGCCGCCCAGATCTTGCAAGAACTGCTTCAAAAATACGAAATTACCCACCAAGCCGGGAGCAATAACTTGGATGGTTATAAAAAAATGCTCCAGGAAATCTACGGAATTGATCCAGAAACTTCGGGTTATCATTTATTCGGATTCCTGAGTGAACGAGAAATGGCGCATGCCCTGCATTCCGCCGATTTAATAATAAGCCGAGCTGGTGCTAACAGCATTTATGAAATAGCCGCTACCGGTAAGCCCGCTATTTTAGTGCCACTGCCCGGCTCAGCCGGAGATCACCAAAAAAAGAATGCCTTTGATTACGCACGGTTTGGCGCGGCCAGAGTGCTGGAGGCCGCTAACCTAAAACCGCACCTTCTCTCCAACGAAATATACCGTATTTTAAGTGATGAAGAGATCGAGCAAAAAATGAGTAAAGCCGCCAAAAACTTCGCCAAAGAAGATTCAGCGTATGTTATCACTCGAGAAATTTTGGAAATTGCTGTAATGTAAAAAATATTGCATAATATCTTGACACCAACAAACCACTGGTTAAAATAGTTAGGCGTTAAAAAGTAACCTTAAAGGAGGTGATATATTATGACTTTTGATAACAATGTATTAAACCAAATGGAGGATGACGAAGAAGAGGAAGAAGGAACGGAAGAAGAGGAAGAAGAGGAAGAAGGCGGTCTTGGCGACCTCTAACCAATTATCCTGCTGAAATGAACATAGACCTCGGGCTTTGCGCCCGAGGTCTTTTTCATCTACAATAAGAGTGACTGCCATCTTATTTGGCTGCATCACTCGGAAAACTCTGCTAATCACCAAATAATTATATTATGTCAATTAAAACAAGAATAGCACCCTCCCCGACCGGAACGTTACATATCGGAACCGCACGCACCGCCCTTTTTAACTACTTGTTTGCCAAACAGCAAAAGGGCGAATTTGTATTACGTATAGAAGACACGGATCAAGAGCGAAGCATGAAAGAAAACGAAGAAGATATTATACGACATTTAGAATGGCTGGGCCTCTCCCCGGACAAGCCGCCGGTCAGACAAAGCGAACGTACTGATATATATCATAAACACCTGGACCATCTTATAGAACAGGGGAGTGCATTTTGGTGCTATCATACCACGGAGGAAATCCAACAAGAACAAGAAAAGGCCAAGCAAAACAAACAAGCACCCGTGCATTGGTGTGAGCACAAAGAAAATCAAAAATCAAAAATCAAAAATCAAAAATCAAATGGCGTTCTCCGGTTTGCCACACCAAGAAACCAAGAAGTGGTATTTAAAGATAAGGTTAGAGGAGAGGTACGTGTTAATACGGAGAATGTTGGAGATTTTTCTATTGCGAAGGATGCCACCACGCCCTTGTATAATTTCGCGGTGGTGATAGATGACCACGATATGAGCATTTCGCACGTTATACGAGGAGAAGACCATATTACTAATACCCCAAAACAAATATTGCTATACAAGGCGCTTGGATGGGATCCGCCTAAATTTGCCCATCTGCCGCTTATTTTAGGTCCGGACAAGGCCAAGATGTCTAAACGTCACGGCGCTACCTCCGTTGCGCAATACCGACAAGAAGGGTACCTGCCGGAAGCACTTATAAACTTTATGGCACTACTGGGGTGGCACCCGGCAGATAACCGAGAGCATTTCAATTTAAAACAACTAATCAAAGAATTTTCTTTAAATCGCGTCAAGAGAGGCGGCGCGGTATTCAACGTTGAGAAACTCAACGACTTAAACGAACATTATATCCGGGAATTGGATCGAGAAGAGTTTACACGCCAAGCCCTGCCATTTTTGCAAGACTATATCTATAAAGAGGGCGATTACTACAACGTGGCCGGCTTCAATGAGCAGCAAGAATGGAGTAGAGTAGTACAAATTACTTCTCTGGAAAAGGAACGAATTGTAAAATTATCCGACATACCATCTTCACTACCTTTCATTTGGAACACAAAGCTGGACTACGAGGCTCAGCTCTTAATCTGGAAAGAAATGGAGCCACATCAAGTTAAGCAAAACCTGGAAGCGATAAAAAAAACCTTGGAACAAGTGTCAAAAGAGGAATTCCAGCAACAGCAGTTGGAGGAAACCTTGATGCCCGTGGCTCAAAAGCAGCAAGACTTGGGACGCACTTTGTGGCCCTTGCGAGTAGCCCTTACCGGCCAAAAGGCTTCGCCGGGGCCTTTTGAGGTAGCAGCGGCTTTGGGCAAAAAGCGCACCCTTGAACGCATAGAAACCGCTATAGCAATGCTATGAAATATATATCCATTTTTCTTCTCAGCAGCCTTCTTTTTATAACGGGGGGAGTTTTCACATACGCGCAAGACGCCGGTGAGCTAGAAACGCGCCTTGAGCAATTACAAAAAAAGAGGCAAAAGCTGGAGTCGCAATCTCAAGAGCTTAAGAATCAACTGCACAACACGCGCCAAAAAGCGGACACCCTGGAAAATCGTGTACAAAATCTTAAGCTCCAGATTCGCAACCTGCAGGTAAAAATTAATACCACAGAAAATAAAATCCAAGCCAGCAAGATAAAGATTGAATCTCTCAAAGAGGAAATCGCCCGAATCAGCGGCTCGATAGAGGAAAACTCCTCCAATTTGGAGAATATGGTGCGCGCCCTGTATATAAGCTCCAACAAATCCCCTTTGGAGTTATTTTTATCCTCGCAAACTTTTGCTGAGTACTTTCAGGATCAAAACTATATAGGCACCCTGGAAAACCGCCTCAATCAACTATTGAGACAACTAAAAAAACGGCAATCTGATTTGCAAGAGGCGCGAACGCAACGCCAAAAACAACTACAAGAACTGCAATCTTTAGAACAAGACCTGGAAGCTCAACAATATGCAATACGCAAGCAACGCCAAACGCAAAAAGATCTCCTACAAGAAACGCGTGGACAAGAAGCTAGATATCAACAACGGCTCTCCAGAGTAGAGCAAAAAAAATCAGAAATATTATCCGACATATCCCAATTAGAAAATCGGATTGCAGAACAAAAAAGTTACCTTCGGGTTAGCGAAGCCACTTCCATCCCACAAGCCGATACCAAATTATTATCAAATCCGCTACCGGACTCTGTTATTACACAACACTATGGCATGACTAAATTTGCAAAGCGCGGTATATACGGTGGCGCACCTCATAATGGTATTGATTTGGCCGCTGGAGCCGGCACTCCCATTAAAGCGGCCGCAGATGGAACTGTATTTGCTAAAGGCTCAAACGAGGCGTGGGGAAATTGGGTAGCCTTAAAGCACCTGGGCGGTGTGGTATCGCTGTACGCTCATATGTCTCAAGCAGCGCCCGTTCAAGTAGAACAAAATGTTACCACCAAAACCACTATTGGCTATGAGGGTTCTTCCGGGTTCAGTACCGGGTCCCACTTACACTTTAGTTTGTACAAAAAATTCTTTACATTTAAAAAGAATGGAGATATTTGGTTTAACTATTTTGAGGGTACACTTAATCCAATGGATTATATGTAAAATGAACTATATTTTCCGTGAGAGGCCTTTTAGTATCCCAAAATAGGCAATTGTACTGTTAAGATAATACTATTATAATGGCGGGACATAAGAGGCAATTTTACCAAAAAACTCATTTCTACAACAAAAAAGAGAAGGATAGAGTGGAGTTGACCCTCGCGCATTTTCAGATATAATAGAGTGAGTATAATTACCCTTATACTCAATCAAACTATATGAGCACCAAAACACAACAAAACCAGCACCTCCCCTACCTGGATGATTTTTTGCTTTCTATGCAAACTGATAATTATTCCCCGCGTACACTGTATAACTACGAGCGGGATCTAAAAACATTTGAAGAATTTCTCCGGGAAAATAATATCCCCTTCCAAAAAATAAACAAAAATTCCCTTCTCAATTACAAGGCCTACCTCGCTTCCACGGATCGCCAAACAGCCAAATCACAAACCTCGGAAAACCGACTAAGCGCGGAATCCATAAACCGCATGCTTTCCGCCTTGCGGTCCTACTTTAATTTTCTGGTAGACATGGACCACGAGGTACCGGTGGCTCCCGATGTTATAAAACTTTTAAAAAAAGAAAAAAAGAAACTGCGCGTATCGGAACGCGACGCCCTGTTAAAACTTGTTGAAGCCCCAACCAAGCTGGAAAAAGATGAAAAAATAGCCGTTCGAAACCGCGCCATGCTGGAAGTTTTGATTTCTACGGGTGTACGTATCTCCGAGCTTATACACATCAAAAAAACCGATATAGACAAACAGGGACGAATTTTTATTCGCGGCAAAGGCAAAAAAGAGCGCTTCGTTTACTTAACAGAACGTGCCCAAAAACATCTACAAAAATACCTGGAATTCAGAGACAACACAGAGGCCTCCCCTTTCCTCTTTCTGCCGTTTAGTGGCAGAAACGTCAACAAAAAAGATAAAAAAATGTCGCCTAATTATATACAAGACAAGCTCAAGCGGTATAGAGAATTGCTCGGAATCAACGTGCCGATTTCTCCGCACAGCATCCGGCATGCTTTTGCCACTTACCTAGCGGAACAGGGTGCGGACCCCTCCGCCATTCAGCGCATGCTCGGGCACGAATCCCTGGATACCACCACCAGATATGTTAATATCGCGGATAGACACGCCCAGGAGACCCATAAAAGATACCACCCTTTTAATGAATAAAACTGACTATGAAAGTTTCCTATAGTGCATTAAAGCTCTATGAAGCATGTCCATATTTATATTGGTATAGATATGTAGAGGGCAATCGGTTGCCCTCCAGCAAAGAAGCTAAATTTGGTACCCTGATTCACCGGGTCATGGAATTTATTTATCAAGACCCGGCTCAACCCGCCTCCAAGGAAGCCACACTCCAACATTTAAACTATCTATGGCAAAAAGAAATGTCAGATAATTTATTCGAAACTAAAGGAGAGCAGAGAGCATACTTTTCCAACGCACAACATATTATCAACGAATACTTTCAAAAAGAGAACCTGGGCAAAAATAAAATTATTGCCCTGGAAAAATATTTCCAAGTTCCCTTCTTTGATGTCCAAACTCAAGACACCCATTTTATAACCGGTCGCATCGATCGCGTGGACAAACATCCGGACGGCACATTTGAAGTTATAGATTATAAAACCAGCGCCCGCCTTCCTAATGAAACAATTTTAGACGAAGACCTGCAACTCCCCTTATACCACTTGGGCGTCACAGAACTTTGGCCAAAACTTTTAAAAAAGCAAGAGCGGCCTATCAAGCTTACCCTGTATTATTTACGCCATGGCGAAAAGATAACTTTTAAAAAAACCGCCGAAGAATTAACGCGTGTCAAAAAAGAAGTTCTACAAACCATCCGCCAAATTCAGGCCTCACTTAAACACAATGATTTCCCCGCTCGCTTCTCCCCTCTTTGCGAGTTCTACCCGAATTCTACTATCTGTCCATATACTCGCCACAAACACCACACGGAGCAAGAACCAGAAACTCCTGATGAATCCACCATACGGGAATTAACAGACGAATTTTTTCAGCTCAAGCGCCAAGAAAAAGAAATAAACAACCGTCTTTCCGAAATCAAATACCAACTCCACGCGTATATGGACAAACAAGAGCTGGAGGGCCTCTACTCCCCTGCTTGGCAAAAGATGGTGCAGCGCCACGAGATGCCACGTTATGAATACGAATGGCAGGAAGTAAAAAATACCCTGGAGCCCTTGGGGCTCTGGGAGAAGGCACTAACCATTTCCAATAGTGCCCTTAACTCCCTGCTCCAAGAACTTTCCTCGGAGCAGGCAGAAAAAATAAAAAATGCCCGTTATAAAACGGGCACTACTCTCACTTTACGAGAGCGCAAGACCTAACTTACCTCCAAAATAGTATATTTAACTTTACCACCCGGTGTGGCAACCTCCACGGTATCACCCTTCTTGCTATCTGTTAAGGCCTCGCCCAGAGGAGAACTGAAGGAAATTTTCCCCTCCGCCGGATCAGCCTCATCGGAATCCACTATCTCGAACTGATGTTCTTGCTTCTGGCCTTGCTTTTGCACTTTTACGATTGATCCCACGCGTGCCACTCCCTTTTTCTTGCTGTCGTCCTGAATAATCTCCGCGGAAGCCAATTTTTCGCGGAGTTTTTGAATTTGTGATTCATTCAACGCGGCCTCTTCCTGTGCCTCCTTATAAGCGGCGTTCTCGCTTAAATCTCCCAGCTCTTTCGCTTCCTTGATACGATCGGCAATCTCCTTACGCTTTACCTTTTCCCGGTCTTCCAGTTCCTCGGCTAATTTATTGTATGTTTCCTGTGTAATCTGAACCATATACCCGATATTGTAATGGATGCTCTAAAGCTTGTCCACCCTATCTATTAAAATACCAATTAAGAACACGCTCGGCAACCGGAACCGCCGCAGTGGCACCCCCTCCTCCATGCTCCACCAAAACCGTAATAGCTAGCTCCGGGCTTTCGTATGGCGCATAACCAGTAAACCATCCATGATACGCCCCGCTACTCACTTGAGATGTCCCTGTTTTTCCGGCCACGGGCACCGGGACACTTTGCAATTTACTGACAGATCCTCGCAAAACAGCTTGCCGCATTCCTTTTTGTACCAGTTCTATCGGCTGCTGTTTTTGAGTTACATCACGTCGTATCGTAGCCCCAAACTCAGATACGGTTTCCCCTGACGCCGTTGTAATTTTATTAGCAACAAAGGGTTCTAAAAGAAAGCCGCCGTTGGCAACGGCCGAGGTATAAGTAGCTACCTGAAGCGGGGTAGCCGAAAGATTGCCCTGACCAATACTAATATTATAAGTATCACCAATATACCAAGCACTGTCAAATCGATCTCTTTTCCACTCCGGTGTCGGCACCAAACCACTCGACTCTCCCGGCAAATCTATACCTGTTTTTTGCCCCAATCCCAATTTACGAAACCAGGTAATTAGTCGATCCGGACCAAGGCCATCGATATCATTGTGACCTCCTCCAACTGTATAAAAATAAACATTAGAAGAAACAGCAATTGCCTTTACGAAATCTGTTAGTCCATGACGCTTCCAGTCATGAAACACATACTTAATATCAGAATTATATACGCTGGGAACACTGATCTGCCCTGTTACCAAAATCTCTTTCTGTGGATCAATCACATTTTCTTCAAGCGCAGCCAGCCCAACCACCGGCTTAATAGTAGATCCCGGAGGATACTGCCCGCTAATAGCACGATTAAAAAAAGGACGGGACTCGTCCGCGCTAATCTCCGAATACTCCTTGGTGGTAAGACCTCGGGAAATTTTTGAGCTGTCAAAGCCCGGGATGCTAACCAGTGCCCGAATCGCCCCCGTTTGTGGATCCATGGCAACAGCCGCACCTTCTTTTACATCCAGCTGCTTAATTTGTTCGTTCAGCTCTTCATATAATTTTTCTTGTAAGTCCTTATCTAAAGATAAAAATACACTGTTTCCCTGCTTGCCGGTGGTCTCTCGGGAAGAACCAGTGGCTTCTCCGGTCGCGGTAACAGTAACCTCTGTTTTGCCGGGCTTACCCAAGAGCTCTTGGTCATATTTTTTCTCTATTCCGGTTTTACCGTTAGGTTGCAGCCGCCCTGAGGCAACATAGCCCAATACATGGCTGAACATATATGGACTCTCATAAGTCCGAGCATATCGTTTTTGCACCCGAAACGCCGAAGTGTCGGACAGAACCTTCTGTAGACGACTTGCCTTTTCCGCGGAAATTTTCGGCAATAACACCACCGGCTCAAAAGAAGTATAACTTTGACCCTCTATAATCTGCCTAATCTGATCTGCTGGCAATTCCGCCTTCTGTACCACCCTTAGAATCTGTTGCTGACGCTTCAACGGATCTTCCGGCAAACGCGCTGGCACAAAAGTTAATGAATAAACCGCTTCGTTACTTGCCAGCACTGTACCGCTTTTATCATAAATATTTCCTCGCGGAGAAGCTCTCCATTCTACCTGAGTACGAACTTGTTGGGCTAATGTCGCATAATTTGAAAACGACATCACTTGTAGATAGCCCAAACGAACAAAAAAACCCACTACTACTATTAACACCACTCCCACAAATATGAAAAACCGCCAGCGCGGAACCTCCATTTCCATCCTATTGGAGGTATCGGTAATACGCTTTTTAAAAAATTCGGCAGTGGATCCGATCAACGGGGCGGCACGCTTTTTTATCTGCCAACGCTTTTTCATGCTTTATGCTCCTACTTTTAAATTAGAATAATCAAGCAACTTGCGGTGCGCTCCCAGATCTTCCAGCACAACACCGGTACCACGCGCCACATCAGTAAGCGGATCTTCCGTTCTAAAAAAACGCACCTCTAGATTGTTCTGTAAAAACTCCGGAAGACCCGGCAAAAGTGAATTTCCCCCGCTTAAAACAACTCCTTTGCTCAAAATATCCGAAACCATATCTGGCTCCGCCTCTTCTAGCATACGACCCACCGTCTTACTAATCATACTGATAGGCTTCTCCAGCGCCGTCACAGCAGCTTCACTTGTCATTGTTACACTCCGAGGTGTGCCGGAAGTAATATCTTTGCCGCTAATACTCCGCTGCTCAAGCTTAGAGTATCCGAGACGAGCAGCGCCAAGATCCCGCTTAATATGCTCTGCGGTAAGATCTCCTATGGCCAAATTAAACTCCTTGCCCACAAAATCTATCAGCGCCTTATTAAAAGTATTCCCGGACTCGATTAAACTTTCCGCGGCAACAATCCCCCCGCTACAAATAATGGCAATTTCGGTGGTGCCTCCACCCATATCCACTATCATAGTACCGGCGGTATCTAACGCGGAAACTCCCCCGCCAATAGCTGCTGCCATGCTCTCAGGCAACAAAATAGCATCGCTCGCTGTGGTGCCGTGAATCGCGTCCTTGATAGAAGAAACCTCCACCTCGGATAAATATGCCGGAACTGCCACTAACACCTTCGATCGCTTCAAAAGACGTCCGAATCCTCCTATACTCGCCTGGCTTAAATAATATTTCAACATTAGCTCGGCTACCTCATAGTCCGCTATCACCCCATTTACCAATGGCTGGATCGGCTCAATAAACTCAGGCGATTTGCCCGTCATCTTTTGGGCGTAACGGCCGGCGGCCACAATGTCTCCGGTGGCCTCATTAATCGCTAAAACAGAGGGCTCGTTCACCACTATCCCTCTTCCGGTTACATACACCAGTGTGTTTACGGTGCCTAAATCAATTCCAATGTCCTGCACTGAGAGCATAATACACGCTTACCTTTTTATGCACGGCCGTCTAAATACCGAAGAAGCTTCTGTTCACTTATAAAATTTGACTCCCCTTCGCTTCGTTTTTTTAATTCTACCGCCCCTTGCTCAACAGTCCTTCCGGAAACAACAACTCGATTCGGAATTCCCAACAAATCAGCTTCAACCATCTTTTCGCCTCCTCTTATTTCATTCCTGTCATCGAATAATACTTCTATGCCTTGCTTGCGTAAAACATCGTACAGCCGCTGACTTTCCCGCAAAACCTCCTCCTCCTCTCCTATGCGCAATAAGTGTACCTGAAATGGAGCAATATTTGCCGGCCAGTTCAAGCCCGCTTCATCATGATGAGCTTCAACCACAGCCGCCATCAACCGACCCAAACCGATGCCATAAGAACCCATAACCACCGGATTCTCTTCCCCATGCGCATCCTGAAATGTAAGCCCCAGGGCTTCTGAATACTTTGTACCCAACTTAAAGATATTGCCCACCTCAATAGAACGCCTCTCCTCTAGATCCTCTTCCCGCAAATTAAGTTTTTGCAGTACTTCAGAAGAATAAATTTCTTTATTTACAGCGATGGCCTTATTCCTATTCATATATATTGTATCCTCGCCGGCCTCAGATAAAGTTTGAAATTCATCACTAAAGTCACTAAAGGCACCACCGCTGGCAAAGGTTCGGTAAGTGCTATCCCCTAGGCCCACTTCCTCAAAAATCTCATGGTACGCTTGGGCGACCTGCTCGTAATACGCCTCCAGCTCTTCAATATTACTAGTAAAAGAGTATAAATCTTTCATTAAAAATTCCCTGCCTCGCAAAAGACCGCTCTTTGCGCGCAGTTCGTTACGGAATTTAGTTTGGAACTGAAACGCAAATACAGGTAAATCCCGATAAGAAGATACATAATCCCGCAGAATATTTGTTAACGGCTCCTCGTGAGTATTTGCCAATCCTACTTCTTGCCCGTTACTTAGCTTCGTCTTAAACCATACATCCAACGCTTCATCCGACCAGCGCCCACTTTTCTGCCAAAGCTCCGGACTTTGCAAAGCAGTTAAATCAACCTCTTGACCATTCAATTCCTGCATTTTATGTCGTATAATATTTTCAATATTCCGGAACACGCGCCTACCCAGAGGCAATAAATCATAAACCCCGGCCATTTCCTTATAAATATAACCGGCTTGCAATAAAAGCTGAGCATTTTTAAAACGCTCACCTTTTGGCACATCCTTTTTAGTCCTTGTAAATAATTGAGATTGCCGCATAAATAATCCAAAGTTGAAATTTTAATATCGAAACTCGAAAGAAATTCCCCAACCAATTTCTCCCATTCGCTTTTGTTTCGAATTTC
>CAYTAF010000005.1:0-9029 GCA_964435865.1 uncultured Candidatus Saccharibacteria bacterium | reverse complement strand
TTCGAATTTCCGCTTCGTTAGAAGCGTGCTATATCCTGTATAGTTATAATAACTATCAATAAAATCAACAGTATGAATCCGACAGTATGTGCTACTTGCTCGATGCGCTGTGACGCCTTTCGGCCTGTTATTGCCTCCCACCCCAAAAAAGCAATCCGTCCACCATCCAGGGCCGGAATGGGTAAAATATTGATAATTGCCAAACTAATAGAAAGTAAGCCGGCAAAGCGTAAGAAAAAGGGAATGCCTAATTCATAAAACTGGAAAAATAGGGCAAAAATGCCAGCCGGGCCGGCGACCTGACCGCCTACCTCCGCTCCGGTTAAAAGACCCTTCAGCAACATATAAAACCCATAGACTACGCCGCCGATAGTATTAACTGTAGAAACAATCCCACTTTTAATAGAGGCAAAAAAACCTTGCTTGTCCAGCCCTACCCGAGCCAAAGATACACCCATCGCTCCTTCTCCTTCGGGCGGGTCGCTGCGAGCCAATACACCTAAAGTTTTCAAAGTGTCGCCGCGACGCACCTCTACCCGCAACTCTTGTCCGCTACGGTCGCTGACAAATGCCTGCAAATCATCAATAGAATTAAAGGTTTGATCGTTTATTGATAACAAACGATCCCCTACCTTGAATCCCGCTTCCTGGGCGGGGCTCCCTGGCGCCACCTGTACTACTCGCGTGCTAATATCCTGTAAACTATCTTGATTTTCCGGGGTGACAGCAGTGGGCATCCCCACGTTAAAAGCCCAAATAAAAAAGACCGCCGCTAATATTACATTCATAATCACCCCCGCGCTTAAAGCAAGCGTTCTTTTTGAAATACTTTGCGCGGAAAAAGAACGGGGATTATCCTGATGCCCACCCTCTTCTCCTAAAATTTTCACAAACCCTCCAAGCGGAATAAGATTTATGGAATAAACCGTTTCTCCTTTTTTCCAGGAAAATAGGCGTGGCGGGAAAAAGATGCCAAACTCCTCCACCTTCATGCCCGATTTTTTAGCGGCAATAAAATGGCCCCATTCGTGAACGAGAATCAAAGCCACAAAAACCGCGATAACACTAAGAACTGCAAGCATAATGTATAAAATTAAATTGATTGAATTTGCTCAATTTTATTATCCGCGATTTCATCTATTTGATCATTTATCTTTTTAATCTGCTCATCTAAGAGTTCCTTGATGCGATATTTCTCATCTTCCGTGATTTCACCTTCTTTAAATCGTGATTGCACTTCCTGCCATTTTTCCTCGCGCGTCTTGCGGGCCTTAACGCGAGTTTCTTCGCGCATTTCATCCACTTGCTTACGTGCCTTATCGCGACTCTCCTGGGTAAGCTCCGGGAATTTAACGTAAAGCCCTCCTTCCTGAGACTGCACACTTAAATTTAAGTTGGCTCCCATTATAGCCTTCTCAATAGCACCTACCAGTTTTTTGTCCCACGGCTCCACTAGCAATGTTTGAGTTTCTATAGAACGGATGGAGGCCAACTCTTGCAGTTTTGCCTTATACTGCCCCGCGTCTATTTCCAAATCTTCTATGGCGCCTGGGTTAGCACGCCCCACGTTAATTTGCGCCAACTGGTTACGTAAATAATCCAAGGTATTTTCATAAGTGCTTTTAAGATCTTTAGTTACTTGCTCAGGGATCATAAGATAAATATGTAACCGTTAATTATTATTACAATCCAAACAATCCTCCACCTTGTTGAAAGCTGGGAGGCTCTCCAAGACCTAATAACATCATATCAGAATTTTCGGGATTTATCCAAAAGTCACTTACACTCCGATTGGACGGTAACACACGGATTTTCCAACTCTGCCCCCTGTTTTCCGAAATATACAGAAGCTTATCGGAAACAGCCAACCACCGAGATGTATTATTAGGATCCACTCGGAATATATCAACCCGCACCCGCCTCTGAGAGGCCGGGAACCGAACCCGACTCCAGGAGCCGCCCTGCAAAGGACGCCTCATTAAAAGACCCTCGGAAGTTATCGCAAAAATACGTTGTTTTTGCGGTCCAAGCACAAAACGTTGGACCTCATCAATATTTAGATTCGCCCAGTCCACTCCGGAAGATTCACTAACAAACAGCTCATCTGAGGCAAGCGCCAGCACGGTGTTCGACCCCCTTGAAGTTAACTCCAATTTACGAAGCGGACCATTAAACCACTGCAAACCCTGCCAGCTTTCTCCGGCATCAGTGCTTCGGATAAACCCCCCTTTCAGCGACCCTAAATAAATGGTATTACCGGATTGCGCCACCGAAAGAATTCTATCCCCGGCCGAACTTGTAATAAAAAGAGGACGAAATGCCATCTCTTTCAACGAGCTAACCAGCACTCTTCCAAAATTTCCTCCGCTTCCCGCTACAAAGATATTACCGTCGGAGATATGTATATCAAAAATTTGAAATCCACCGGAAATATTATTATTCTGGTCAGAGATTTTTTCCCAACTTTCTCCAAAATCAGAGCTACGATATACCCCGTGCCGCCGGGTTGCCAAATACAATACCGTCCCTTCTTCGCTGAAATACGGCTCCAATTTCACTACATCAAACTTCGGGAGAGGATCTTCTTCGCCACTTTGACGCACCCCCAGCCAGCCACGGCCACTATTTTCCGTTTTTAGTAAATTAACTGCCCCAGAAGACTCTCCAGCAAAAAATTGCAGATACACCGCCACCCCCAATAAAACCGTCACAAAAATGATAATGGCTATAATAGCAAACCGCATATATTACATAAAATTTACAAGAAAATGATCCACCCATAAACGTGTATTCGCACCGGGACGACGCAAAGCCGATCGTAAACTAGCTAAATTTTCCAACTGCTCGGCCTTTTCAAGGCTTGGATCTTCAATAAACTCCTTGCGTAAAACCATAAACCAGCGATCGACACCCTCAAGAATGTCGGTCGATTCCTTCTTTTTGAGTGTTTCAGTAAATTGAAGGCGCCCCTTATAACTGCTCGCCTTAAGATGATCTACCTCTTCTTGCGCTGAACGCAAAACATTCTTATTTTCCCTCCAAGTGCGCACTAGCTCCAGGGCGCGCCCGGGGCGGCCGGCGGATAGCTCTAACACCAACTGCACATCTTCCCTTGTCAATGAAGTGTACTGGTCTAAAAATGCTTCCATCTGGCTGGTCTCCAGTGGGGAGAAAGGAAGCACAGATAAGCGGGAAACAATTGTTTCCGGCACCCTCCTGATATCTTCAGAAATCGCAACAATAACACGAAAATCTTGCGGCTCCTCTATTAACTTAAGCAAAGCATTTTGTGCTTCAGGTGAGGCAAGTTCAATATGATCTATCACCGCTATTTTGTATTGAGCCGATAACGGCCGTAAAGACATCTCGCGCCGCAACATTTGTGCCTGCTCCAATTTAAATCCCTCTCCTCCGGAAAAAAATTGACAGTCAGGAGGACCATCAGCTCCGAGCAGCTTTGCCAGCTCCCGCGCAAATGTTCTTTTCCCAAGCTGATCAGATCCATAAAATAAATAGCCACTCCCCAGGGCATCATTTTTCATTAAGCCCCGAAAATAATTTTTCCACTGATTGTGGCCGAAAACATTCAAAAAATTTTCTCCATACATCATACTGAATACTAAATACTCTACTTAAGTTGCATTAAGGTCTCCTTGTAAGCTGATAAGTCATCCAGCACCATCTCGGTTCCCCGAACAACGCACAGCGCCGGGTCCTTCGCCATACTAGTACTTAAATTAATTTCCTTGCCAATATGCCCCGCCAGCCCGGGCAGCTGAGCCCCCGCGCCAGTTAAGAGCACTCCTTTGTCCATTATATCTCCCAAAAGTTCCGGGGCCGTGTGAGACAGCACCTTTTTAATGGTATCGATTATCTCCGAGGTAAAAGGCTCCAAAATTTGAGAAACATCCGCACTGCTAACCTCCACCTCCCGCGGCAGACCTTGCAACACATCGGTTCCCCGAAACTCCAACACTTCTTCTTTAGAGGGACTAACCTGACCAATCGCCATTTTGATTTGCTCCGCTGTATGCAAACTAATATTTAAGCCATATTGTTTTCGAATCAACTCCTGTATCTCCGCATCAATAGTGCGCCCTCCAATTCGTGCCGCCTCCACCGTAACAATAGATCCCATTGACACCACCGCCACCTCGGTGGAACCTCCGCCGATATGCACCACCATACTCCCCTCAGCCTTGTTAATATTACTGGCATTGCCGAGTAAAGCCAAAAGGGGCTCCGACACTAAATAAACATTTTTGGCACCGGCACTAAGGGCGGCTTTAGTTAAAATACGCCGCTCCGCCGCGTTTGTGTTAGCTGAAACAGAAAGAACCAACTCCGGCTTTTGAAGCTGCCAGGGCCTAAGCAGTTTTCGAAAAAAATACCCTAAAAATGCTTGTGTAGATTGAAAATCCGCGATAACACCCTCTTTCAGAGGATAAATAACTTGAAAGTTACTACTGGTTTTGCCCTCCATGCGTTTTGCGGCCTCACCAAAAGCAACATACTCATTGCCCTTTTTTGCCACCACTGTAGGGGTGTGCATTACCACTCCCTTACCCGGCACATAGGCCAGGGAGTTTACCGTTCCCAGATCAATTCCAATTTTTGAACCAAACATCACAAACGTCGGTATTAAAATTAAAACAAATAAACAGGGCAAATAGGCTAAACAAAACCACTCATAGCAAGCCCGAGAGGGTTTACGAACAAGTATATGGCACAAATATATTGGAGAGGTGCTTACTTATGAGAAACCCTCTCGGGCTTGTCGGGCAAGTATTAACCAGTTAAGCTAAACCCTCTCTATCTTGGCTCCTAATTTTTGAAGACGCTCCTCAATCTTTTCATAGCCGCGATCCACAATTTCAGCGTCGTTTATAACAGTTTTTCCTTCCGCCACCAAACCGGCAATTACCAGCGTCGCCCCGGAACGAATATCCAAGCTGTCTATCTCGGTTCCGTATAGGGGTGTGGGCCCGGACACCAGCGCTCGATGCGGATCGGCAATAATAGCATTCGCCCCCATTTTTTTAAGCTCCTCAATATACTTCATTCGCCCCTCATAAAGCGGGTCATGAATTAAAGAGGTGCCCTGAGCCTGCGTGGTCAATACCCCAAAGGGAGCTTGTAGGTCCGTGGGGAACCCCGGATAAATCATAGTTTGCACGCGACTGGCTCTCAAGTCACTGCTTGGCCTAATTAGCAAAGTACCCTCCCGCGACGATTCAGTAGTATCTATCTTATATTCAACTCCCATCGATCGGGCCCGCTTTAATACCGCGTCTAAATGCTCTAAAGGAGCGTTAACTATCTTTACTTCACTGCGAGTAGCCGCCGCTGCTACCAAAAAAGTGCCGGCCTCCAGGTAGTCCGGTGCCAATCGAAACTTTATTGCTTTCCTACTCTCACCAGCAAAATTTTTCCCGCTGTAAGATTTCTTGCCGTAAACGGTAAGCGTATGTGCGCCGGCCTCCTCTATTTTTACCCCTAAAAGTCGCAAAAATTTACACAAATCCTGCACGTGCGGCTCAGCAGCTGCCAACTTTAAAGTGGTAGTCTCTGGAAGACCGCACGCCACCAATAAAGCGTTCTCCGTGCCGGTAACAGAAAATTCATCCAAAATAACTTCACGATTTTGTGCTTTGCGAGACAACTTTATCTCATATTCATTCCCCTCGCTCTGGCTTTGCGCTCCCCATTTCCCTTTTACGATGGTGGCCCCCATATCCTGCAAAGCCCGCAAGTGTGTATCCAAAGAACGAGCTCCGATCTTATCTCCACCCGGATGCGGAAAAACCACTTTACCAAAGCGACCAAGCAACGCCCCCATAATAAGCACTGATCCTCGTAACTTTTTAGCCAGCACCGTGTCCAGTTTTTCGGGCTTCAGATCAGCCGTGTTTAAGTGCAAGGTGTGCTCTTCTTCCCACTGTGCTTCGGCCCCCATACTCTCCAGTATAGCTACAAAATTTTCCACGTCTTTGATCCGCGGCACTTGTTCAATTATACAATGCCCGGCCGCTAAAACAGTAGCCGCCAATACCGGAAAAGCGGCATTCTTGCTCCCTTTAAGAGCCACTTCTCCACTCAGAGATTTGCCACCCTCTATCATAAATTTCGCCATACCGAAACTATTCTAAACCTAATTTCAATACTCCGCAAATCTAAATAGAGTCCACACCGGCTTCCCAGCCAAGCTGGGAATGACAATATGATAGTATGCTAGGATGATTCTTGCGCTTTATGCTTTATACTGAATACTGTATACTGTTATATAATGTCGCACATAACTCGTACTACACTCCTAATCATTGCCTTTCTTAGCTTTTTAGTACTCGCGCCGATTCTTGTTTTACACGCGCTCGGCATAAATCCCGGCCCCTTAATGACCGGCAATTTCCAGCTAGAAAACACTGGTGGCATCTATGTCACATCCACTCCTTCCGCTACTGTGCGCGCCCGGCGCTACAACACTCAAATAAACAAAAATTCCTCAAAAACCTACACTGAAAGCACGGGACGGGCCTTAACCGGCCTTCCCGCCGGCCGCTATCAGGTGACTGTCACTAGTTCCGGCTATCGTAAGTGGCAAAAAAACTTAATGGTACGCCCCGGCCTCGTTACCACTCACCCTCGCGTTCGCCTTATCCCCAAAACACTCACCCGTCAAAAAAACACACTGGCTGAAAACGTAACCAATTTCTCTCAACTAAACAAACGGCGCTCGCCCAAGCTGCAGTTTGATAAATCTTCGTTATCTATTATAAAAAAAGATGTTCAGGGGAACACAGAGCAAACTATTTCGCTTGATAACATCTTGACTTCCACACCAAGCTCCATTGCTTTACAGCAGACAAGCTCCGGTATCTATTTGCTTGCTGACGGCACCCTGTTCCACTTAAACTCCCCTACTCTGGCCGGCTCACTTCAAGCACAACGAGTTGCGCAAAATGTAAACGGCTTTATGGCTCATAACAAAGCGGTGCTCTACTGGCAAAGCAATCAATTGTGGTCCACGCGTGTAAACAGCCATAAAAACGGCACACAAAAAAATTTAATAGCTCACACGTCCCGCCCTATAAAAAAAGCCCGGTGGTACAAAGCAGGCACCTCTCATGTAATATATCAAGTAGGCACGGCCGTTATTTTCACTGAAAATTTACCCCAGGGCCGAAGCTGGCAAACCTCACTGGCTCTAACCGACCCGGGTACACGCTTTTACTATTCACCGGATAAAAATACCCTTTATTTTTCAAAAAACCAAAAATCCCGCGCGCTGAATCTCAATAACTAAACGGCTAATACAATTGTATTAGCCGTTTAGTTGCTTGTCCCCGGGAGGATTTGAACCTCCAACCTCAACCTCCGGAGGGTTGCGCTCTATCCAATTGAGCTACGAGGACACGGTGCTCCTTATAGCTTTTTCTACGTGAGTAAATAAATCACGGTGATATTCCAATCCCTGTTCGGCCAGATCTTGCAAGCCATTGCTTTCAGATTCCTTGGCACCCTCTTCCACCAGCGCCCAATGAATAATGGCCGCGCCCTCAAAGAAGCCCAGCCATTCTAAAATTTCCGCCGGATCCTCCCACTCGTCCTTCAAATAAAGATCGCGCATAGAGCGCAATTTATTACCCGTTGAGCTGGCCTTATCTTGCGCTTGCTCTAAAATACCCGCTTCTTGGCAAATTTCCCGGATTTTTTCCGCGTGTTCTTCTCCAGCGTTATAAAACACCTTTAGATCTTCTTGCCTGAATACACTTTCAAGTGCCTCTTTACCTTTACCGAGTGTCTCGCTGCCCACTTGGGCAAAAGCGAGAACTTCGCCTACCTTGTTGGTTAGATATTGATTCATAAAAATAACAATTAACTCAAAGTATCTTGCAACATAGTCTTCAAAGCCGTCCAACCCTTGCTGGTCTTTAAATACTGTTCTCGTCTTACTGCATCAATGCGGGACAAATAAGCTTCATAAAATATAAGCGTCCACGGCCCAAGCTTGCTTGTAAACCTACTCCCTTTTTCGTTGTTCTTTTTCAGCCTCTCTGTTAAATCACGAGTATACCCTATATAGAGCTTTCCATTCTTATTTCGCAAAACATAAACATAATGCATATAAACTTGACGGACTGCCCCCTGCACCATTCGGTGCGGGGCAGCCACGTACCGTATGGTACTGTGGCTGCCGGGCCAGGACTCGAACCTGGAATACGGGGACCAAAACCCCGCGTGATACCATTTCACCACCCGGCAAGCTTGTTAACTAACAGTTAACTATGAGAGAGCCTTAACCACCGCTACCTCAAGGGACATCTGCGGCAAAGGGTAATTGCCTTGGTTTTCAAGAGCTTCCTTGAATATCTCGATAAGACGCACTACTTCTTGTGATTGCCAATTCCCGGCAAGCTTTACAATAACATTTAGTTCGTCCTCCGTCAATTGATCTTGCAATACTGTCGCGTTTTTACCGGAAGAGCTAACAAGTAACAATTTCCGTAAAGTTGAAAGACCAGTTTTTAAAAATGCCTCTATATCTATTCCCCGCTCTACTAACTTTCCCACCATTTGCAACGCCTCTTCTTTTTCATCTTTGCCAAGTAAAGACAGAAACTTGATAACTAAATTTTCGTCCACTAAGCCTAATAAATCACGCACTTGGTCACCTGACACCTCACCTTGCTCAGCCACCCCTAAAACTTTATCCAGATTGCTTTCCGCATCGCGAATAGAGCCCTGAGAAGCAACAGCAATGGCCTTAAGCGCGTCTTCTTCAATGCGCAACCCCTCTTTACTAACAAGCTGCCTGAGGCGTTCCAAAGTGTCACGAACAGAAAGGGCGCGAAAATCAAACCGTTGCGAACGAGATCGCACCGTGGCCGGAAGCTTGTGCGGCTCAGTAGTAACCAGAATAATCACGGTCTTGGGCGGCGGCTCTTCCAGTGTTTTGAGCAAGGCATTAAAAGCGTGCCTGGAAAGCATATGTGCCTCGTCCAGGATAAAAATACGATTAGCTAAACGAT
>CAYTAF010000004.1:0-27681 GCA_964435865.1 uncultured Candidatus Saccharibacteria bacterium | reverse complement strand
ACCCAAACAAAGTCACAAAGCACAGAACCCAAATTACAAACAGAACACAGTGCACAGAACACAAAGCCCGAATAAAGCACAAAGTATCAGATAGTTAGTAAGAATTTGTGGTTTGTGTTTTGTTTGTAAATTGTAGCTTGGAACTTGGAAATTAATCTCTCTTTCTGTCCTATTCCAAAAACTCCCAATAAGAATTTACTCCTTGTGACTCTTTCTTAACGCGACCCTCTTGTTCCAGCTCTGCCAAATACCGGCTCAAGGTTGGGGCCGGAAATTCCAATGTCTGTCGCAACTCTTCATGACTACTTCTTCCATTCTGATGTAAAGCTTCCAAGACACGTTTTTTCTTTTTTTCTTTCTTGCTGGTCCTCGCTGCACGTGCTATTTGAGCGGCCTTCAGCCGACTTTTAGGTGGCGTGTCCGTTTTATTCTGTTTCTGGTCTTGTATTTTTTGTAGTTTCCTTCGGAGTCGATTTAGTCGCCGTTCGTAATAAAAAATTAAATAGCCAATAGCGGCTAAAGCTCCGACAAAAACAATTATCATGTTGATCTCCATTGTTTTTTACTCTAAACCAGAACAAAATAAAAGTCAAAAAACTACCCAAGAATATACATTATCCCTACTCCGGCAAGCATCATCACGACCTGCAAAATAGAACGACGCGGATGATGATGTTTATGTATCTCCGGGATTAAATCCGAGCTTGCGATATAAATAAAATTACCGGCGGCCAACGCAAGCAAGGGAGCCAGAAAAGGCATAAGCGCATCCTGAGCAAAAAACGTGACGATTGCTGCTACCGGAGTGGCGAGCGCCGCTCCCAAATTATAGAAAAATATACGTGCTTTCCGGAGCCCTGCGTGAATTAAAACTCCAAAATCACCTATTTCTTGTGGAGCTTCATGCAAAATAACTGCCACAGATGTGGCTACACCCACCGGTACACTTACAAAAAACGCCAAGGCAATAACCACACCATCAATAGCGTTATGGACGGCATCTCCCAACAAAATCATAGCATAGGAGGGCTTCAGTCGTTTCGGGTGGGCGTGGTGATGTTCGCTTAAGTCCTCCGCATGAAAGTGCCACCATATTAGCAACTTCTCCATAACAAAAAAGATAAGGATACCAAGCAATGTAAAAGACAATAACCACCCAACACTCTGATGGTTCAGCTCTTTACTTAACTCGTGAGCGGCTTCCGGTAGCAGCCCTAAAAAGGCCGCCCCCAAAAGTGCACCGGCGGCAAACGAAAGCAAGTAAACCGAAACCAGGCGAGCCAAGCGGTGATTTGCCAAAAGCACCAGCCCGCCTAGCATCGCCACAACAGCACTCCCTATGGAAAATAAAAGTATATAACCTAACATTTGTTTAGTATCTAGTACTAGGTATGCAGTATACAGTATTTAGTATGGAGTATAGGACACCTGAAAATCAGTATAGCACAACTAAACTAATATCCAAGTACATCCTGTACACCCTGTAAAAACGGTTAAAACACCCTCCTTCGTTAAAAATACGAAGGGACGGGGTTATTTTAGCCGTTTACAATTAACAAGGCGAGCTGGGAAAACATTAGCAGCCTCACAATCATTAATACAATCAAGTGTCCTTTGAAGGGAAGCGGCGCTATCCTCCCCCTCTTCCCATAACGATAACTGCTGGGGATGGCCGGTTGGACGTAAACTCGCGACAACAACACCTACCAGGCGTACCGGTCGCTTTAGAAATATTTTGTCTAATAAACCGGCAGCGTGAGTATATATTGTTTTATCTAATACTGTTGGATAATTTAATTGAGTTTGCCAGCTTACAGTCTTAAAATCACTGTAGCGTAAAATTAGTTTTATGGTGCGGGCTTGATAACCCTGTGCTCGCAAACGTAATCCCACTTTGCCGACCAGCCCCGCAAGCAACGCCTTAAGCTGCTCTTTATCTGTTGTATTTTGAGATAGGGTCACCTGGTGTCCCATTGATTTAGGCGGATCCTCCTTATAAAAGGGTTTTAGTGCAGAGCTATCTTGCCCTCTTGCTAGACGTTTTATATGGTAAGCGTTTATGCCAAAAAATCGGCGCAAATTAATTTCATTTGCATTCTGCAAATCCCGAATACTTTTTATCCCCATTTGTCTCAACTTGGCAACACCTTTTTCACCTAGCCCCCACAAATCCTCCAAATTAAGCTCATTCATAAACCGGCTTACCTGCCTGGAAGGTACAATTGTTAATCCATTCGGTTTATTAAAATTAGAGGCCAGTTTAGCCACCAACCTATTCGGTCCGATGCCCACCGACGCGCTCACCCATTCTCCTAGCTGTTTTTGAATGGCTCGTTTTATCTCTGATACTGTTGTTTGAATAGCAGCGTCATTTTTTTCAAGATGACTTACATCCGCGAAAAATTCATCAATGCTGGCGGGTTCAATTTCCGGGCTGTAACGCAACAAAATATCAAAAATAGTTTGGTGCGCTTGCTTATATTTTTTACGATTACCGGAAACGGCGATAAGATCGGAATGAATTCGCCTGGCTTTATACAGTGGCATGCCGGAGTTTACCCCCTTCCGCTTGGCCTCATAAGAAGCCGCGGCAATCACACCACGAGGCGCCTCGCCACCCTGCGGATCAGAGCAAACAACCACTGGCTTACCACGCAACTCAGGCCTATCCCGCTGTTCCACAGCGGCAAAAAACGCATCCATATCCAAATGCATAATACATCTGAGCATACCTAAACCATTCTACTTTCCGAACAAAATAAAAACAACCCTTACCTGTTAACAAGTAAGGGTAAATAATTAAGGAAACTCGGTAGATTGTGGCGCTATCGTTAGTAGTGCCGCAATACAGCCTTGACTATCCCCTGGACGTCTACATCGCGCACCATTATAGCATCCATTTTTGGATTAGCCGGCTGAAGGCGCACGTAATCACCCTCGTCATACATTTTTTTAAGGGTAGTGGACTCACCATCCACTAGGGCTACGACTACATCGCCATCCTGCGCTGTTTCAGCTTTTTCGCAAACCACCATATCTCCATGAAAAATACCTTCATCTATCATCGACTCACCCTTCACCTTTAAAGCAAAATAATCCTTGTCCGCTCGGAACTCAAAAAAAGTAGGTATATCTAACACCTGCGGTTCGTTATAACTTTCCAACGGCTGGCCGGCGCGAATTTCACCAAGAAGCGGAAGGCGTAAATACTTAGAGCCAAACAAGCGATAGGCCTGCGCTGTTGGCTCCATAGAGCGGGCCTCTTGGCCAAATTTCAAATATCCTTTTTTGGCTAAATTGTGTACGTGCTCCCAGATAGTAGCAGGGGAAGCCATATCCAAATCATTGCCGATATCTCGATACGCCGGAGCATAATCATGCTCATCTATGTATTCCAAAATATATTCAAGAACCTTCTTTTGAGACGGCGTAAGCTTTTCCATAAGCTTTAATGCAATATGCAAAAAATGAAAATAATAAAAATCTATTTGCTCTTTGCATTTTGATGTTTGATTTTTCTTTTGTCAATACACTTTCCAAACTTACTACATTAAGCTACTATTGGTTTTCCCCGTTTTCTGTTCCGAACAAATCAATCAAAGCAATTAACCCCACAATGATGCCTATAACAACATCCGACCATAATGAAACACTGCTCACCGTTAAGGAGCCGCCTAATAAAAAGGGGGAGATAATCAACCAAATCCCGGCAAGTAATAGCAGCCAATGCAATGTTTTAAACGTAGATTGAGACATAAGTTAGATCAAAAACACAAAGCTCAAGTGATATATAAAGCACAAAACCCAAACTTCACAAATCTGCACAAACAAAGTCACAAAGCACAGACCTTGCAAAACACAAATTTACGTGGGCCGCTTTAGGACTTGTGCTTTGGGTTCTGTGTTCCGGGTTCTGTTTGTACTTTGCACTCTGTGTTCTGTGTTTTGTTTGTGTTTTGGATTCTGGGTTTTGTATTTTAGAGCCCGCTCAATAATCATCAGTCATCGTCATAGTAATTGTGGCACTCCTGCTGCTCAATAGTCATCGTCATAGTCATCGTGGCGCTTTTTTATCCTTTACTGCCTTCGCGGTTTGGCTGAAAGTCAAGTTCAAGTGATTCCACGACAATTTCTCCTTCCTGCACAAATGGCACATCAATTGCCGGGTTAAACTTCTCGTTGCCATCACTATCGGTGTGAATCATGACATGCAGTGTATTGTTCCCAAAATCCAAGCCCTGTACCGAAATCAGTACGCTATCATGAAAACCCGCTCGCAAAAACCTGGAATTCCCAATAATTTCGCCGGGCACCCCATCATCATCTTTGTGTACTACTAAAAACCCGCTTTCGGTGAGTGCGGCACGCTGGACCAGCACTTTCTCGCTATCGGTAACCTGATTGACCAGCTCTAAACTAGCCGTATCCGGCACGGTGTTGACGCTGTCAGCTGGTTGCCGGAACTGGGTCTGCCATACCAAAAAGGCCCCGCCCAACACTAAAACCGCAATAATAGTCCATAATATTACCTTTGGCATCTCCCGATTTTTACTTGGGTCGGCCTCACCCGGTTTTGCTTCTTGAGGTTGGTTATTTTTCATAATGGAGGCATTTCTTAATTATATGTTACTTAAAGCCAATACCGCTACCTTCCTGCTCCTGGCCTTCCGGTGTTTCCGGTAATTTTGTATCCAGCTCGCCGTGCTTCTCCTCAAAAGATTCCAGCTGCTTTTCTAAAAGCATTTTAATCCGCTTAGCATGCTCCGGAGTGAGGGCAAATCGATAAACCTGATTGCCGCTAAACACGTTTAACACCGCGTACTCTTGCGAAAAGCTAACCTGCAAATTAGTAATAAACGGCACTTCCGGCTTAGCTTGAAATTGTTGTTTATCCTCTGCCATAACTATTTATTAAGATATTCTTCAATCATCTGGCCAAATACTTGCACCGGTTGAGCTCCGGAGATAGAACGATCCTCCAGCACAAAGCCGGGTGTGCCCTGCACACCGTTTTGTTGACCTTCTTGCCGGTCCGCGTTAATTTCTTGCTTGTATTGATCACGATTCTGCTCTAAGTTTTGCTCCACTTGAGCGCGAGTCACTCCGTTGATATTTTCCAGCAACGCCAGCATATCCTCTTCTGATCCCCAGCCGCTATTTTCGCCATCTTGATTTTCAAGAGCCGCGGACTGAAATTCGAACCATGCACTCGAGTTACTATCTTTCACTGTATTCCATACCGCGTTACTTACAAGAGCTCCCTGCTCGGAGTGCGGCCCCAGGAAAGCAAAGTCCTTGAACACGATACGCAAATCTCCCTTATCAACGTATTGTTTTTTTAGTTGAGACAAGGTTTGCTGCTCAAAACGTTTGCAAAAGGGGCACTGGTAATCAAACCAATAAGCCATAGTTACCGGCGCGTCTTGGGAGCCAATAAAGGGCTCGCCCTCTGTATCCACGTCTTCAATATTAACACTGGGCTGATTGTTGCCTTGACCCCCCTGGCTGGGCTGATTGTCGCCTTGAGCTCCTTGGTTGTTATCGGCCACTTGAGCCGGTCCACCCATGCCACCGCTAAAAATAAACGCCGCACCAATTAGTCCAGTTGCAATAATAACTGCTCCTATCACAAAATAAATACCGTTATTCATATTACCAAATGTTTAAAGAAGTTAACTGATTAATTTTCGTCTATATTTATTTTAACGAAAAGTACAGGTATTGGCAAATTATAATAAAAGTTTGACCCCGGCCCTCTGGTGAGAGCCGGGGTCCGGGCACGTTGTTCGGCGTGTGGAGGTGATTCTCTAAAATCAAGGTGTTTTGGTTGCCCTCACAAAGTGAGGGCTTGGTTCTTACAATCCAGCCAAATCCGTGTGCCGACCAATTCTAGGTCAGCACGAGCAACGTTCAACCCCTTGCTTTTCCTCTTCTTGTGCTGCCAATTATTGCCCCACGGAAACGGGACAAGCGAGAGCACAGGAGGAGTGACAAGGAATCGAACGAGTATTCTACCTCTCATGCTTACCTCCCGTGAACCACCTATTGACAAACGGGTAATTAGCAAACCCGATCCACGGTCGGGCGCCAAGAGTTCTGACGAAAGAGAACGGCTTTTTACTGGTCCGCTGTTTGCTTGCCTCGACCGGCCAAGGCCTAGGTATTGCCGCAAGCACGGGCGGACACACAAAAAGCCTCACCAAGATTCGTCGATTCAAATTTGCCTCCTTATAAATGAGGCACTAGCACGAGAGTGAAACGTGATGAATATTTCCCAAGCCATCCTAAATACAGCTATAGACATCCCCCCGTCTTAGAATCTATCTGGTTCGATCATTGGGCCCAGCCAAATACATCACCTCCCTCGTATATTGAAACCTGTTATCCGCCCTCGTTAGGGTCAAGCATTACACCACCTCCTTGGAAAAGAACAAATTGTACAAAACACTGTACTCCTACCCTTTTTACGTGTCAACCCCGTTCAAATTACATCAATTAGTCGCCTCCTGCGACAAAAACGAAGCCCCGTATAATTATATAAAATTATACGGGACGGAGTCGATTGATGTAATTTGACGGGGTCAAAAAAATTTATCCAGCTATATTTCTCATAGCTTGTCGGCTAATATATCCAATAGAAAAAAGGAGTAAAAATACGCTAATAGCAGCTAATTCGCCTCCGCCTAACGGCAAAGCGCTTAAAATGCCGGCCGCTCCAAAAAATGCCAAAAACGGTCCTAGCAATATAGCTCCGCAAGAAGCGCACCCCACCCCCAACAACCCTACCAGCATTGCTCCCGCACTACTGGCTCCGCCCCGGGCCAGCATTTGTTTTTGTTTTCCGGAAACAAGGAAAGAAAATAATGCTACATTTACTCCAAAAAGCACGGCATTTGATATAATCAAAGCGGCAGAGAGCGTACTCGCGTTTGTGGAAATCGCCCCTAAGCTGTTCCATAAAAACACTAATTTTCCCCATACATCGAATTGGGAAGAGGCAAGTATTTCAGCCACTAAGCCAATATTGGGCAAATACACTGAAATCGCAAAGATAACCACCGCGCCGGCTAAACCAAAACCCAAAAACCGCGGCCGCTTAACGGTTTGTTTTATAAGCCACCCGGAGGTTTTGATTGTTTCTATTAAAAAACGGCTCATCTCTATATAAGTATGAGCCGTTTTCACGTTTTCGTAAAGTGACCTCACTCACACATGTCAGTGCCGCTCCATCGTCATCGTAAGGCGCGCCACAATGATAATGACGATAACTATAAACATAGCCCGGGAATCAACCGGTGCGCTGGCTGATTGTCATGGTCATCATGGTGCTTAGTTATCGTGGCGCTCCTGCCATCGCTTGTGATCTTGCATCAACTGATCTTGGCCTTCTTGTTTTGTCCGCCAGCCGGTCACTTCGCTGAATTTTTCCTCCAGCTCTTTATACACCCGGAAGAAATGCTCGGTTTCTTTTTTAAAATGCTCCTCTACATCATCTACATCTTGAATTTTATTCATCCGCGGGTCTACTTTTGCTACCCCTAACAGTTTATGGTCAATGCCTTTTTCATCTTTCATATCCAGCAATCCCACTGTTCGGGCCTCTACTACAATACCGGGGTGAATGGGCTGGGAACTTAAAATCAATGCGTCCATTTCGTCTCCATCTTCCGCCGCTGTTTGCGGGACAAGTCCGTAATTAACCGGATAAAACATCGGCGAGTACAATACACGATCCAGCACGATAGCGCCGACATCTTTATCGTATTCGTACTTATTAGCCGAGCCGCGCGGAATTTCAATAACCGCGTTAAAAGTTTCGGGCACATTGTCTCCAACAGGAATGGATTCAAACATATTTTTATTAGCTATTTAGGAAATTAGCGAGTTAGCTTATTAGCTTAAAGACGCACAGGTCTCATTAATTCACTGACTGGAAAAAATTTTAACATTCATTATTATAATCACCGTCTTTGGAGGATGCAAATTATCACTGTATCGGTGCATCGGTGCACCGAGACACTTAGTGTAAAAAGAGAAAACGGCAGGGCGGTGATCCGCCCTGCCGTCAAGAGTTTGTAACCCCTCAAGGTTGTCAGTCCATAGCGGCTACAAGCACAAGGACTAACGCAGCTAGTATGACTGTTGCCCATATAGCCACTGCATACCATTTGAAGAAAGGGTCCTTGCCACGATTATGGCTGTCGCCTTCCTTGCCTGAACTGCCTTTGCCGCCTCCACCTGATCCGCCTCCACCTGTACCAGGTCCCCATAACACTGGTGGCCATTGGCTAAACATCAGCTTCACCTCCAAGAGTAATCGAATGCTAATTAATTTTGCTGCTCAACATTCAAGCACCGCTTCAAAACTAGTACTAGTCCAGCAAGGGGCATCATAAAGCTAACTCCAAACAATGCCCAGCCAAAAAGAGGGGCGTGGTCAAGCAATAGATGTCCAGCAAATGCGAACACCAATGGTATCCAAGTGGCGATAGAAACAGAGAGTGCTAAGGCGTTATAACAAGTGCTACTACCATACATACTCCATCTTTTCCTTTCTATAAAACTATTACGAGGAAGAGAGTAGTGCCCGCTACTATCACACCGACAAGAAAAACAACCACCTTCGGCAGTTGCACCAATGCTCGCCAAAAAGCCTCGTCGGTCATAAGCTCCATCTCCAATAGTTGTTCAGAATGATGCCAACCAGGTTGGTAATGACTACCAGGGCAAAAATTGCTTGCCCGATCTTCTCAGGAACACGAAACTTCATTACCTTTCCTCCTGCACATAAATTGGCAAACCGGACCACAGGTGCGCCACTAATAGAGTATCCAGTGTCATATGAGCACCTTGTACCTCTGAAGGTTCACTGAATGATGCGTTATGCGGCCCCTTAGCCCCGTTCTTTTTGAGAATCAATAGACCGATAGATTCACGATTCACCTGTTCCTGATCAGCAAGAGCTTTGGCAAACCTTAGCGTCCTCTCCGGTATAGTTTCTTCCGGCGGGGTTCTATCATCCAGCAAATAAGCCAAGGGCGCTATATGCTGCTTTTGCACCTCCACCAGTAAAAACTTATCACCGTTATCATACCGAATCACCGCGTAGCGATTTTCTAAATCTGTTAGTTGCGCGCCAAAGACCTCTTCTTGTTCCGTACTCATATTCTAGACCTCCTTGTAAATGAACTAAAGATTGTCTAAATTATAAATTTAAAATCGTATTTTGTAAAGACAAACATCTTTTTTCCCCTACCCAAATACGCTATACTAAAACTAACACTGCACCGCAAAACCATTCTTTTGAACCAGCCCTGGTTTTAAAGTAGCACTCCTCGCTCAAATAATACAAAAAACCAATGGAAAACGTTTATCCCATTTACAAAGAAAAGGGACCCACTTCCCACGACATAGTGGACCGCATCAGAATGATTACCGGTGAGAAAAAAGTGGGACACGCCGGCACGCTGGACCCTCTGGCCAGCGGAGTTTTGGTGGTAGGTGTAGGGCGCGAAGCTACCAAGCAACTGGATAAAATAAAAGCGCAGGAAAAAGAATATCTGGCCAAAATTAAGCTGGGCCAAACCAGCACTACCGAAGATGCCGAAGGCGAAAAAATTGATAAGCAAGTGGGCCGACCTCCCAATGACGTAACTGTCCAGCAAGTACTGGAAAAATTTGAAGGCACTGTCAAGCAAAAACCACCTGCTTACAGCGCGGTCAAAGTGAAAGGCCAGCCGGCCTACAAAATCGCCCGCTCCGGCGGCGCACCCAAACTTGAACCGCGCGAGGTGGAAATACAAAACATAGAAATTGAAAACTATATTTGGCCCTTTTTAACTGTTACTGTTAGCACCAGCTCTGGTGTATATATCCGCTCATTGGCCCGGGATATTGGCGAAGCCCTGGAAACCGGCGGCTACTTATTAGAACTGGAGCGCACCCGTGTAGGTAAATACACCAAAGAGCAGGCCTACACCCTGGAAACTTTTCAAAAACTCTGGCAGGGTCCTAACCATAGAACGAAAAAACGGCTAAAATAACTATTTTAGCCGTTTAAAAAAGGCAACCCCCTTCGTTTCCCGAGAGTGAGGGGTCGTTTTTTATTTACACACTATTATGATACTATGGAACTTAGCTGATAATACGCCAATTTTCCGTTAAAAACCAATGAAAGAAGTAGAATACAAATTTGTGCTGCGGGGTGATGACAAAAACAAACTTGTCTCTTTTTTGAACGAAGCGGGAGCCAAGCTCAAAAAACAAGAATCCCAAGACAACTGGTACTACAAAGCCCCGGGCGACCTGGACCTGCGCCTTCGGAGAACGGACAATGAGGCTTACTTGATTTTGAAAAAGGGATGGATGCACAATGAAAACCGAGAAGAAACGGAAGTGCCGATCAATAAAAATGACTTCGAGGCTACGGACTCTATTTTGCGTAATTTAGGGTATGAATATGATACTAAATGGGCAAGAACCCGATACGAATACCACTTAAATGGTTATACGGTTGTTTTGGACAATAATGTGGGCTACGGATGGGTGGCGGAAATAGAAAGACGTGTGAGGGAGGGCACGGAAAAACACGCTCAAAATGATATCCTGCAACTAGCAAAGAAAATCGGCATCGAGCCAACCCCCAAAGAACATTTTGATAAAATGTATGCTCACTACAAACAACATTGGCGGCATTATATGGAAACAGGCGAGGTATTCGATGTAGAAAAGATAATTAATAATAATTAATTTTTTGTGATTATGTTAAACATTCCCGTCATACTCGGCACAGCCCGAAAAGAACGCAACTCGGAAAACGTAGCCCGTTTTGTCCATAAGCAAGCCGAAGAACACAGCTTTAACAGCGAGTGGGTGGACGTAGGTGAGCACCTGAAGCACCCTTTCACTATTCCGCCGTGGCAAAAAATTGAAGAGCGGGAGCAGTTTGAAGAGTGGGAAAAAATTGCCACAAAGGCGGATGGCTACATCATTGTCAGCCCCGAATACAACCACGGATACCCCGGAGAGCTCAAAATACTTTTGGACTCACTGTATAAGCATTACTTTAACAAGCCGGTAGGTATTGTAGGGGTCTCAGCCGGTCATTTAGGGGGAGCACGTATGGTAGAGCACTTAAAGCAAATTTTACCCGAATACCATATGGTACCAACGCGCAACGCCGCTTATTTTGGCAACGCCGGTGATTTATTTGATGAAAACGGCAACATAACGGATGAAAAGATGCGGGAAATACAAACCGATACCTTAAGCAAGCTGTTCCAGGAAATAGAATGGTACGCCGATCCCTTGCGCGAACAACGAGAATCAAAAGACAAAACCTAAAACACTTAGCGACGACCCTTAGCGACGTCGGACCACGCTAAGCTTCGCTTATAAAAGATAAAGCGGGGAGCTGCAGATGCAGCTCCCCGCCTAGCACGGGTGTACCTCTCCAGTCCCCATGTGGGAGGAGGAAAAAGGAGAGGAGAACTAATCAATCGAAAATATTCGCGCTTGCAATGAAGTGCCGGCTTTCAGCTATGGACTGCTGCCAATCGCAATCTTGCAGAGTGGCTCGGCCATCCAGCTCCGAAATGGCTTGCTTGTCCAATTCTACCTTAACGACCCTACCCCCATTAAGTTCAAAGGTGGTGTCTTCGCAGACTTTTTGACAAGCTTGTTCAAAATCTAACTTTTGCTGTCTGGCCAGCTTGGAAGCACGAGCGGCAAGCGCTTCCTTTTGCCGCGTGTTTATTTCATTGATACGCACCTTTAGAATTGACACTTTGGCTTTTCGTTGAGGGCGGCTGCCGAGCTCGCTTCCCACCAACGAGGCACCTTCATGGGTCAAGTGCAGGTTCCAGTTGTTGGCTGCCATAGCATTCGCCGCATGGAAATCCTCAGCTTGCCCCAAGTTCTTAGCCACCTCGCGGCAATAACGAATAAACTGACGACTAGACAAATCCTCAATCCTGCCTTGCTTTGCCATAACATCACCTCATGGGGACGATTGTTTTTCATCGGACGATTTTTCTAAATCGCCACCGCACTCTTGGCACTTTCCAGCGTTACTATGATCGCAGATAGCCGAGTACCAATTACGACCGCAACTTTCACAATGCCAACGCGTCATCTTAATTCCTCCTTAAAGAACTAAAGAATATTATATTTATAGCATTCTATGCAAAATAAGTCAATAATCTAAACCGCGTGTTCGTTGTCTTTTTTAATGTGCTTCATTGAATACTCCAAGTCCGCGTCGGTTTTTTTATGGGGATTAAAAATATTTTGAGGATCAAAAATTTCCTGGGTGCGCTCAAACAATTGATATATCTCCTCTCCGTACATCTGTTTCATATACGGACTCCGGATGAGCCCTTCATTATGCTCAGCACTCAAAGAACCGTTGTACTCAAGCGTTAAATCATACACGCGCTCGGCTACCTCCGGTATAATTTCGCGGCTCTTCCTCTCAGTCAAATCCATTAAAGGAATAATGTGGAAGTTACCGTTACCCGCGTGTCCGGCAATGGTGTACATCATTTTATCCTCGTATTCACCTAAAATAGCGTTGAGTTTCGGCAAAAATTCCGGCATTTTCTCCGGCTTCACCACCATATCGTCCACAAACGGAGCAGCCTGCTTTCCGGTAATTTGTTTCCGCAACAGATCAAAGCTTTTGCGGCGTATAGTCCAGTATTTTTTGGCTTCTTCTTCTGATTTTGGAACATGAACCGACAAGCCAAAGGGCTCCAATACCTCTTTCAGTCGTTCTGCTTTCTGCTCAAGATTTTCACGGTCACCCCCTTCAAACTCCACCATCAATACCATCTTGGGGAGACCCAAATTTTTTAACATTATCCAAAAGTCGGGCAACAACTGCCAACCCAGTTTCAGTAAATTATTATCCTTGCTAATTAAACGCGCCAAACGCGGCGCGTACTTTAAAGCAAGCTTTAAGGTTTTGTCATCATACGATTCTAATGATGTAGGTTTAAATTCCAGAACTTTATTTACAATGTCAGATAATTTACTTACATCCCGCATATACGCTACTACCATCTGCGAATACGGTTGAATCGGCACCAAACCTAGTGTTACTTCGGTTATAACTCCCAGCACCCCCTGAGATCCCGCAAATAATTTAGCAACATTAAAAGAATCGTTTTCTTTATCATATACGTCCCACAAAAAGAAACCAGTGGAATTTTTACTTACATCCGGCTTAGCGTTCGTTATTTGCGAATAATTATCTTTTATCAGTTTATCCAGTTCGCGATATACCTCCCCTTCCACGGTATCCAGTTGCTTTTTTTGCTCCAGCTCCTGACTGGAAAGCGGGCTAAACTCGTATTCTTCTCCGTCCCGCAATACCGCCTTTAAACTTTGTACATAATCTACCGTTTGACCGTATTTTAACGTCTTCTCTCCACCTGCGTTATTGGACACAATGCCTCCCAGCGCCACATACTCTTTAGAAGCCGGATAAGTGGGATACATAACATCCCGCTTTTCCAGTTGTGGCTCCACATCCGCGAAACAAACACCAACTTGGCCTGTCACATATTCATCGGTAATCTCTTTAATTTGGTTAAGGTGCTTGGTGGTATCCACTATGATGGATTCGTTAAGCGGCCCGCCGCTCATACAGGAGCCGCCCGCACGCACTGTTATAGAAAGCTCCGGGTGCTCCGCCTTGTGCTCGTGAACAAAGCGCACCAACTTTTTAATGCTCTCTACATCTTCCGGAAACACCACAACTCTCGGCATAACGCGAAACGCGCTGGCGTCCCCACTGTAAAATCGAAGCGTTTCCTTATCATCCTTCACCTCTCCTTTTATTATTTTTTGCAGTTCTTTTTTGAGATGCATTGTGGATAAATCGCTTTTTCTAAATGATTATTTATAGTAGTATACCAGTAATAGCTCATAATTGCCAAAATTATTCATATGAATAAAAACATCTTTTCCATTTTCGTCCCCCTACTGCTTGTGGCCTTGACTCTCCCATTGGCCTTCAACGTAAACGCACAAATAAATCCTGGCGGGGAGGCTCCCTCAAATCTACAAGAACAACGCCGTCCTGGCGCTCAACAACAACGCAACATTTTTGAAAAACGCAAACAAGAAACGCGAGAAATCCAAAAGCGCGGTCCGGAAAAAGCTTTAGAAGATAAAAATAGTCAAGAACGCCGAGCCGAGCAAAACCATGAGGGACAACACTCCGCATCGACCCAATCGGAAAAACGGGAAAACCTTGAAGAGTGTGGGCCTCAACCCGGGGCTCCCGGTAATTGGGTATGCGAAGACGGAAATTGGATAAACAAAAGTAAATTCTTTTCGGAAAAACGCCAACAACAAATAAAAGAACGCAGAGAAGCTGCCCAAAAACGTGCCAAGCAACGCAGGCAACAAGCCGTGGAGCGACGACAGGAACGCTTGCAGGAAACCAAAGAAAAACGAGAAGAGTTCCGCCAAAAGGCACGGGAGCGCCTTTCTGAGCGCAAGGCGGAAATTGCAGATCGCCTCTCTGAGCGCATTAATGAAATCAACAACAGAATGACCGATAACTACTTGCGGCTCTTGGAGCGCCTGGAAACGGTGTTACTCGACAAAATCGAATCCAGGGCTATGAATTTTGAGCAACGCTTTGATTTAGATATAAGCTCTGTGGAAAAAGATATAGCCAGGGCCCAAAATCGGATAAAGCAAGCCCGAAACTCGGTGCTTTCCCAAAAAGAAACAATTTACACGGTGAAAATTAATGAAGGAAAAAGTGTAGGCCAGGCTATCCGCAGCACTATGCTAAAGATGCGCTCAGACCAACAAGGTTTAAGGCAAAATGAATTACGACCGGCCCGAGAAAGTGTCATTAATGTTTTTCAGGTTTTGCAAGAAGTGATTACCTCCGAAAACATAAACCCGCCAAAGGAAAATGCAGAAGCAGAGACCGAAACAAGCAGTGAGGGAGGTAATGCCAACACGCCGGATAATATTCCGGCGGAATAAAACCCCCATTAATTATGCTAAACCAGAACATTATGCACCATCTTTCACGTGAACAATGGACCGTTATTACCATCATTGTATTAGTGGCTATATTTGCCGTCGGAGTTGTGCTAGTAAAAGACAGCACTAAACCACAGCAAGCTGACCAGCCCCCGTCAGAACAACCAGCAGTACAGGAAGACCCTGTTCCTAGCTTGACTACTGGTAGTAATTTACCCGATATTCAGCAAGACCTAGAAAAATTAGAGCTCAACTCCTTAGAAAGTGAACTTGAGCAAGAAATACAAGATATGGAAACCCAACTGCAACAACTGGAATAATCAATATTCAACACGAAAATTCTTAAATTCACCGGTGGCTTCTTCCCACTCTACGTTTACATTTTCCACTTTTGCCAGTCGAGAGCCCTTGCCCGCCCAATCTATAAGTTGCTCTAAGGAGTGCTTGTCGCCTTCAGCTACAATCTCTACCCGTCCATCGGGTAGATTTTTTACGTATCCGGTTAGGCGCAACTGCTTGGCTACACTCTCGGCCGTGGCACGATAAAAAACCCCCTGCACCCGACCGGAAATCAGAATATATACACGCTTCATTGTTAATACTATAAAATATTTTTACCAAATTAACAAACAAAAAGCGCGCCCCTGGGGCGCGCTTTTATTTTCACTACAAATGGATTTATTGTTGGGGATTCTGGGCATTTTGTCGCGTATCCCAGGCAAGTTTAGGACCAGGACCATTAAACAGGAGAGCTAAAGACGCGCCCAACAAGGCAAAGTCCTTCCATACGGCCGGACCAACATTAAAGGCAGCAATCAAAGTTACGAGAAAGAAAAGTGTTAAAAAACCGGCGGCTAAACGCGTAGCAAAACCAAAAATAAGCATCAGAGAAACTATAATGAGCACAATCGCCATAGCCGTCACTAAATTTTCACCGCCGCCAATTCCGGCCTTCCCAAACATACCAGCCACTTGAGAAGTGCTGGATAACTTAGTAAACACGGAAAACAACAAAGTAGCGGCGAATCCAAGCCGCAGAAACACCATGCCGTATTCCGAGTATCGCTTGAAAAACTCCATAGATTAACAGAAATTAATTATTACTTTTTTTATTATATCATCTTTCGACGAGAAGTTTGTGACGTGCTTCACAATATTCTCGGTGTGAGCGGGGACACTAGAATGCGGGCCAAATAAATGGTAACTTAATGGGGCGATAAATTTTAACACTAAATGAATAGTATTTTATATATGCAATACGATTATATGTACTCCAAGTGGCTTCTTCGCCTTATCACCTTAATCCTTCCCCCGGGTATTTGGGCTTGGTGGGCTTTAACCACGGGAGGTATAGAGCAGATAAGTGAAATTAATGCATTTCACTTTATTTTGCTGGGACTCGCCGCGTTTCGAATAACACGCCTGTTCACGCTGGATGTTATCACCGAATTTATCCGGGGTCCTTTCGTGAAAGAACGTTCCTATCGAACTCCAGAAGGGGTATTCAAAGTGGACCAAGAAGCGCGTGATGAAAGCCCTCTCCGTGAACACATTGGCGAGCTTATATCCTGCTACTGGTGCGCGGGCATCTGGATCTCCCTGGGGTTAGTGTTCGCTTACTTCTACATTCCTTCCGCAATATTTCTGCCTTTTTTGCTGCTTTTGGGTATAGCCGGTATACAAGCATTACTGGAGGGCCTTGCCCGTTTTATGTCACAGGGTCTGCGCTGGTTTAATCGCATTCCGGACGGCACCGGCCCACAGCAAAAACCCAAACATCACCAAGCCGAATAATCAACTTAGCGTTGTCGGACGACGCTAAGTTGTATTAAAAACCTTAGGTCGGCCACACGTTTGTGACCGACCTATTACACTAAAAGAGCCAACAATATGGCACCCGACATGTGCTCGTCCTTCTTGATGAACAGGCCTACGCTCTTTAAGCGCGTGCCGAGCAGGGCAGGCATTTGAGCACGTTTCGGTGGAGCGATAAGCCGACTTCACCTCGTAGGCGCCGGGTGCCAATAACACCGGCTCTCTTGCCAGGAGGCTTCCCTACATCGGCCCCGACAAGAACCAAAGGGAAAGCAACGAATTTAGCAAGAGAGCCGGATAACAAAATCACAAAAAAAGAACTTCGTGTAATATTAAAATAACATAAAAAATTATACTAATTTATTCCGCTCTGTCAACTCTTTTACACCTAATAAGCTTTAGCTGAAAACAGCATAAAGATTTAATAAAAAATTTACAAAAAATTACTCGCTGAACTGCTTCACTGCTACGCCTGTTTTATACCGAAACCTGCTCTGATATCAAGATAACGTTAAAACACCTAGCTCAGAGTAACTTTTCTTTTTCGCTTTTTGTAAAAATCTGCTACTACGATCTTTTAGGGGTTTTACTGTCAGAAAATAAAAACAGAACAATGAGCAGGAAAGCGGTGAAGGCCATCACGGGAATGCTGATGTAGCCGAATGTAAGCACGAATTTATCAGAACAAGAGGCCGAATAGCCCACAGTGGAACAGGCCACGGGAGCAGACGGCAATACCTGAACAATATAGTGATACAAGGCAATTGGGGCTCCAATAATGGCTAACGCTACACTATAGGGTTTTACATCCCTACGTTCGCGCCATAGTGCCAGCCCCATTAAAACCACTTGCGGATACATAAAAATCCGCTGAAACCAACACAATTTACAGGGGTCATACCCGGCTATTTCCGAATAAAACAAGCTACCCAAGGTAGCTGTCAGGGCAACAATAAACGCCCAAACAATACCACGGTTGCCTATAAGCTTCAGATATTTTTGAAACAAACGATTTAGAGGCTGGATATTGAAGATCCGGCCGCCTACCCACGCAATGAGGGCGACAGCCAAAACCACTTGGCTTAAAACAGTCAGAGCGGAAAGAAAAATAGTAACGTGATCCGGAGAAATCATAAAATATTTTATGGCTCACTATACGGCTCGAGGCGAGCCGTTGATGAGCCGTATTAAGCAGTAAGAGATCGCAAGAAAGCGCCAACCCCGAACGCAATAGCCGCGGCTGTTCCGCCGATCAGTAAAGTGGTAATGGCCGCTCCCGCGGGATGACGGCGAGTAATGTGCCCGCGGACTGCACCAATTACCAAAAAGGCGGCGCCGGCCAGCACGATGGATATAAAAAACTTGTTCGCGTCCACCCACGGATTAACATTTGCCACAACAAAAGAAAGCAAGGGAATAAAACCAATAAATACAAATGACACAAAGGTAGCAAAGGCCGTCCGGATAGGATTTTTAGAATGATGGTGATTTTCACCATCCTGCTTATCCAGCGCGCGCTCGGAGCGCGTAGACAAAAAATTACTAACGGCCATAGAAAAGCCGTCAGCAAAAAGATTAGCAAAGCCCAAAATTAAAATAACCACGGGTGCCAAAGAGGCACCCATGGCCCCTGAAATCACTGCAAATGTAGTAATTACCCCATCAATACTGCCGTACACAAACTCCGGCAGGTATTTGCGCTGTTTTTTCTGCTTTTGCATTGCTTGCATCTTACCACCACCTTACTCATTTTTCAAAAACTCCACTCTATCACCAATGTTAATACCGCTTTGATGCGCAAATCCGGCATTAACCTCCAGTACGTATTGAGCCGGTTCACTTGAATGGAAGGTTTTAGGATATGTGTCCGGGCTAATATTTTTTGTGACATCTACCACCCGCTTTTCCGGTCCGATCCAGATAATGTCAATCGGAAAGTTCATATCTTTCATCCAAAAACCCGGATTTTGGGGCTCCTCGTAAACAAACAGCATACCGCTATCCCACGCCAGCTCTTGTTTGCCGGACAGGCCTTGTTTTTGCTCTTGTCTATCAGCAGCTATCTCTACGTTAATGCGCGTCCCGTTAATTTGCACTTGTTGAATGTTTTGTGAATTCATAACACTATTTTGCCGTCCCCGATCCACCCTTTCAAGTGGACACCCGCTTAGCTGAGATAATTCCGAGAGTGGCTGAAACCCTCGCACTCGCTGACCTTCGCCACCTACCCATGTAGGAGTAACTTGAACATCAGCTTGATTGCACCTCTGTGGTTCTTGTCGACATTCCACGTACTCTATATATCTCCAGGCGTTGCCAAAGGCCTGTTTTTGATCCACGCAGTGCGGGCAGCTGTCCATACCGTACATAGCCCACCCTTTATCTGTTAAACACTGCGCAAAATTAGCTAATCGGGATTGTTCGGTTTTATCGTTATTCTTGCCACCACCCTCGGGCCAGGCCACCACAGCTACTGCGCCTATAACGACAATGGCCATAAGTCCGATAATGATTTTTTGCGTACTCATAATGCCAGAATGCTAAAATGATAATATGATAGAATGATAGGATGGACTTAACAACACTCTTCCAGTTCTTTTTCCAACTTTTTGCGCTTATCCTCGGAAGCCTCCTCATCATCTTCGTTTTCCTCTTTAGGTCCACTTTTCCCGCGCGGAAACAACGCATACACAGCAAAACCCAACCATACAACGGCACCAGCTCCAAAAACAAGCCATTCCTGCATTAATAACCCATATACGGCAACAAAGCCGGGTGCTATAAGCCAGGTCAACCAGGTCAGCTTGGTAACACTTTTTCTCCTTAGCTCCGCGTATTGATAGGCTATTCCCACCACCGAACCACCCATTAAAAGAGCAATGGGGGTAACAAACTGTGAATACACAAAAATGTCCAAAAAACTGGCGCCAAGCATCCAGATCCAGGTCAAAGAAACCCCCGCGCAAATTGGGCATATAAATACGTTAAAAACTTTGTTAAACACCCAAGTCGCGGCAGTAAGAACTAAAATTGAGACGAACGCTATAAAGATTTCCATAATAGCCAAATTAATAAATTAGGAAAATAATAATCCCAAGGGCCACCATGGCCAACCCGCTATAAAGACGCAACTTACCCCGGTTGCTTTTCTGCCAACCCCGAACCCTTTCTACCACGCCGGGACGAGAAGCAAGTACTAAAATGACAACCAGCGGTAGCACGAAAAGTGCGTTATAGTAAAGCAAGTACACCAACCCTCTCCAAAAAGTGGCCTGATCGTGGAGAAGCCCCAGAACCATCATATAGGGACCACCGGTGCAAGGAAACTCAAAGATTCCAACAAGACCCCCTAGCAAAAACGCGGCCGGCACCGAGGCCTTCTCCATCACCCGTGCTATCCGGCTATGCGCCGCTCCGGGTATTTGCAACTTTACCGGAAAAGCAACATTCGTACTGTTGATGATGTTAACCAGTCCTGCTGCTATGATGATACCCGCGCCAACTTTAGCCATAAAATGAGGAGCACCAAAAACGGTTAAGGCTTGCAGGATGCCGACTCCGATTAATATATAGGCCAGATATACCCCCAGCACATATGTGATACCAATAGTTAAAACCGCCCGCCTGCTTCTTTTCAACCCCAAAAGAAAGCCGATAGTTAGAAGCATTACCGAGATAGCACACGGGTTTACGCTATCCACCAAAGCTGCGGCCCCAATAACAAACAATTGTTCCATAGTGTTTCATTTTACAGAATAAAATAAAAGTCGTCCAAAAGACGACCTTTGCGCACGCCGAGAAAAATTACTTCCCGGCGCTAATTAATACCACTGGGGCTGTTAATGTGGAAATTTTTCCACTCTAATAAATTCCAATATGATATATGTTGTATTCTTTTATATATGTGGTAAACACACTCTCGCCCGATACGCGGTAAACTTTTAAAAAACTGTTTAAGCCCGGCTAAACGTCCGGGCTTTATTCGCGATAATACCGCCCCCACCACCAAAAAACTTAAGGTGGCCAAGGCCAGCGTGAGTATATCAAGAGCATCGGTATGAAACAAAATGGCTTCTATGGTGCCGCTCGGGAAAACACATTGACTACCGTGGACCACGCTGGCAAAACAAGAAGTATCATTACTCATAGCCGCCACTAATGACCAAGCCCCTAATAGCACAAGGGAACAAAAAACCAGCATTAAAATTGTAGACCCGGCTCGAATCACGAATAAAAAATTACAAAATTAAATTACGTAATTTAATTTTACATTAAAACAACTGGAAGCCAATAGCTGTTAAATAAAGCCCTACAATAAAACATATCAAAAACACAGGATAATAACAACGCGGCCTCAAAAACCAGCCAACTGCTTTTTGTGTGATACGTTTTGGCAAAGCTAAATAAAAAATGGCCTCAATAACCATCAGCCAACCAAAAATCGTCACAATCACAGCCGGAAACGAATACCAAAAATTATGAGAAAGCACCACCAGCAACCCTAAAACCAATTCAATAAAACTAACCAGATAAATCACCTCAAAGCGCTCTACCATTTTTTGCCAGGCCTCACGCGCGGTTCGGCCGTTAACAGCTAGCGCTGCACAGACGATTAAAGCATACAACCCAATTAATTTAGCTAAAAATAAAGTAGTAGCAGCCATAATAGTCAACAAACTTTAATGATGATCTATTTAGCCAAGAAAACGTGTAAACCGAGAGAGGCCAAGGGCGCGCTGAACACCCTTTTCCAGCCCCAAGACGCGTCCGGCCTTGACCGCGGCTAGATGCCAAAGTGCTACGATGTAAATAAGATGATCATCCACAATATAAGAATGCTCTCCAACATACGGGAAATCAAGCACCGGGAAATAATAAAGCAACATCAACACTACCCCCAGAATAGCACTCAACCGCACAAAAACACCAAGGATTAAGGAAATTCCCAACAATGTTAAGCCCCACTCGTTCAGGAAATTCACCACCGGCAAAATATTGGGTTGTAAAAACCACTCAAAAAGCCCCGGGAAAGTTTGGGCGTTTTGCAAGTAACCGGCCGCTGACCATTCCGGATCTATTAGTTTGGCATATCCAGCATAAAACATTAATACTCCCAGACCGACACGCAAAAGCACTAAAGAAAATTTTTGATGAATACCCATAAAAAATACAATTAATTAACTTACAAGTATATTATACCCTCTATGTGATAAATATCACAAATAATTTATCCACAACGGTACCAGAAACTGCGTTTCGGTACGTTGCAGGCACCCTCAACGCTTAGTCAGGATACAACCCCTTTTACTAATAATTATACAATAGTATAATAGTAATAATGAAAGTAATATTTTTTGAGACCTCTGAAAAAGATGCCGCTCACCTAAAAGAACTTCTGCCTCACGGGCTGGAAATTGAATTTTGCGAGGACCCTCTCACTGAAGACAACGCGAAAAAAGCCGAGGGGGCGCAAGCCATATCTATATTTGTAAACTCTCAGGTCAATAAAAAAGTTATAAGTAAGTTACCGAGTTTGGAGCTTATTACCACCCGTTCCACCGGATTTGACCATATAGACACCAAAGCCGCCAAGAAAGCAGGAGTTGAAATAGCTAATGTACCAACCTACGGCTCGCGCACCGTGGCTGAATATACGTTTGGACTTATTTTAAACGTTGCGCGCCAAATTTATGAGGCTTATCATCAACTGCAAGAAAAAGGCAGCTTGGACATCTCGGGTCTTGAAGGTTTTGACTTATACAACAAAACGCTTGGGGTTATCGGCACGGGCGATATTGGCAGTAACGTCATAAAAATTGCCAAAGGGTTTGATATGAACGTGCTGGCCTATGATATTGAACCCGACAAGGCTTTCTCCGCAGAATACGACTTTCATTACAAAAATTTAAACCAAGTACTAAAGGGCTCTGATATTATCACTCTGCACGTTCCGTATAACAAACACACTCACCACCTAATCAACGAGGAAAATATCTTTGAGTGCAAAAAAGGTGCGTACCTTATAAACACCTCCCGCGGGGCAGTAGTAGAAACCAACGTCCTGCTGAAAGCTTTACAGGAAAAACATCTGGCCGGCGCCGGGCTGGACGTCCTGGAGGGAGAAAAGGCCCTTAAAGAAGAGATGGATATAGCGCTTAGTCCGGAATCTCACGCCGACCAATTCCAGACGCTGGTAGCGGACCATATACTTATTAATCTGCCTAATGTAATTGTTACCCCACATATTGCTTTCTTTTCCAAAGGCGCCAAAAAACGCATCCTGAAAACTACAGCTGAAAATATTAAAAACTTTGCCGGTGGAGAGCCGAGCAACATTGTAAACTAATGCCAAATCACTGCATTCAAAACTTTGAGGAATTAGCACAGACCTCACTCAGACAAGACGCCCTGGAGATTATTGAAGCCGGCTTGAGCTCAATAGACACACAACACGTAGTGCAGAAAAACGTCCAGCTCAATGGATCGATTCTCTCTATCCAGGCACAAGAGTACGACCTGCACCAATACGAAAATATCCGTGTTATCGGTTTTGGTAAAGCTTCCTGCGAAGCGGCATATGCGTTAGAGCAAATTCTGGGAGATCACTTAACAAACGGCGCTGCTATTGGAACCCATAAAACTACCTGCGAAACTATACATACCTATCAAGGCACTCATCCAAGGCCTTCCAGCCACAATGTAGATATAACGGAAAAATTGGTAAAAATCAGCCAGCAAGCCGGAAAAAATGATTTAGTGCTGGCAGTAGTATCGGGAGGTGGCTCCGCGTTACTGTGCTACCCGGAAAGCGAGTGCGAGCAAGGCCAGCGCCTTTATAATAAATTTCTGGAAAGCGGCGGCTCAATTCAAGAACTCAACACAGTGCGCAAGCACCTCTCAGCTCTAAAAGGCGGGGGCTTGGCAAAAATGCTACACCCCGCTACCGTAGCCGGGCTTATCTTCTCGGATGTACCGGGCGGTCACCCGGAATATGTTGCCTCCGGGCCAACATATCCGGACAAAAGCACCATCCAAGATGCCCGGCACATTATAAAAAAATATAAATTGGGCAACTATGAACTCAACAAGACACCCAAAGAGGATAAATACTTCCAAAGGGTGAAAAATTTTCCTCTGGTCTCCAATGCGCAAGCTCTAGACAGAATGAAAGAAAAAGCAAAAAATCTTGATTATAATTCCAGCATACTGTCAAGTGAAATATACGAAAACGATGAGAAGGTGCTCAATAACTTTTTTAAAAAAGCTGAAAAAAATACCGTTCTCCTGGGGGGCGGGGAACCGGCTTTTCAAATCCCCCCGGATGCAGGAAAAGGCGGACGCAATCAACAGCTCGCACTACGGGCACTAGCGCACCTCTCGGAAAATCAAGTATTTGCCTCTATAGCTTCAGACGGCACCGATAACACTGAGGCCGCCGGTGCTTTGGTGGATTTTCAAACAATAAATAGCATGGAAGAATTAAACCTGTCTCCGGAGACATTTTCACGACAATTTAATAGCTATCCCTTTTTCGAAAAAACCGGTGACCATATTATAACCGGCCCCACCGGTTCTAATGTAGCGGACCTAATTTTACTAATAAATCAATAATGCCAGAGACTATTCAAAACATTACCGGACGAGAAATACTGGACTCCCGCGGTAACCCTACTTTAGAAGTCACCGTTGTTACTGAAAACCATTCCGGAGTTTTTGCCGTTCCAGCCGGCGTTAGCGCTGGAGAGCACGAAGCCCACCAGTTACGAGACAATGATAAACATCGCTTTGGAGGCAAGGGGGTACAAACCGCCCTATCGCGCCTGCAAGAATATATCGTACCAGCCCTACACAGAGTGGAAATCACCTCCCAAAAAGAAATTGATACTATTTTGCAAGAAACCGACGGCACCAAGACCAAAGAATTTTTAGGAGGCAACACTGTAACAGGCACAAGCTTGGCTGCCGCCAGGGCAGCCGCAAACTCTCAAGGTCAAGAACTGTTTGAATACTTGCGGGGAATAGCTGAAATCCCGCCTTCCCGATCCGCGCCATTGCTTTTTATGAATATAATAGAAGGAGGTCTGCATGCCAGCTCCCCTTTAGCGTTCCAGGAGATTCATCTTGTACCTCAAACAGAAAGCATTGAAGAAGGGCTGCGAATGGGCTGGCAAATCCAAGCTGAGCTTAAAAAAATACTCCAAGACAATGTAAGTTCGATATCAACTAACGTGGGTGACGAAGGCGGTTTTGTGCCTAATATTTCGGATATTTCTGCCGCTTTTGAATATTTAAAGCAAGCCGCGCAAGTCAGTAACAGCTTAGACGGCGTTAAATTTTCCACGGATGTAGCAGCCAGCAGTTTTTACAAAGAAGGGAGCTATCGCCTCGGAGACACAATTTTCACTCGAGACGGATTACTAGAACTTTATTCGGACTTAATCCAAAGCTACCCCATATCTTTCATTGAAGATCCGTTTGAAGAAAACGACTTCGAAAGCTTCGCGCAACTGCATAAACAATATGATGATCTTCTAGTAGTAGGAGACGACCTAACAGTAACCGACTCTGAACTCACCCGCCGGGCCCTCGAGCAAAAAAGTATTAATGCCTTGATTGTAAAGCCCAATCAGGCCGGCACGCTCAGTGAAACGTTAGAAACAATGCAACTAGCCCGAGAAAACAATCTTGAATGTATCGTCTCTCATCGCGGCGGCGAAACCAATGATTCCTTTGTAGCCGATCTCGCTTTTGCCTTTGGATGTTTTGGTATTAAGGCCGGGGGTCTGCGTCGCGGTGAACGGCTAGCTAAATACAACCGCCTCTGGCAAATCGAACGAAGCACCACGATGAACAATAACTAGCCGCCACGATGACGACAAACAATGACCATAACAGACAAAAAGGGGCAACCAAAGGAGTTTCTCTGAGCAAGTATATGGTACGGTAGATGTGGAGAGGCGCTTACTTGATCAGAGAAATTTCTTTGGGGCTTAACCGAATCTATGGAGTTAAAGTTTGAAAATTGCAACTTGGATCTTAATTAAAAGTTGAACATTGATTGAAAATTGTAAATTCTTCAATATGGCTTCTCGTGCACAAATTGTAGCTACCATCGGCCCGGCAACTAACGACATTAAAAAGATCCGCCAATTGGCTAATTACAATATGGATGTAGCTCGTCTGAACTTTGCCTGGGGTGAGTACGAAGAACACGCCACCTACATCCAGATCATTCGCCAAGTAGCCGAAGAAAACAACAAGCGCATTCCGATTATTCAGGATCTTGCCGGCCCCCGAAAACAAGAATCGTCCGGCCATCACTTTGACGAGTCTCAGGAAATTATCACTGCCAAAGATCTAAACGATCTCACCTTTGGCCTAAAGCAAGGGGTGGATTACGTTGCTATGTCGTATATAGCAAGCTCTCAGGATATAAAGCAACTTAAAAAAGAGATGTCGGACCGCAATGGTGATACGCCTATTATAGCTAAAATAGAGCGCCCTGAGGCGCTGGACGATATAGGGAATATAGTACAAGAGGCTGATGCCATAATGATTGCCAGAGGCGATCTCGGGATAAATATTTCCTTAGAAAAAGTGCCATTCGCCCAGCACAACATTATACAGAAAGCAAAAAACGCCAAAAAACCCACGATTGTAGCAACGGAAATGCTTTTATCTATGACAAAAAGCTCGCAACCCACGCGCGCCGAAGTATCAGACGTCGCACACGCCATTTTAGACGGAACCAGCGCGGTAATGCTCTCAGAAGAAACCGCCACCGGAAAATATCCGGTAGCGGCAGTTAAGATGATGGAAAAAATTATTGTAGAATCCGAAAAACACGTACCGCAGAATCAACCACGGTATAGTTTATAGCTTTACTCGCAATCTCGCACCTCCTGCTGAACATTGAACTCCACATCTTTCTCTGTATGCTCAAGTTTTACTACCTCGTACGGAGAGGTCAACGCTTGAGTGACCATGCAGTTCTCACCGGGAGACGTTTGTGTCACCACCACATTAAGCGCGCCTTCTTTTTCTATAATTTTATCAACCGCGATGCTATAACCACCGGTGTTTTGCTGTCCGGCAAACACAGCCAAAAGCATCTCCTCGTCCAAATTAACCGCAGGAAGCTCCGCGTTTTGTCCAAAGGCCTGCGCCCACAACGTTTCCAGTTCAGTTTGACTTCGCACCACCTCACGGGCTGGACTGTCAATTTGAGAATTCTGCCCGGTGTCCAAACGGTCAAAAGAAACCGTATTTTGGTCATCAACTGGGGGCTGATTTGGATCGCCATTGGAGTTATCAGGATTAGCCGGTTGATTGCTGCCTACCCCGATTGCCACCACTCCTGCAATGGCAAGCACCACGATACCTAATATAAGAAATTGCTTGTTACGCATTTTAGAAATAATTAAAAATTAATTAAACTCTCTTTATTATAACTCAGCCACCGTTGCAGGTCAATTACTTAAAAAGCCATCTCGATCTGAAAATTAGGAGTAATGCGAGTGGGATGTTTTTTAATTTCTATAATTTGTCCGTCTTTTATCACCGCCTCTAAAACAAGACCCCGCATCGTCTCCTTTGAAAAGGTTTGGTCAAACAGGAAATTACCTAAGCTGTAGGCGATATAGCCATTTTTGTACTCTTTAACCGGCTGGACTACGTGCGGGTGGTGGCCTGCTACAAGATCCGCGCCGGCATCAATGGAGCTGCGCGCAATCCGTGTTTGATACTCATTAGGTTTTTGGTGGTATTCATTCCCGAAATGAAAAGAAACAATAATAATGTCGGCTAATTTTTGAGCCGCCCGAATATCATTTTCCACTCTTTGCTTATTAATAAAAG
>CAYTAF010000003.1:27799-33421 GCA_964435865.1 uncultured Candidatus Saccharibacteria bacterium | reverse complement strand
ACGGTTTGGATGGGGCAGGTTTATAATATGCTGGGCCTGACTGTAGGGTGCGTTACGCAGGATGGTGCTTATGTGTATGAGCCCGAAGGGGTAAAAGATAGAGAGGAGCTGGATGAAGAGCGCGATGAGAAGGGTTCGTTTAAGGTAATGCACGAATTTTTGCGGCCGGTCTCGCGCCAGGACGCGTATAACGCGGATATCACGTACGGCACTAACAATATTTTCGGTTTCGATTACTTGCGCGACAACCTGGTACAGCGCTATGAAGATAAAGTTCAGCGGGGTTTTTATTTCGCGCTTTTAGATGAGGTGGATAGTATTTTAATCGATGAGGCGCGTACTCCTTTAATTATTTCCAGCCCGGACGAGCAGCCGGCTCAAACTTACAAGCAAGCGGCTTCGCTAGTTAGGCAACTGAAGCCGGAAGAGGACTACACGGTGGATTTAAAACGGAAATCGGTTAGCTTTACAGAAAGTGGAATTAAACGTTTGGAAGAGCTTTTGCAGCTGGATAACTTATACCAGCCCGAGCACCTGGAGACAGTATTTCATCTGGAGCAGGCCCTAAAGGCGCGGGCACTTTTCCAAAAAGATAAGGATTATGTGGTAAAGGAAGGGGGTGTGGTAATAGTGGACGAGTTTACAGGGCGCTTAATGCCGGATCGAAGGTTTTCAGAGGGGCTACATCAAGCATTGGAAGCTAAAGAGGGCGTGGAGATTAATCAGGAATCCAAGACGCTAGCAACTGTTTCATTTCAGAATTTTTTCCGGAAATACGACCGCCTTTCCGGCATGACCGGAACCGCGAAATCCTCCGAGGAGGAGTTGCAGAAAGTGTATGGTTTAGAGGTTATGGAAGTACCTACCCATAAGCCAATGATACGCAAAGATTGGAATGATCAGGTGTTCGCATCCAAGACGGGCAAGATGAAGGCAGTGGCCAGGGAGGTTAAGGAGAGACACCAGCGTGGCCAGCCGGTGTTACTTGGCACGGCCTCTATTGAAGAAAACGAGTTGGTCTCGAGCGCACTTAAAAAAGAGGGCATTCCGCATCAGCTTTTAAACGCGAAAAATCACGAGCGAGAAGGGGAAATTATTGCCCAGGCCGGGCAAAAAGGTATGGTTACAGTGGCCACCAATATGGCCGGACGAGGTGTAGATATTATATTGGGCGGTAATCCGCCTGACGCGCAGGAAGCTCAAAAAGTGAAGGATCTGGGTGGGCTTTATGTATTAGGCACGGAGCGGCACGAAGCCCGCCGTATTGATGAACAGTTGCGCGGAAGAGCCGGCCGGCAAGGGGACCCAGGTGAGAGTTGTTTTTTTGTGTCTATGGAGGATGATTTAATTAAGGCCTTTGGCTCAAATCGGGCTATGGAGATGCTCTCTCGGCTTGGTATCTCAGAGGATCAGCCCATTGAAAATCGTATCATAACTAAGTCCATTGAAAGCGCGCAAGCTCGTATCGAGGGGCACAATTTTGATATTCGGAAACATTTGTTGCAATTTGATGAAGTGGTAAATACACAACGGGAAGCGGTTTATGAATTAAGGGACGAGATTTTACTGGAGGCAAGAGATAAACCGTCGGACCTATGGGAGAGGGTATTGAATATGGCCGGGGAGGCCGGTCACAGTGCTAAGGATGTAGAAAATAAGTTTAATCAAATGGAGCTGAGCCGGTTGGTTCCCTTGCTCTCTAATATTTTGCTTTCCACGCTGGATAATTTATGGGTTCATCATTTATCTGACCTGGATTATTTGCGTTCTACTATCGGCTTACGGGCGTATGGGCAAAAGGATCCTCTTTCGGAGTATAAACGGGAGGCGCAACAGGCCTATCAGGGATTGCTGGAAGATTGGCGCGACCAAGCGGTGGACACTATCACCAAATTGCAAGTAGAAGATAGCCCCCTCTCGACAAATCAAGATTTCTTTGGTAATTTAGTGTTGCAAGGACCTGCTAAAACTCAATCCCAGAGCCAGGGAGGTCCGGTGCAGGGGGCCTCTCAATCAGCAGGGGTTGCTTCTGCCGCAGCAAGTGGGGTGCAAGGTCGTAATGATTCCAGCTCTGGCAGGGAGCTTCCGGAGAAGTTTCAAGGGGTGGGTCGCAATGAGTTGTGCCCGTGTGGCAGCGGCAAAAAATTTAAAAAATGCCACGGGAGATAATTTCCAATTTCCAGATCTTTAATTTCCAGAGTGTAGAGATAAGTTTTTTGGAAATTGAGCGGTTTGGAACTTGGAAATTGGTTTAGTATATGAGGAATTCTCTTTTTATATTAATTTCTGTGCTTATAGTAGCCGTCGTTGCGGCGGTTTTTGTTTTTCCAAAAGCCCTGGAAAAGACCGGAGTGCAAGCTCCGGAGTGGTTTAATAAGCCGTTTCAATTAGGCTTGGATTTACAGGGCGGGGCCCAGCTTATTTATAAGGCGGATACTTCGCAAGTAGTGGGCTTGTCCGCTCAGGAAGCAATGCAATCCGTGCGTAGTGTGGTAGAGCGTCGAGCTAATATGTTTGGCGTCTCCGAGCCCACTGTACAGGTCTCTAATACAGGCGAGGAGTGGCGTTTAATTGTGGAGTTGCCCGGGGTAGAAAATGTGAATCAGGCAATTGAAGAAATTGGCGCTACGCCGTTTCTGGAGTTCAGAACCGAGGATCCGGAAAACCCCGGAGAATTTGAATCCACGGCGTTGAACGGCGCTCATTTGGCTGGCGCTCAGTTGGGTTTTGACCCGAATACGGGTCAGCCGTTGGTAGAACTGAGCTTTAATCAGAAGGGAACGGAGTTGTTCTCGGAATTAACCAAGGAGAATATCGGCAAGCCACTCGCCGTTTTTTTGGACGGCTCGCCCATTTCCGTGCCCACTGTGCAAAATGAGATTACAGCAGGAAGGGCGGTCATTACCGGAAATTTTACTGTAGAGGAAGCCAAGCAGTTGGCTCAACGAATGAGCGCCGGGGCTCTTCCGGTACCCATCGAGCTTATCTCGCAAAGGTCCGTAGGTGCTAGCTTGGGGCAGGCTTCCCTTGCTCAAAGTTTACAGGCGGCTTATTGGGGCTTGGCGGTCCTGGCTCTCTTTATGCTTCTTATGTACCGCGAGCGTGGTGCTGTGGCCTTACTGGCTTTGGGTGTGTATATAGCGTTTGTGCTTTCTATTTTCAAGCTTATTCCGGTAACACTTACTCTGGCTGGTATCGCGGGTTTTGTGCTCTCGATGGGGATGGCGGTAGATGCGAATGTACTAATTTTTGAAAGATTTCGCAAAGAAAAGAAGCTGGAGAGCGCTTTCCGTAGTGCGTGGCCCGCTATACGGGACGGCAGCTTATCCACGCTCCTAGTAGCCATTATTATCTTTTTTGCTTCCACGAGTTTTGTGAAAGGATTTGGGTTGACATTAATTATTGGTATTCTGGTTTCATTGTTTACCGCCGTGTTTGTAACTCGTCTTATTTTGCAGGCAATATATTCTCGTCATGCTTAGATTTTCTAAAATTTATTTGGCATTTTCCGGACTGTTAGTAGCGGCCAGTATTTTGGTTTTATCGGTATGGGGCTTAAATCTCGGTATTGAGTTTACCGGCGGTTCTCTCATGAACGTGCAGTTTAAAGAGACCACCCCGGAGATTCAGCAGGTGCGAGAAAGTTTGCGAGACTTCGAGCTCCGTGATTTTCAAGTAAAACCACAGGGAGAGGATGGATTTATTATTCGGACGGTTACTTTATCAGAGCAAGAGCATCAAGAGTTGCTGAGTGCCCTTTCTCAAGACCTCCCTGAATTTACTGAGGCGTCTTTTCAATCCATCGGTCCGGTAATCGGAGATGAGCTAAAGAATAAATCGTTTCAGGCTTTGCTGTTAGCGCTGTTGGGAGTGGTGCTATACGTTTCCTGGACCTTCCGGCGGGCGAGCGAATGGGTGCGGTCTTGGCAATATGGGCTGGTGGTGCTTTTGACTTTGTTTCATGATGTCATTATAACCGTTGGCATTTTTGCCGTGCTGGGACACTTTTTGGAAATGCAAATCGGGGTGCCGTTTGTAGCCGCGGTGCTTACCGTGCTGGGCTATTCGGTAAATGACACCATTGTTGTCTTTGATAGAATCCGAGAGCGCGTTATGGATAAAAAGAAATATTCTAACTTTCAGGATCTCGTGGAGCGAAGCTTGCGGGACACTGTGCGTCGTTCTATTAATACCTCTGTGAGTACCCTGATAGTGCTCTTGGCGTTGTTTATTTTCGGGGGTGCTTCTTTGTTTAACTTTTTGCTGGCGCTTATTACAGGAGTGGTAATTGGTACATATTCTTCGTTGTTTGTGGCTCCACCACTTCTTTTACAGTTTAAAGCAAGAGAATAATGTTATGTTTTTTATAGTATAAGGTTGACCTAGTAGTAGAAATTTGGCTCGGTTGCCGCAGGCAACCCGAATGAAGGTATAAACTAATTATGATTGCTTGCCGTAATTTGACAGTAATTGACTATAGAAATATTTGAAATTGCCACATTTTCACTACTGGGTTGACATTAGTTTAAGTTTAGGGTAATATACTTTTTAGAATATACATAGGAGGGGGTTACTACTAAGTTTTTGCTATCATGAACAGAAAAATACATGATTCCGCGCATGAAGTGTTATCGGTACTTCCTGAGCGCACTCAAAGCATTTTGAAACGGCGTTTAGGTATCCAGGGCGGTGAACCGGAAACCCTGGAAGGTATTGGCCAGGAATACGGTATTACTCGAGAACGGGTTCGGCAGATTGAAGCGGCCGGCCTAAAAAGTTTGCGAGAATCCAATGCCCGTCAGTATTTGCGTCCCATTACATCTCGTATGTATGAATTTTTATTGGAGCATGGCGGGGTAATGGAAGAGCGTTTTTTGTTGGAAAAGTTTCATAAGACCTCCGGCTTGGGGCAAAAGGAATTAAGTCAGGAGGAGGGGTGCCTGCGTCTATTTTTAGAGCTGGCGGATGAGTTTTATAGCCGGGGACCCAGCAACGATCTTCATCCTCATTGGTATACGGAGGAGCAATCGCTGGAACGCATGAAGCAGGCCTTGAAGGCATTGGTAAAATATTTGCAAAATAAAGGTGAGCTACTCAAATTAGAGCATATTTTGGAAGTTTTAAACCAGGAGCTTGGAGAGGTTGGCGAGCGTCCTGCTGTTTCTTATCTGGAAATTTCTCGCCAGGTAGAGCCAAATATTTTTGGTGAATACGGGCTTAAGCGCTGGGCAGAGATTCGACCACGGGGCATCAAGGATAAGAGCTATTTAGTATTTCGTCACGTAGGCGAGCCCTTGCATTTCCGACAGGTGGCGGAGAAAATTAATGAAATGAAGTTAAGTGAACGCCCCGCTTTACCGCAAACCGTGCACAATGAGTTGATTAAAGATAAACGTTTTGTGCTCGTGGGGCGCGGTATTTATGCGTTGCGGCACTGGGGGTATCAGCCCGGCACCGTGAAAGACGTTCTTATTAATTTATTAAAAGAAAACGGTGCTATGTCCCAAGAGGAGCTTATCCAGGAAACACTTGCTCAGCGTCAAGTCAAGTCGAACACTATTTTGCTGAATTTGCACAATCGATCTGAGTTCAAAAAGCTGGAAAGCGGCAAATACACACTCA
>CAYTAF010000003.1:23404-27699 GCA_964435865.1 uncultured Candidatus Saccharibacteria bacterium | reverse complement strand
TTGATGGAGGGCTTGTTTACAACATTTTTTGACCTGGTGCTTTCTTTTTGGTGGGTAATTTTGCCGGCAGTTTTTTTACCGATCCCGTTTTCTATTTGGAATCATTATAGGGCGTTGCAGGACCAGCAAGAGGGTGAATGGACATTGCTGGAGGTCAAGATTCCCAAGCAGATGGACAAAAGCCCCCGGTCTATGGAGCAGGCACTGACCGGCCTGGGGGGCATAGGAGATTCAGCATCGGTTAGCTTAGAGGTGGCCGGTATTCACGGAGCGCCTCATTTTTTTATTCGTACACCGGTGGAGCTTATAGATACTATCGAGACACAAATTTACTCGCAATATCCCCGGGTAGAGATTTTTGAAGTAGAGGATTACACTAAAGATTTCCGGGAAAATTTATCAGAGCGGGGTTGGCAGTTTTTTGGAGCAGAAATGGTTTTGCAGGAGAAGGACGTGTATCCTATCCGCACTTATTCTGATTTTGGCCTGGATGAAGAGGAGGAGGAAGAGCGTAAAGTAGATCCGCTTTCCCACCTGACGGAAACTATGGGAGATCTGGGCAATAATGAGCAATTATGGGTGCAGTATGTTATTAGTCCCACGACCGGCCTGGAGGAAGACGCGCAAGGCGAGATTGATATTTTGACCGGACGCGATAAAGAGGCGCCGAAGTTTTTGGAGCAATTTCTGGGTGACTTAAAGGAGGCCTTTTTAGCTGTTATTTCGCTTGGTGGAGGTGAGTCGGGTGACGAGGGAGGGGAAGATAATGGATTATTGGATTCAGAAAAACAGTTGATAGAGATGATGAGCGAATATGCCTCCAAACAAGCCTTTGCAGTGACAGTACGTGTTATATACGCGGCCAAACAAGAGGCGTTTAAAAAAGGACGCATTTCGGCTATCTTTGGGAGCTTCGGGCAATATGCTCGTCATGGCGTGAATCGTTTTGAGCCGACTAATACCCCGGAAGAAGGAAAGATTTTCAAAAAGAAAAAGCAAAAACAGGAAAATAATTTACTTTTCCGGTATAAACTACGGGAGCATACCGAGAACCCAATGCGTCTGAACTGCGAGGCCCTGGCGAGTTTGTATCATTTTCCGGGGCGAGAGGTGTCTGTACCGACTCTGGAGCGGGTGCCCGCCCGCAAGGTACAGCCCCCGTCTAATCTACCCACCGCAGGATAATTCAAAAATCAAAAGGCAAAAATGCAAAAAGTTTTTGGTTTTGATGTTTGCATTTTGAATTTTATAAAATGTCAGTTACCTCTATAGGAAAAACAAATTTTCGTAACCGAGAGCAAACTTTCGGCATAAAAGACGTTGATAGGCGTCGGCATGTTTATGTGATCGGGAAAACCGGTACCGGAAAATCAACGCTTCTGGAAAATATGGCCATTCAGGATATTCAGGACGGTAAAGGTATGGCGATTGTTGATCCGCACGGCGACCTGGCGGAAAATGTCTTGCACTTTGTGCCAAAGTCCCGTATTAACGATGTGCTGTATTTTAATCCGGCCGACTTGGAGTGGCCCATCGGTTTTAATTTACTTGAAAATGTAAGCCCGGAAAAGCGGCATCTTGTCGCTTCCGGCTTGGTAGGTATTTTTAAAAAGATTTGGGCTGACTCGTGGGGTCCGCGTCTCGAGTATTTGTTGCGGAACATTATTTTATCGCTTTTGGAGTACCCGGGGGCTACTTTACTTGGCGTGATGCGTATTATTACGGATGACCATTACCGTAATAAAGTAGTTGCCAAAGTTACTGATCCGGTCATCAAAAGTTTCTGGGTGGACGAATACTCCAAATATAACGAAAAGTTTCAGGTGGAGGCGGTTTCTCCGATTCAGAATAAGGTTGGGCAGTTTTTGTCCTCTTCTTTGATTCGTAATGTGGTGGGCCAAACAAAAAGTTCTTTCGATATTCGTGAGATGATGGACGAGGGCAAGATAGTTATAATGAATTTAGCCAAGGGGCGTATTGGCGAGGACAACGCTTCTCTGTTAGGCGCTATGATGGTAACTCAAATTCAATTAGCGGCTATGGAGCGGGTGGATATGCCGGAAGAAGAGCGAAAAGATTTTTATTTATACGTGGACGAGTTTCAAAACTTTGCCACGGAAAGTTTTGCTAATATTTTATCGGAGGCCCGTAAATATCGGCTTAACTTAACCTTAGCACATCAGTACATCCAACAATTGGATGCCAATAAAAATAATAATGTGGTGCGAGATGCGGTCTTTGGCAACGTGGGAACTATCATTTCTTTCCGTGTCGGTGCTGAGGATGCCGAGGCGCTGGAGCCGGAATTCGAGCCGGAGGTTACCGCCAGCGATTTGGTGAATCTGTCTAATTATAATATTTACCTCAAGCTTACGATTGACGGCATTACTTCTGATGCGTTTTCTGCTCTTACGTTGCCGCCGTTTCAGCAAGAAGGCCCCTCGCACCGTGACAAAATTATTAAAAATTCTCGGGAGCGGTACGCTGCTCCTCGTTCAGAAATTGAGGAAAAAATTTCCCGGTGGAGCGGGGTAGTTCCGGAGGACGAGGAAGCTAGCTCGGAGGAGGGGTCCGATGTTTCTGCATCTTCTCAAGAAAAGTCGCCCCGGGTTGATAATTCCTCGCCATCTAACTATGTGCAAGACAAAAGGGTGGGCCAAAAAAGTGATCGTGCTAAGGGTAACTCGTCTTCAAGCACTGCGTCTGCCTCCGAGTCAGATTCAAAGCATAATGATAATAAAAGTGCCACCGAGAGAACCGAATATTTTGCTCGTTGCGAGGTATGCGGAGAAAATATCAAGGTTCCTTTTAAGCCGGATCCGAATCGTCCGGTATATTGCAAGGATTGCTTGGGTGAAGCACAGCGTCTCAAGGGTGAGGGGGTTATCCCCAGCATAGATGCGTATGCCGCGTTTCAGCGAGGCGAGACAGTGGAGGAGTCCGGGGAAAAAGCTTCAGTGAAAGAAAAAAGGGAGGAGGAGTATCAGGACTTGTCTTCTTTGCGGGATTCTTTGAAGCAAGCATTGCAAGAGCACCAGCATCAAAATTCTTCTAAAAAAAGAGGCGAACGTTCATCTCAAGAGTTGCAGGCGGGAGAAGAAATAGAAGTTTAGTGAGATCGTTTTATCTTCATAGTAGTTATGAACAAAAATATAACAGAAGATCAACAAGAGACAGTATATGTTATGTTGAGTGGCGGGGTGGACTCGTCAGTAGCGGCGTATTTGTTAAAAAGTCAGGGGTACCAAGTTGTGGGAGTGTTTATGAAAAATTGGTCTAACGCAGGTGAAGCGGCGGGTTTTAAATGTCCCTGGCGAGAAGATCAGGCGGACGCGCGTCGTGTGGCCGAAATTTTAGATATTCCGTTTTATACATTTAATTTTGAAAAGGCCTACCGGGCGCGGGTAGCTGAGTACATGAAACAAGAATATGCTTCCGGGCGCACTCCGAATCCGGATATCTTATGTAATGAGCATATCAAGTTTGGCTTATTTTTAGAAAAGGCGTTGGAGTTGGGAGCGGATTATATTGCCACTGGTCATTATGCTCGCCTCCGGCGAGAATTTCCAATTTCCGAGTCCCAATTTCCGCGCAAAGCACAAAATGTAAAGCACAAAACACAAAAAGTAACTAAGCTGCTTAGGGCAAAGGACGAACATAAAGATCAAACATACTTTTTGTGGCGCCTTACACAGGAGCAATTGAGATATACTCTGTTTCCCTTAGGGGGTATTAAAGATAAGCGGGAGGTGCGTCAAATGGCTGCGGAGGCAGATCTGCCCACCTCACAGAAAGCTGATTCACAAGGAGTTTGCTTTATCGGGGAAATACCGGTTCAGCAATTTTTATTGGAAACTGTAGGAGAAAAGCCCGGTGTTATCAAGCGAATAGGTGATGGTCGAGTACTCGGTTGGCATAGAGGGGCTCATCTGTACACCCGGGGACAAAGAAAAGGTTTAGGGATTGGCGGAGGGATCCCGCATTATGTGGCGGATACCAATGTTCAAGAAAATACTGTATTTGTAGTCCCTAAAAAACAAGAACATATATTATACGACACTAATTTAAAAGCGGACAATGTTAATTTGATTTGTGATAAAGAAAGTCTAGAGATTCCCGGGGCTGTTATGGCTCGTATCCGTCATGGTCAGAGTTTACAACCAGCGGTTTTAGAGAATATAAAAGATGGTATAATGGAGGTTCGTTTTCGGAAGCCGCAGCGGGCTATTACCGCCGGTCAAAGTGTGGTTTTATATGATAAGACAGGCGAAGAGATGTTAGGAGGCGGAATAATA
>CAYTAF010000003.1:0-23304 GCA_964435865.1 uncultured Candidatus Saccharibacteria bacterium | reverse complement strand
TTTCTAGATTTTTTTCGGGGTAAAAATCACACCGTTGTCCCTTCCAGCTCACTGGTTCCCGAAAATGATCCTACGGTACTTTTAACTCCCGCCGGGGTGCAGCAATTTAAGACCTGCTTCGAGGGCAAGCACGATCCGGAAGAGGTTTTCGGTGGCCGTCGTCTAGCTAGCGTACAGAAGAGTTTTCGTACTACAGATATTGAGGAGGTGGGAGACAAAGATCATCTAACGTTTTTTGAGATGCTGGGCAATTTCAGTGTCGGTTCTTACTTTAAAGAACGGGCTATTGCGCTGGCTGATGAATTCATCCGGGATGTGTTGGAGATTCCTGTGGAGCGTGTCCATATTACCGTTTTTGAAGGCAATAAGAACGTGCCCAGAGATGAGGATTCCGCGGAGTTTTGGAGACAGCTCGGGTACACCGAACAAGCTATCAGCTGGCAGGACGCGGAAGAGAATTTTTGGGGGCCTACAGGAGACGAGGGTCCATGCGGGCCCACTACCGAAATTTATGTGGATGGTCTCGAGGTTTGGAATTTGGTGTTTAACGAGTATTATTGCCACCAGGACGGCAGTTTGGAAAATTTAAGTGAGGCCGGAGGCAATCAAGGAGTAGATACCGGCATGGGACTAGAGCGACTCGTTCTAATTATGCAGGGAGTTGAGAGTATTTTTGAAACTGATTTATTCGCGCCGCTTTTAAGAGAGGTTCAAGAGCGGGCTCCTCAGGCCGATGTGGCAAGTTTACGAATTATCGCGGATCATATGCGAGCTTCTGTATTTTTGATAGGGGATGGCGTGCGCCCTTCAAATCAAAAACAGGGATACATCTTGAGGCGCTTAATCCGACGGTTGTATCGAAAAGCTAAGGAGTATAATGGTAGCGCGAAAGAATCGTTGCTTGAAGTGCTTGAGTGTGTAATAGATCAGTATAGTAGCCACTACTCCGGTTTGCTGGATCAGCGGGGGAGTATCAGGGAAGTGTTTGAAGAAGAAGTTAATAAATTTGACAAAACATTAGAAAAAGGAGTAAATAAGTTTAAAAAATTAGTTAATAATTATGACAAAATCGTGCCGGGCCAGGACGCCTTCTTTTTATATGAATCTTTTGGCTTCCCGGTAGAGTTTATTCAGGAATTGGCACAAGAGTATGATTTGGAGGTAGATATTGAGGGGTTCCGGGGCGCGTTGGAAGAACACAAGGAAAAATCACGTGGGTAGTAAGGGCTTGGGGATAACTGGTAATTGTGGGTAAATTTGGTCTTTGTTATAATTAATATCTATGAGGATAACTGCGAAACCAAAAACTAGCCCCGTTTCCATCATTAATCAAGTAGCTGAGGCTGAGGACCAGGAAGTAAGTTTATTTTTACCGGAGGATAGTGTTTTTTTTGCGGATCCCGCAAATTTTCAACTGTTAAAACGGCAAGCGGAGGCCGCAGGTAAGCAAGTTACTATTATAACTCCGGACACCAGTGGAAAAAATAAAGCAACGGAAGCAGGCCTGAGGGCTGTTTCTCCGCAGGAAGATGATTCTTTTTTTGCCTCCCTCGAGGACGCTTTAAAGCAAGACCAGGAAAAAAGCGAGGAAAGCCAGGAGCCAACAGAGACGTCGAAAAAGGTAGAGCAATCGGATGCCAGCAACTCCTCCACCTCTTATAACGGGGAGAGCGATGGTGGCTTATTGCGTTCCGGCCGCATTAAATGGGGTCTCGGGGGTTTAGCTGTATTGATTGCTTTAGGATGGGCCTTTTTCTTTTTGCCGTTTGCCTCTGTTACCGTTCAGACACAACGCGATACAGTTGAATTAAATTTGTCTGCTCAGCTGGATAAGTCACTCTCTCAAGCGAATATTGATGCCAAAAAGTTACCCGCGCAGGTAGCGGTAGTGCAAAAAGAGATTTCACTTGTTTCCGAGAGTACCGGATTCAAGGATTTTAATCAAAAGGCACAGGGCAGTATTATAGTTTACAATGAACAAAGCACCCCTCAATCAATGATCCCATCGCGGTTCAAAGCCGAGAACGGCAATATTTATTGGTCACAGCGCAATATTCAGGTGCCGCCTCGTCATTCCGAAGACGGAGAAATGGTGCCAGGAACCCTGGAAGTTAAAGTGGTGGCTGCGGAAGCCGGTCCTTCTCATAATCTTACTTGTAGCGAGGAAAACCCTTGTCGTCTCACTGTGCCGGCCTGGGAAGGAACGGATAAGTTTGAAAAGGTTTACGCCAAAACCTCTACATCACTTTTAGGGGGAGAAGCAGGGGAGAGCAAGGTGGTAACTGAAAGTGATTTGAATGTCGCCAAGCAGGTTATCCGTGAAAAAGGCAGAAAAGAGGCGTTAAAAGCTCTGCAGGGCACTGTTCCCGAAGGTTTTCGCTTTATTCAGGACAGCTTGGAGTACAATGTTTCCGAAATTGATTCAAACAAAGCTTCTGGGGATATGGGGGAACAATTTACGACTACGGCACAGCTTTCCGCCCGCGGCTTTTTAGTAAGCAAAGAAGCCCTGTCTCGGTTTATAGATACTTTAGTAAAGGCGGATATTTCCGGAGAAAAGAAAACATTTCCGGACTCCATGCAGGTAAGCTTTTCTACGGAGAGCAAGGATTTTGAGGCGGGTAATGCTACAGTAAATGTTTCCGCTACCACGGAAGCGGGATGGAAGTTGGATAAAGGTCAGTTGAAAGGTCAGCTTGCAGGGAAATCTTTACCTGAAGCCAGGAGAATTTTGCTCAGCGAAGAAAAAATAGATTCCGCTCAAGTTCGATTGGGCCCAAGTGGAGCATTCTGGGTTACAACCATTCCGAGCCGACCCTCGCGTATCAATCTTGAGATTAAGTAAGAGCTTGCTATCTCGAGGTTATCTTTTGGGGCGATTAGTTTTTTCCTAAGGTGATTTTTGAGAAATTTATTGTTTGCTTTCTTGACTCTTTTTAGGGGTTTTGTTACACTTCTAGTGTAAAAATAAAGACGTGAGTAATAAAAACGACTCCAAAATTCAAAAAAAGGGAGTGGTAGAGGAAGTTTTACCCAATGCTAATTTTCGGGTAAAGCTGGAAGATGGTAATATTGTTTTGGCGCACATTTCCGGCAAAATGCGGAAAAATTTTATTCGCGTCTTGCCGGACGATGAGGTAGATGTAGAGCTTTCACCTTATGATGAAAGCAAGGGTCGTGTTGTTTTTCGGTATAAATAATCTTATATGAGGATAGCTGGTGTTAACATTCCCCAAGAAAAAACTGTTGAGACATCCCTCACCTATATTTTTGGTGTGGGTCATTCTCGTGCGTCCGAAATTTTGGGAAAAACCGGCGTGGATTCACAGAAACGGGTTAAGGAGTTGTCAGAAAATGAGGCGAATCGCCTCCGCCAGGAAGTAGAAGGGTCGTATACAGTGGAGGGAGAGCTACGTTCGCAGCAGCAGCGCGATGTAAAACGGCTCCGGGAGATCAGTTCGTATCGAGGGCTTCGCCACAAAAAAGGGTTGCCGGTACGAGGCCAGCAAACTCAAACAAACGCAAGAACTCGCAAGGGCAGGAAAATGACTGTTAGCGGCACTTCTTCCCGCAAGAGCCAACCTTCCGCAACATAAAATTTGTTGCCAAATTTTATGTTAAAAGGTCCAATTTTCAGATAATTAATTTTCAAATAAGTTCCAAATTCTGTAAAATTTTTAGCCTCCAAGCGGTTACTTTGTTGGAAATTGGAATTTGGATCTTGGAAATTCTTTTTGTTAGGCAAAAAGCATTATGGGTAAAAAACGAGTAGTAGACAAATCAGCAAAAGGTGGCCGCGGCCGACAAGGTCGAGGTCAAGCCGGGCTTAAAAAGGTTCGTGGTAAGAAATTTACCCGCGGCAAGGTGTATATTCACTCTACCTACAATAATACTATTCTTACTTTGAGTGATAATAATGACGAAGTAGCCGGCTGGGTGTCGGCCGGAGTGCTTGGGTTTAAAGGTCCAAAAAGGGCTACCCCCTTTGCCGCCGCTGAAATAGCAAAAGCACTCGTGGAGAAGGCAAGCGAGACAGGGCTGCAAGAAGTGGAGGTGTATGTTAAAGGGATTGGAGCAGGCCGAGGGGCGGCTATTCGTTCTTTAGCCAGTCAAGGCCTGGATATAATTTTTATTAAGGATGTTACGCCTATTCCGCATGGGGGACCAAGACCACCGCGACCCCGACGAGTATAAGGTAGCACCTAGCGAGGCAGGCCGTAGGCGTGGCCGAGCTTAATGGTAGCTTTATCCCACCCCTAAGCAAGACCGAATCAATTTCCAATTTCCAAAAGTACTAATTTCCAAACGCTTGAAAGTCAAAAACTTAAATAATTGGAACTTGAGAATTGATAAAAAATCATTGCTTCGGGCTTCCTTATTCTTAATCTTAATTCTTGATTCGGAAAGCTGCCAGCTAAAAGCTAACCAGCTATAAGCCAGGAAATATAACATGTACAAAGGTGCGACAACAAAAATAGATAAACTTCCGCGTCGGCGCGTATCGGAGTATGGATGGCAACTTCGTGAAAAGCAACGTTTGCGTCAAATTTATGGCATTCGGGAGCGCAAATTGAAGAATTATTTTAAGCAAGCGCTTGCTGCCGGTGAGAATATTGACCTGCATTTAGCTCGTTTATTGGAAAAGCGCTTAGACAATGTAGTGTATCGTCTTGGCTTGGCTGCTACACGTGCACAGGCGAGGCAGTTAGTTTCTCACGGTCACATTCAAGTTAATGACAGAAAGGTAGACGTTCCGTCCTATCCTGTACAGGAAGAAAACATAATATCTATTAAGCCTTCTTCTGCCGGCAAGGGGGTGTTTCAATATTTGGATGAATCTATACAAAAGTATACTCCGCCGGAGTGGCTTTCGTTGAATAAAAGCAAAAAGCAAGGCGAGGTGGTAGGTGAGCCGTCTCTGGAACATTTGCCGGAAAAAATTGACTTGTCGCTTATCATTGAATTTTACTCCAGATAGCTAGTTAGCTACTTAGTTGAATGGTAAAAGTAATTTATTTGGATAGTTTTTAGAGTATTGAAGCTAAGTAGCTAATTTTTAATCAGCTAACCGGCTAATTTATGGATATTACATTACCGAAAAAGCCATACGTGGCGCAAAGAGAAAGCGATAACAAGGCCACTCTTGTTATTGAGGGCTTGTATCCGGGTTACGGCGTGACTTTAGGGAACGCTCTGCGGCGTGTTTTATTATCTTCTTTACCTGGTGCTGCTGTCTCCGCAGTAAAGATAGAGGGCGCAGAGCATGAGTTTTCTACTTTGCCATATGTACAAGAAGATGTGATTGGCATCATTTTGAACTTAAAGAAACAACGTTTTCGTCTTAGCTCTCAAGAGCCTTTAAAGGCGCACATTTTAGCTAAGGGCAAGAAAGATGTGACCGGCGCGGACATTAAAGGCCCCTCCGAGTTGGAGGTGGTCAGTCATCAGGCGCCAGTAGCCAGCTTGACTGATAGCAAAGCTGAGCTTGAAGCGGAGCTTCAGGTGCAAAACGGGCTCGGTTATGTTACAGCAGAAGAGCACAAAGCCACGCAAGATTTGGAGGTGGGCATGATAGCAGTAGATTCTATTTTTAGTCCGGTGCTGGCAGTTAACTATCGAATTGAAGATATGAGAGTTGGGGAGCGCACTGACTTTAACCGGCTTATTTTATCAATAGAAACAGACGGTACTCTTGCCCCGGAAGAAGCCGTGGAACGTGCTGTTAGCATTCTTGTGGATCAATATCAGGCAATTAAAAAAGTTCAGGCTGAAAAAAGTTTGAGTTCTACTCCCTCTGAAGAAGATGAGGAAGAGGAGGGGCAATCTAGCAAGCAGGAAGTTACTGAGGTTAAGGAAGCCGAGTTGCGCAAGACTAAATTAGAAGATTTAAAACTTACTTCCCGTACCGAATCTGCCCTGCAGGAAGCCGGGGTTCGCTCGGTAGGCGGTTTATTGCAAAAAGGCGAGGAGGGTTTGCGGGATATTAAAGGAATAGGCGATAAGGCCATCAAAGAGATTCGCCGTAAGATAGGCCGTCTCGGTTTAGTTTTAGAGGAGTAATTTTATTATGCGAAAGCGTAAACAAGGGCGCACTCTTGCCCGCACACATCAACAACAAAAGGCGTTATTAATTTCCTTGAGCAGAGGCCTGCTTCAGAATGGTCGCATTCGGACAACTTTGGCTCGGGCAAAAGAGCTTCGTGGGTTTGTGGAGCCTCATATTACTCGGGCTAAAAAAGGAGATATGGCTGCTCGACGGGAATTAAATAAATTATACGACAAAAATGTGGTTTCTGTTATTGTTGATCAGGTTGCTCCGCGTTATAAAGATCGACCGGGCGGGTATACTCGTATTATTAAATTAGGGTCGCGGCCCTCGGATGGAGCCGAGATGGCACTTATTGAGCTTGTCTGAATACTGAAAATTTTTTAGTTTCTATAAGTTTATGACAAAGAACCAAGTTACAATCGATGCTAAGGGCAAAACATTAGGGCGCCTTGCCAGTGAGGTAGCTTTTAAGTTGCAGGGCAAGGATTTGCCTTCATATAAGCCCAATGTTGTTTTGTCACGGAAGGTGGTAGTGGAAAACGCTTCTCAGTTGCGCTTAACGGGCAAAAAATTTACGGATAAAATGTATTACCGCCATTCCGGGCACCCCGGGGGTATAAAAGAAGAGAGGTTTGAAACACTTTTTACCAAGGACCCGGAGCAGGTAGTATCTTTAGCGGTTAAACGTATGCTTCCTGATAATAAGCTTCGCAAAGAGCGTCTCAAGAATTTAACGGTTACATAACATATGGCTCAGAAATCTCAAAAATATATTGAAGGTGTCGGAAGGCGCAAAACCTCTACAGCACGAGTGCGAATATATCCGAACACGAAAGAGCCGAAGTTTACTGTTGGCGAAAAAGATATTAATGATTATTTTGAATCGTCGGAGCTTATTCAGGCCGCAAAAGATCCGGCGGATAAGCTGGATATGGAACAGATGCGTGTTACCGTTAAGGTTGAAGGCGGCGGCAAGCGAGGTCAAGCTGGTGCTATTCGGCTGGGGTTGGCTCGGGCGCTTGCCGAGTACAACCCGGATCTGCGCCCACAGCTTAAAGATATGGGCTTTTTAACCCGCGATCCGCGCATGAAAGAAAGAAAAAAGCCCGGCCTCAAGAAGGCCCGGCGCCGTGCTCAGTGGCAAAAGCGTTAAAATATATGTCTAAATACGGCTCATTTACGGCTCACTTCGGGTGAGCCGTATTTTGCTTCAATTGAGTTTCTCTCCAATCATTTCGGAGTAACCGTTGGCAAGATCCTCGTTGGTTATTTCATTTTTTCCCTCTATTTTAACGCGCTTAGGCACAATAGCTCCTGTGCCACAGGCGATAGCAAATGCGCCTTCCTCTGTGGTAAAGACCTCGCCTGCCTGGTAATTGTGCGCTTCTGTTTCGTATAAGTCCGGATCAATGCTTGCCTCAAGAATTTGAAGGCGGGTTTTTTTGTTATTGTGTTCCCAAATTGTGTAGGCGACCGGCCAAGAGTAGTAGGCGCGAATCATATTGTAAATATCCATATCCGGAAGTTCCCAATCAATATGGGCGTCTTCTTTTTTTATTTTTTTGGTGAGGGAGGCCTGAGTTTCATCCTGTGACTGTGGGGTGATATTGCCGGATTCCCATTTCGGAAGTGTATCCTGAATAACCTGCGCGCCAAGCTCTGCTAATTTCACAAATAAGGTTTCTGTGTTATCAATTGATTCTATTTCGAGTCCGGCACTGCTTACCACGGGGCCTGTGTCAATTTCTTCTTCGAGGACAAAAAGTGTAACTCCGGTTTCTTCGTCTCCATTGAGAAGCGTGTATTGAATGGGAGCCGGTCCGCGATAGGACGGCAACAGGGAGGGGTGCAGGCCGAGTACGTTGTTTGGGAAGCTATAGATTATCTCCGGCGGAAGAACTTTTGCAAAATCTGCTACTACACCAGTTTTGGCGCCTATTTTACCAATTTCTTTAGCAAAATTTTGGTTTAATTGATTCGGTTGCAAAACAGAAATATTATGTTCTTCAGCTGTTTCTCGAATTTGTTCTGCCGGAGCACCTTTGTCCGGGTTTGGTTTTGTAACCACTCCCTCAATATCTACGTTTCGATTAAGGAGATTATGTAAAAGGTTTAGGGCAAATTTTCCGCTTCCGAATAAAATCATAACGTTATTGTGCTTTATGAGTTTTTATAGCCACATCCGTTATCAGCTTCCCTTCTAAATGGTCGGTTTCATGTTGTAGAGCGCGTGCCAAAAGGCGCTTGCCTTGGAGTTTAAATTTTGTTCCATTTTCACGCCGGGCCTTTATGGTAACTTTTTTTGCGCGTTTGACAATGGCGCGTATCTCTTCCGGCTCCATAAGGGATAAGCATCCTTCTTCCAGCTCTGTGCTTTCCCTGGATAAATATGTGATTTCCGGGTTAACAAAGGTTACGTACTCTCCAATATCCGCGGCCTCCCCATTTTTGGTTAACCACGAGCCCTTAAGAAATTTAAAATTGGGTAACGGTTTTTCTGAGTCTTGATTTTGAGAAGGGTAATGCCAGAAAGCGGTATGATCCACCAGGAAAATACGTACGTTGTATCCTATCTGTGGAGCAGCTATGCCTACACCTTTTGCCTGCTTCATGGCCTCTGCCATCTGTATTATTAATTCTCTCGTGCTTTTATCGACTCTTTCTATCGGATTAGTTGGAGTGTGCAGTATTTGGTTATTTTTTGAGGTGTCTTGAATTATCATAGTGTATCAATGGGTTCTATATCTGCGCGCCAGCCCGCGGGCACAATATGTAACAAACTTCTTTTTAGATCTTGTGATTTTGGGGGCAGTTTTAAAAAAATATGCCAGGTAGATTTCCCTTTTTTGTTTTCAACAAAGGCGGGGGCGGGTCCTAAAATAGCGTAGTCCGTATTTTGTATCGCGTATCGCGAAGAGAGGAGTCGAGCTTGGGTTTGCAGTTTTTCATGAAGAGCCGTGGCTTCTTGCCGGGCCTTGGCCCGAGAGGAGTGTGTATACTGGAGCTTAATCAGGTGCGCATAAGGTGGGTAATAGAATTGCTTTCTCAGTGAATCTTCTTGTCGGACAAATTTATTGTAGCGGTTTTGGGAGAGATTAGCAAAAATTGGATCAGAAGGGCGTAATGTTTGGATAATAAAGTCATTTTGCGTGGCCAGCTTTAGGGTGAAAAAGGCCTGGAAAGCGTGCTCTCGTGCTTGATAGTCAGGAAAGTGCATCTCTAAGTCAGCCAGTGGAATAATGGTGGCATCAAAGGATTTGTCGAGAAATTTAAAAATTTGGGCGGTGGATACCAGAATTGCCCTTTTGGATGCATGGAATTGTTGTAGGGTGTCTTTTTGGTGTTTCAGCTTTGGGGTGTTGTCTTGATCCAGGCGGAAAATTGTTTTACCGGATAGGTTGTGTTGAATACTGGATTCTATTTGGTCCGCGCCGGAGCCGAAATTGTCTAGGTTGTAAGATCTGCATTGCGGGCAGGAAGTTGGAGCTTGTTTTGCATAGTGGCAATGATGACAAAGGAGGTGTGGTGCTTTTTTAGAGTGGAGAACCAGTGGTATATCACAGTTCGGGCAAGCGAAGCGATGCCCGCAATCCGAGCAATAAGTGATCCGCGCTGATCCGCGCCTATTATGATAAATAAGAATTTTATCGTATTTATGTATGGGTATTTGAGCCGGATCGGTTAAAAGTGGTGGCTCTTTTCCCTTGGGAGTATGTTTTTTCAGGTCAATAATTTGAGTATCAGCTTTGGGCTGGGATCTTATATTTGATATTTGATATTTGGTACTTGATGCTGGCTTTTTAAGCCACACGGGCGGGGCGGGGCTCTTGAATTTCAGCTTGGCTTCCGTGGCTCTACTAAGGTGAATGGCACTGCGTCGGGCGTCGTAATACGGTTGTTGATCCCATGATTTATAGCTGGTGCTTTCGGCGTTATAGACAATAATATTTTGCAAATTAGCAAATGGAATATAGACACCGCTTTTTGTGGAGTTAACATAATCGGCGATGCCGCGTCGTGCCTGTTCCCATATATGCCATTGTTGTTTTGGGGTAAGGTGGCTGGAATATTGTTTTGAGGAAAGCGCATAAGGGCTGAGTTTTAAAGTTTGCTCGGTTGCATGGTTGCTATTCCGGGATTTGCAGTGGGGAAGGTTGTTTTCTTTTGAGTTGTTTACAGGGAGTTCTTGGTGTTTCTTTATGTAATTAACCAAGTAACTAGGCAACATTAATTTAAAAATTAGGCCGTAGGAGGTCCACCAATAGTCCGCCTCTGTTTGCAAAAAAGTAAGTATATACTCCGGGAAAAAAGCCCCTTGAGACAATATTTTTTCTATGCGTTGTAGCTGAAAGCCGGCTCGGCGGAGATAACCTTTTTGCGAACGTACGTGTTCGCATTGCATTACCATTCCCGGCTGGAGCGCATTGCGTACCCGCACCAAAACAAGCCCTCCGGCTTCAATCGGTGTTGCCGAATAATAGGTGAGTATTTGGTCGCCTGGCCGGGGAATATTTAAGGCCGGCACTACATAAACAAGATACATATTAGGAGTGCACGATGACAATGACGATGACTATAACTATAACTCTTTTAGCTCTTATATGTTATTTTAAATCAGAATATGAATAAAAGAAACGGGCTTGTGTTTAAGCGGATAAATTGGTAAGATAGAGAAGATATGCATACAGGGTTTTCGCGATATATTCTTATAGCGCTTTTGTTGGCCGGCGTCTTTTTCACTGGGTTTACTGCCGGCAAAAATTCCATTCCTTCTGCGGATTTAGTGCAAGGGGTGGAAAACAAGTCAGAGGGCCAGTCGGAAAAAGTGGATTTTTCTATGTTTTGGCGTGTTTGGAATGCTCTGCAACAAGAATATATTGATGCTGAAGAGCTGGAGGCCGAAAAATTAGTGGATGGAGCCATTAAAGGTATGGTGCGATCGGTGGATGATTCGTATACCAGATATTTGGATCCGCAGGCATCCAAGAATTTTGAAGACACTATCTCCGGAAGCTTTGAGGGCATTGGTGCTCGGATCGGCATTCGGGAGGATCAGCTGACCATCATTTCTCCGTTGGAAGATACGCCGGCTAACAGGGCAGGTGTCAAGGCGGGGGACCAGGTGATTCGCATTGATGGCACCTCTACCAGCGGCATGAGCTTAGAAGAGGCCGTAAGTCGCATCAAAGGGGAAAGAGGTACAGAAGTTGTGTTAACGGTTGCGCGCGAGGAACTGGAGGAGACGAAAAAAATCACCATTACGCGGGATAAAATCGATATTCCGGTGGTGCGCTGGGAGTCCAGGAAAGAGGGCGCGTACGTTCGTCTATTTACTTTTACTGAAGATGTCGCGGGCAAGTTTCGTAATGTAGCCAACCAGGTTCTCAAAAGCGGTCACGATACTATGGTCCTGGATCTGCGCAATAATGCCGGAGGAGTATTGCGTGGCGCTATTAATGTAGCTGGCTGGTTTGTTCCCGAAGGAAAGACCGTAGTACAGGAAAAACGTGACGCGAAGCAGGTGGAGCACAGCTCTCCCGGCCCCGGCAGTTTTTCTGATTTTAAGGTGGTGGTACTCATTAATGAAGGATCTGCTTCGGCTTCTGAGATTTTGGCCGGCGCCCTTCAAGAGCAGATCGGGGCCCGTTTAGTGGGAGTGCAAACATTTGGAAAAGGAAGTGTGCAAACGCTGCGGAAATTTCAAGATAGTTCAACGCTTAAAGTTACTGTAGCTCGCTGGCTTACACCGGAAGGAAATCTCATTGAAGAAGAGGGGATTGCACCGGATGTAAAGGTAGAGATGGACCCGGATCAAATTGATACGGAGCAAGACGCGCAACTCCAAAAAGCTTTTGAGGTATTAGGGAATAATTAATTTCTAACAACCAGAAAGCATGCGTAAGAAAATTAATGTTTTACTGGATAAAGATGTCCCGAAATTGGGGCAAAAAGGTGAAGTTAAACAAGTGGCGCTGGGATATGCCCATAATTATCTTTTACCCAATGATTTGGCACGGCCAGCTACACCACAGATGGTGGAGGAGGCAAAAAAACAACAAGAAGAGGTGGAGAAGCGTAAGGAGGCGGCTGAGCAACAAGCTCGTGAATTAGCGCAAAAGCTGGAAGGACAGACATTTTCAGTTTCTGCCCCAGCCAGTCCGGAAGGAAAGCTTTTTGCCGCTGTGGGGGAGAATGAAGTGCTGGAGGCATTACAAGAAGCGGGTGTCACGCACGAAGGTATAAAATTTGCCTCGGATCCTATCAAGGAAACTGGTGAACACAAGGTAGAGCTTGACCTTGGTTACGGGCAAAAAACACAAGTCACTTTGCATATAACTTCTACGGAAAATGAGGGAGAGTAATCCGGAGAGCGCCTCCGAGCAGTCGAGTGTAGAACAAGCCAAAAAACAGGCGCGTTCTCTTCTGCAACAAAAGCAAACCCAAGAGCAAGAACAGCTGGAGCAGTTGATAGAGACGGCGTTTAATGTGGGAGCTGTGGCTGCTATAGAAAAAGCTCGCGGGCTGGATAATGCTTTTTTGTTGGATGCGCTCCACGATACACTGGCGCAGTATGAATTTTACCAGCGATTGCAACAAGAGGGGAAAATTTAGCTAATCTTTGCTGATTTCGTGATGTTTTGAAATAACAGGAAAGATTCACAGTGAGTCGTTTTGATCTATGGAGGGACTTGTAACTATTTTAGTGTGGTTGGGGGTCGCGCTGTTTTTCACAGCGTTGGGTTTTTTATTTTATGTGTTTCTACGGGAGAAACGTCGTGGTGTAGTACGAAGCTCTCTGGGTATGGATTTGTTTTTGGTGCGTTTGCCTAAATACGAGGAAGGGGGCCAGAATGAAAATCTTCAGCAAATTGTTGGGAAGGCAGAACAGTTGTATGCCGCTTTTTCTCAGCTGGGGAGGGAGGGTTTTTGGAAGCGAATTTTTAATGGAACGCCTCGAGTTGCTTTTGAGATTGCCTCCGAGAGTCGAAGTGAAGAGGTCGGGTTTTATATTGCCGTCTCCACTAAAAAAAGAGGACAACTGGAAAAGGCGTTGCATGGAGTGTACCCGGAAGCTTTCATGGAACGTATTGAGGAGGATTATAATATTTTTACCCCGGGCGGTGCTTCTGCCGCCGGGGTTTTGTTTTTAGAGGAAAGTTCTTTTTTACCGCTTAATACGTATCAGCATATGAGCTCTGACCCTTTGAATACTATTGCTACTACGTTAAGCAAGCTTCCCGAATCTCAGGGCGGAGCTATTCAGCTTGTTCTTACTCCCGTGGATAAAAAATGGAAGAAAGCCGGAAAGCAGGTACTGCAAAGTTTGCGGGAGGGTAAAAGTTTGTCCGGTGCTTTGCATGAGGTGTACGGACTAAAATTGCCCCTTTTTTCCTCTTCTTCTCAGGAAAAAGAGGAGGCAAGCCCTTCTTCTGCAGATGAGGATATGGTGAAAAAAGTGCAAAGTAAGACAGGTAAAGTTAATTTTCGTGCCAACGTACGCTTGGTTGCCTCTGCCAAAGATAAAGAGGCTGCTGAAAGTATCTTGGGTCAAATACAGGGGGCTTTTGGACAGTTTAGCGCCGCGGATTCTAATGCCTTTAAGCCGGTGGAGTTGCGAGGTAAAAAATTAAAACGAGAAATTTTCGATTTTTCATTTCGAAGTTTTACCCTTAAAAGAAGCATTGTTTTAAACACGGAAGAGCTGGCTGGTTTATTTCACTTGTCTTTATCTAACCTAGAGGTGCCTAAATTAAAAGCGTTACGATCCCGAGAATCTTCTTTGCCGAAGGAGTTGCCCGAGAATGGTGTAATTACGATTGGAAAGGCAAGTTATCGAGGTCAAGAGCAAACGGTAAGTTTCTCGAACCGGGAGGATCGGCGGCGCCACCTGTATTCCATTGGCCAGACCGGTACCGGCAAGACGTCATTATTTCGGGAGATGATTCGTCAGGATATGGAGGCAGGAGAAGGTGTGGGTGTGATCGACCCGCACGGAGATTTAGTGGAAGACACACTAGCTAATGTCCCTAAGGAGCGAGTTGAGGATGTGGTCCTTTTTGAGCCATTTGATACCGAGCGTCCGGCGGGATTAAATATGCTGGAGTGGCAAACTCCCCAGCAAAAGGATTTTGCCGTGCAGGAGATGATTACAATTTTTCAGAAACTTTTCCCGCCCGAGGTGATTGGTCCGATGTTTGAACACTATATGCGCAACGCGATGTTGGCTTTGATGGCGGATCAAGAGAATCCGGGAACACTGGTAGAGATTCCGCGCATATTTACAGACGAGGAATTTATGGAGAAAAAAATTCAAGCAGTGGAGGATCCGGTAGTAAAGCAATTTTGGGAAAAGGAGTGGAAAGAAACCACTGGCCAGACGAAGTCCGATATGCTTGGATATGTGGTATCCAAAATCGGCAGATTTGTGGAGAATGAAACGCTTCGTAACATTATCGGTCAGCGGCAGTCCTCGTTTGATTTGAGTAGTATTATGAACGAAGGAAAGATTTTTTTGGCTAATTTATCCAAAGGGCAGACCGGGGAGGTCAACGCTTCTTTGCTCGGGCTGGTATTGGTTTCAAAATTACAAATGGCTGCGATGCGCCGGGCGGAAAGTAAAAGCGAGGAAGAGCGAAAAGATTTTTATCTGTACATGGATGAGTTTCAAAACTTTACTACCGATAGTATTGCCACGATTTTATCTGAGGCTCGCAAGTATCGGTTAAACTTAAATATCGCGCACCAGTTTACTGCTCAATTGGATGAAAAAATTCGCGACGCGGTTTTTGGCAATGTAGGTACAATGGTAAGTTTTCGTGTTTCCTCAGAAGATGGAGAGGTGATGGAGAAGCAGTTTGAGCCGGAGTTCGGACGGAGAGATTTAGTGAATCTGGACAACTTTCACGCAGTTGCCAAGTTGATGGTAAATGGGCAAACCACCACTCCGTTTCGTATGCGTTCTGTAAAACCTAGGGAGGGGAATAGAGATCAGATTGATGCTATAAAGAAAATGTCCAAAATGAAGTACGGCCGCCCAAAGGAAGAAGTGGATCAAGAAATTCGCGAGCGTGCCAACCTGTAGTTCTTTTGATGTTTATGCAAGTGTTGCGATTAGCCCGAAGGGCGCTTCCCTCGTAAGTAAGCTCCCCTCCACACCTACCGTACCATATACTTACCAGGGAAGGCCCTTCGGGCTAAGGAGGAAAAAAGCATTTACGTAAAAGATATATTGGAAAAACTAAGAAGCAATTTTTTATTCGCAGGTGCTTAAGGCTCAAAACCCGCTACTGAGAATCACTGACTTGAGGATAGGGGGTCTATCGAGAGCTTTGATCGGCTTTTTGCCATTTTTGTTCCATTTGCTTAAAAAAGTCAGGGCCTAATTCCGCTTCAGTTCCCGGTGGTGTTTTAAATAGTACTTCTTCCTCTTTTTGTAGGGCGCCAAATGTAAAACCGAGCAAGAACACTAGCGTGGTCCACAAAATTATTGCAAGCGTAATAATAATTTTATAGTAATGAGCTTCGTAAAATTGTTGAAATTTTTGTAACATAGTGGTAGAATTATAATATTATGGCACATCACGGAGCAAAGACAACAACACGAAATATTGGCCAGGACTCAATTTCAAAGCGTCTTGGTATTAAAAGATTCGGTGGCCAAAAAGTGGAACCCGGAGATATTTTAGTGCGTCAACGCGGAACTCGCTTTCAGGCCGGTCGTAATGTGCGTCGTGGTCGGGATGATACTCTCTATGCGGTAGCACCAGGCGTGGTGCAATTTCAAACTACCAAACAGCGTAAGTATAACGGTCAGCGAGAGCTTACCAAATTTTTACACGTAGTTACAGAGTAATGGCCCGACTGGAAAAAGTAAAGCAGGAGCGCATCAATAAATTGGAGGCCTTGCGTAAAGCAGGCCTCCATGCCTATCCTATTGAAGCCGAGCGGAGTTTTTCGCTTGGGAAAGCTGTAGAGCGTTTTTCTAAGTTGGAACAGTCCGGAGAAAAGGTGACCGTTGCCGGACGCATCAAAGGTATCCGTATTCATGGCGGGGTTACCTTTTTTGATATAAAGGATGCCAGTGGAGCACTTCAGGTTTTTTTGAGAAAAGAGGAGATCGGCGAAGACCGCTACCAGCTTTTTACGGAAAATCTGGACTTAGGAGATTTTATTCAAGTAGAGGGCGCACTTTTTATTACAAAAGCAGGAGAGCAGAGTATTCGTGCTAATTCTTTACGGGTGCTTAGCAAGGCCTTGCGGCCATTACCGGAGGAGTGGTACGGGGTGTCTGAAAAGGAGGTCCGGTACAGGCAGCGGTACTTGGATTTACTGAGCAATCCTGATGTGAAAGATCGGTTCGGGAATCGATTTAATATTATACGACAATTAAGAGAATCATTGTATCGACGGGATTTTTTGGAAGTTGAGACACCAATTTTGCAAACGTTGGCCGGCGGTGCTTTAGCTGAACCGTTTAAAACTTACTTTAACGCTTTGGATACCGAGTTGTATTTGCGTATCGCTCCGGAATTGTACCTTAAGCGGCTTATAGTCGGCGGCTTTGAGAAAATTTTTGAATTAGGAAAAGTGTTTCGCAACGAAGGAGTGGATCGCGAACATAACCCGGAATTCACTATGTTGGAGCTGTATTGGGCCTATCAAAATCATCAGGGGTTGATGGAATTCGTACAAGAGTGGCTCGGAGAAGTAGTAGAGCAGTGTCTTGGTAGCTTACAGTTTGAATTTCAAGGAAATCAGGTTAATTGGGGCAATTTTAACAGTCGCGATTTTGATGAATTACTTAAGCAAGAAGCGGGCGTGGATTGGCGAAAGGCAAGCGCAAAAGAACTGGCCCAAAAAGCTCAAGAGTTGGGTGCTACAAATATAGACGGGCTTGGTCGCGGCAAATTGGCTGATGAAATTTTTAAAAAAGGCGTTCGCGGGCAACTTATGGATCCGATATTTGTTACCGGTATTCCGGAAGAGATTTCTCCATTTGCCAAAAAAGACCCAAATTCCGAGCAAGCTGCGGCACGCTTTTTACTTGTAGCAGGGGGGCTGGAAATTGTTAATGGTTTTTCTGAGATTAACGATCCGCAAGAGCAGGAAGAGCGCTTCCAGGACCAAATTCGGCAGGGTGAGAGCGGTGACGTGGAAATTCAGCCCAATGACCAGGAGTATGTGGAAGCGCTGGAATACGGCATGCCACCGGCTGCTGGCCTGGGTGTAGGAGTTGATAGATTGGTAATGCTTTTAACTGACGCTTCCTCGTTGCGTGAAGTCATACTGTTTCCCACCATGAGGCCCCGGAGTAGAGGCTAACGGTAGGTTTACTTGAGTGTTGGTTTCAGGTATACTAAAAAGCAATGATTGGCATCGTAGATTCTGGACTGGGCGGGTTAAGTGTTGCGCGGGTTATACAAGAACAATTACCTGATACGGGGATTGTCTATTTGGGAGATAACGCTCGTGTACCTTATGGCACTCGGTCTCGTTCTGTTATCCGTCAATTTGCCAGAGAGCTGGCAAATTTTTTTCATAATCAGCCTATCGAGGCCTTGGTTGTGGCGTGCCATACTATGTCCGTCACCGCCCTTTCCGTGATTCAAGAATCCACAGAGGTGCCCGTGGTTGATGTGGCGCAACCCACTATTACGCATTTACAAGATTCCGGGTATAAGCAGGTGCTTTTACTGGGAACCCAAGCTACGGCTAATTCCGGAGTGTACCCACAAGCATTGCAAGAAGCTCGGGTGACCTCTCTTCCCGCGCCATTACTGGTAAGTTTGGCTGAATATGGTCCTTTCTCCGATGGGCTTGTGCGAGGTGTACTTAGTGAGTACGTCGAGGAACCCGGTACTTTTGATGCGGTTGTGCTGGGGTGTACGCATTTTCCCATTTTTTTTCGTCAGATTCAGGAATTTTTTCCGAGCAGTGAAGTTGTAAACCCGGCGTTTCCGGCTACACAGAAAGTTGAAAAAGTTATTACATACACCAGTGATAACCAGGAGAGTAAGTTTTATTTTACGGATACGCCTCACAATCTCCCTGAGGCGGCGGAAAAGTTTCTTGGACATCCCCTGCCGAATTATTCATTAATTGACGTCACTGAACTGCATGCCGGATAGAACAACAACTGCAGTGATATTGCACGGGTGGGGGGCAGAGGGTGCCCGATGGCAGGACTTTGCTAACAAGCTTGAAAGGGAGGGGTATTCTGTATATATTCCGGATCTGCCCGGCTTTGGAGAGACGGAGCCTCCTCCGGAGTCAGGCTGGACAGTGGAAGAGTACGCGGAGTGGGTAAAGAATTATCTAAAAAGACATTCTATTAAACGATGTTTTTTATTAGGACACTCGTTTGGCGGACGGGTGGCTATTGTTTTGACCGCTCGGAATCCCGGACTCATTGAAAAGTTGGTACTGGTGGCTCCGGCCGGCATTCCTGAAAAGAAGAATTTTCGCCAGAGGTTAGCAAAAATGCTGACTGTTATGGTGCCTAACTTTTTAAAATCCAGCTTGCCTTTTAGGGCTCCACGCAAGTTGCTTTATAAACTGGCAGGCAGTTATGACTACCCGGACGCACAGAGCAGCGGGATGAAGAATACGTTTTCTAAAGTGGTATCGCAGGACTTATCCGGGTTTTTGCCGCAAATACAAGTGTCGGTACTAATTATTTGGGGTACACGGGACAGTTTTGTTTCGCGTGCCACGGTAGAGAGAATGAATGATTTGTTGCCAGACAGTCGGCTTAAAATTATTGTGGATGCTGGCCATGCTATTTACCGCAAACAACCGTATAAAATTCTTCCGGTGATTACTGATTTTTTAAAATCATAAAACCCAAAACTCAAACTGCACAAATATGCACAAACAAAACACAGAATACAAACAGCTGAATGTTTTAAATTCTGTGGCATTTTTTGAGATTTTTCGCCCATTGTCATTCTGAGGGAGGTCGCCTGCCTGCCGGCAGGCAAGGCCCACGGCGACCGACCGAAAGAATCCCGTCTTAGCGCCTCAGTGGTTTTTAGATTGGGATTCTTCGGTCGCCTTCGGCGACCTCTGAATGACATTCATAGAATGCTACAAAATTTTACAATTTATGTTTCTATTGTTGTCGTATACAACATATTGGCAAATTAAAGAATACCGCTGGGATCGGGTGCGGGCGGATTTTTTATGGCCGTGGCAAACCCTCCGTCGTTATCGTCGACCTCGGGTTACTTTTCGCGCTTTACTTATAACAAGTATCGGAGGTTTGTTCGGGCTTGGCGGAGCTGTGCTGTTTTATTGGCTTGTTTTTGGATTGAATTTTTCTTTTTTCGGCATCATCGGAGCGTATTTGGTGCTCGAAACGTTGAGTTTATTGGGGGTGGTGCTGGGGGTGTTACTCACGACCCCGTTGGTAAGCTGGCAGCAAAATAAGTTAAAAGACAGAGCAGAAGGTAAAATGCGTTATCTGCAAAGATCAAGCGGCTTGCGGGTTGTGGGTGTTACCGGCAGTTACGGAAAAACATCGGTAAAAGAAATAATTTACACTTTGCTTGCCCGTAAGTTTCATGTTGCCAAGACGCCCTTATATGTGAATACCGCTATTGGAGTTTCCGATATTATTATAGATAAACTCGATACAAGTTTTGACTTTTTTGTTGCGGAGATTGGTGCATATAAAGAGGGAGAGGTAAAAGAAGGAGCTCGAATAGCACAACCTGGGGTGGGAGTTTTAACCGGCTTAAACTTACAACACGCGGCTCTTTTTGGTGATTATTCCAGTATTTCAGAAAGCACCCGGGAATTTGTGGATGCGTTGCCACAGAAAAGTACTCTGTTTGTAAATTATGATGATAAAAGGGTCAGGGAATTTACTACACAACAAGCTGGCAAGGAACGGGTAGTAACATATGGGACGCGAGGAGTTGATTATATGTTTCGTGCCGAGCGCATCCAGTTAAGGCAAGACGGGAGCGATTTTCTTCTTGTGGCCCCAAGTGGCAAAACATCTATTGATTTGCCCTTACTGGGAAGTGCCAATATTAATAATTTTCTTGCCGGAGCGGCTGTGGCCCAGGAATTCGGGATGTCTTTATCAGAGATAGCAAGTGCCGCCGGCTATTTAAAGTCACCACCGGGAACACTGCAATTAAAAAGAAGCCCCATACCTGTTATAGACGATTCGCATAACGCTAATCCGGAGGGGGTGAAAGCCGCCCTAGAAGTTTTAAAGCCGTATGATGATTACCAAAAAATAATGATTATGCCCTCTTTAATTGAGCTGGGGAGGAGCGCTGGTAGTATACACCAAGAATTAAGCGCGGCGATTTCTCAGGAAGTTGATTATCTTTTTGTGACTGATAGCAAGCATACGCGTGATTTTCGAGCCGGATGGCAAGGCAGGTCTGACCGTCTTGTTGTTGGGATCTCTGCAACGCAAGTGGTGCGTAGGGTGCAATCCCTTGTCCGGAATGATAAAATAGCCGTATTACTTGAGGGCAGGATTCCTAATACATTAAAGCAACAGGTATATGAGCTTGCGTCCCATAGCCATTGATATTTCCCCGAACGCCGGGTGGCGGGAATTTTTTTACTCTACCTCGTGGTTGTTGCGTCCGTGGCGGTGGCGGGATTTTACTGTTACTTATAAGCTTGAGAAGACCTTTCAAGAATTTTTTCAATTTCAGGAAGTTATGTCAGTGGATTCCGGGAGAAGTGCTTTATATGAGGCATTGCAAGCTATGGGTGTAGGTGAGGGGGACGAAGTAGCCATTCAGGCCTTTACGTGCTCTGTAGTGCCGGTCGCCATTTTATGGACCGGTGCCAAGCCGGTGTACGTGGATGTAGATGAGTCACTTAATATGGACCCGCGTGATTTAGAAAAAAAGCTTTCCGAGAATACAAAGGCAGTGATTGTCCAGCATACCTTTGGGTATCCCGCTCAAATGAAGGAGATTTTAAATATATGCGACATTCGAGAAAATTTATATTTAATTGAGGATTGCGCGCACTCGCTGGGAGCGGAATACAAGAACCAGCGGGTTGGTACCTTTGGAGATGTCGCCTTTTTTAGTTTTGGCAGAGATAAAGTAATTTCTTCTGTTTTTGGAGGGTTGCTTGGCATCAATAATAGATCCCTTGCCGGGTGGCTGAAAAAACGCAAAAGTGTGCTGCCCTCTTTGCCCGTTAAGCAAACGGCTCAAGGTTTGTGGCATCCGGTTATTTTCCAGCTGATTTTGCCGTTGTATAATCTACTAGGAATCGGCAGGGTGCTTGCCTGGCTTAATCAGAGGTTAGGTCTTATTTCACGCGTGATTAGTGCCTCGGAGAAGCGACTCTCCCGGCCGCATTATATGACTACACGGCTTTCCGGCCCTCTTGCTGCCCTGGCTCTTTTTCAGTTTCGTCGTTTGCGGACCTTTAATGAACACAGGCGTCGTATAGCACAGTATTATTTTGAAAATTTGCGGGGTCGGCAAAATCTCGAGCTACCCCCAAAGCCAAGAGTGGGGGATCGGCCGGTATATTTACGTTTTCCTGTCTTTTTAGAAGAGCCGGATGCGCTTGTACAAAGACTTAGCAAAAAAGGAGTTTATTTGGGTAATTGGTATCGTCCTGTTATAGCACCTAATTATATTGGATTAAAGCGGTTGGGGTATAAGAAAGGAATGGCTCCTCGGGCCGAAAAATTTTCCTCAAAGGTTATAAATTTGCCTACGTATTTTCACTTATCTTCAGACCAGGCCCAGAGGGTGGTTCAATTTGTTTGTTGTGTATAACTTTAATTGCATACTTAGTTATATTTGGTAAAATTTTAATGTTATGAATTACCTTAATAGTTTTATCGGTTTTTTGCGGGAGCTGGCACAGCCAATCTGGTTGGTTATTGTGGGAGTATTGGGTAGCTTGTTGGTAATAGCTCCTTTTTTACAAAACAGTGTTAATTTGGCCAAAGAATGGTGGCTTGTGTTATTTGTCGGATTGGGAATATTGGCATGGCTTTGGAAAACTATCTCTGAGCAAAAAATACGTTACAAAAAAGACCTCACCAGCTTAGTACTGGGTGTCGGTCTGATCGTGCTGGGGGTTGGCACCTTCTTTGCGGAATCTCCGCTACAGTCTTTGTTGGGGGCAGGAAATACCCCTCATAGTTTTTTAAATTTCTTTTTGTTCGCTGTTTTGTTCTTTTTAGTGGTAAACAATTACCGTAAAAAAGCATCGGTTGCTTTTTATTGGGGCATTATTGGCACAGGTCTTGTGTTGGCGATCTGGGGCCTTATTAGCACTCTTTCTCCCGAACTAGGTCTTAGCCAGGATGGGTTGCTCCTTCCTGCTTCTTCCATTCAAACTCTAGTTGTATGGATGGGTTTTCCCATATTATTAGTTATCAGTAATTATGTATTTCGGTTTTTCTATCGGGGTACCGTTGGGGAGGTAATAAGTGTGCTTAGTCTTATTGCTTCGTTCGCTTTGGCTTTTTTGGTTAATGTGCAAGCTCTTTGGGTGGCACTTTTTGGAGGACTCTTAGGTGTATTAGCTTTAGTTATTTTTCGGAAGGAAACTCGCCCGATGGAGGTAGTAGGCGTTGGGATTTTGCTATTGGCGGTGGCTGCTATGATTTTGGGAGGCAGTACCATTAATTTTGGTTTAGAAACATCAACGCCCGCGCAGGTTTTACCCACCCACTCTTCTTCTTGGAACGTGGCCCAGCAGAGTTTGTCCAGCAGTCCGTTCTGGGGGGCCGGCTTGGGGAGTTTTGATAATCAGTATTTACTGCATCGCTCTCAGAATCTTAATCAAACTCCATTTTGGTCAATTGGTTTTGAGCACGGCTCCAGTGGCCTATTAACTTTTTTGACAGAGGCTGGCTACCTAGGGACAGGTCTTTTCTTGGCATTTTTTGGACTTTTGCTTTTTCTTGGTTGGATCGGGGGACGTAGATCTTGGCTTTGGTTTTTAGCGGTTTTGTATTTGGGAGTATTGTGGTTTGCGTATCCTCCATTTTTGGTTCATTACATACTTTGGTTTGCTTCCGCCGGTTTTTTGGCGAGTCGCTTACCGGGTAAAGTGGTTAATTTTTCTGAGCTTCGCCCTCAGATGGTTAACGCTTGGTATGCGGGCGCCTTAGCTATTGTTATAGTTGTAGTTTTGGGCATTTTTAGTGTAACTGCGCAGGCAACCGCCAGTTATTATATACAAGAGGGTCGCAATGCTAGCCAGTTGGAGGTTAAGCAAGAAAGTTTTTCTAGGGCCGCTTCCCT
>CAYTAF010000002.1:27813-33454 GCA_964435865.1 uncultured Candidatus Saccharibacteria bacterium | reverse complement strand
TTGCGGGATTTTGCCAGAAATTATGATATTCAAAGCCTAGAAGGGCTTTTGGCGGCGGAGACGTATTTTTTATCTCCTCGGGCTGAGATAGGTGATTTTTTACACAAATCACTATCTCAGTTTCAAGAGAGGGTTTTGCCAGAGTTGAGGGCAGTGCGATGGCGAGGGCAAGAACTCAGTCCTTACGAAGTGCTGGTTTTAGCATCTTTATTGGAAAAAGAGGTGCATAAACTGCAAGAGAAGAAGATAGTGGCGGGCATTTTGTTAAAGCGATTGCAAGAGGGGATGCCGCTGCAGGTGGATGCTACAGTGAATTATGTAACCGGTAAAAGTTTACCGGCAGTTACTTTGCGGGACACCGAAGTAGAATCTCCGTATAATACATATCGAAATAAAGGATTGCCGCCCGGACCGATTGCCAACGTATCAAAAAAAAGCGTAAATGCCGCACTTACACCGGAAGAGAATCCGTATTTTTATTATCTTTCAACGCGGGACGGCCGTACGATTTATTCGGAAACTTTTAAGCAGCACGTTCGGGCCAAGCGACGTCATTTGCGATAAGTCTTGACGGAAGAGGTTTTGCTGTGTATACTGAAAAAAGTTACATATTGCCCCACAGACCATTGGCACGGTAAGTCCAATGCAGGGAGAGACAAGACAAGGTCTTGTATCAGCTATGGTCTTGGGGTGAATATGCCCCAAGTTTTTATTTACTAAAACACTATGCCGCTCAGCCTAGATCAGAAGAAGCAGGTAGTAAAAGAGATGAAAGCTCTTTTTGAAGGCCGCCCAAATGCGGTTTTTTTGGACCTGAGTGGATTTGATGTTGCCTCGCAGGGCTACCTACGGCAGCGCTTGAATGAATTGGCAGGCGGGGGCTTTGTGGTCGCAAAAAAAACGTTATTGCAGCGGGCCTGGCAAGATGCATTTGAAGAGAATACCCAGAAATCTTTACAGGAAGTATTGGATATGTCTGCCCCGCTAGCAATTGCCATCTCTACTGATTCCCCAGAGAAGTTGCCGAAGTTGCTTTTGGATATTTCTAAAGAAGTACACGGAAAAAAAGAAGGGGAGAGACGTTTACTGGGAGGCCTTCTCGGCGAAGAGTATTTATCAGCGGGTCAGGTTAAGGATTTAGCCGACTTGCCGGAGCCGGAATTGTTGCAGGCGAATTTGCTGGGCGTTTTACAAAATTCTATCGGGCAGGCATTGAATGTATTACAGGCGCCTTCGCGCGACCTGTTGAGTATTTTGTCCCAAAAGTCGCAAGCATCTTCGTAGATTGAGATATAACATTTAACATTAGAGATTATAGGGAGGCTTCTTTTCATCTCGTAGAGGTTTAATTCATTGTTTACATTAATTATTAATTATTTTTAATTATGGCGGAGAAAAAAACGCAACAAAAAAAAGAAGATTCTACTCAGGAGGAAGAAAGCTCCAGTGATAAGCAAGAGGAGCAAGAACAGGAAGAGCAGACCTCTTCACAAGAAAGCGGGAAAGGCGATAATAAAGAAGACCAGACAAGCTCCCAGGGACAAGAAAAGGCAGATAAGGGAGAAGAGGTCGAGGTTCCCGAGAAGTTCCAGGAGGTGGTTGGTGCCATTGAGAATCTTTCCGTGGTGGAGCTTTCCGAATTGGTGAAAGTTCTCGAGAAGCGACTTGGTGTAAGTGCGCAGGCGCCCGCGGTAGCTGCTCCGGCCGGTGGAGGCGGAGATGTTGAAGGTAGCGATGAGGAAGATTCCGGCACTGTATCTGTGCAGTTAACTGATACTGGCTCCTCTAAAATTCAAGTGATTAAAGTTGTAAAAGAAATCACTGGTCAGGGTCTCAAGGAGGCTAAGCAACTGGTGGAGGAGCTTCCCGCAGAACTTCAAAAAGATGTGGACAAAGAAGAGGCTGAGAAACTTAAGAAGCAGATTGAAGAAGCAGGAGGTAGTGTTGAGTTTAAGTAAGGTAGCTTCCGCCCCTCTGGTATAGTTCCCCCGCCCCTTCCAAGGAAGGGGCGTTTTTTGTTGTCAGGCTAGCTTCTTATTTCACCTCGAGCACTTCCTGTTTTGTAAGCACAAAGAATGCTTGTGCCGAGCTGGAGTAGACTATATCTTGTCCGTCACCTAGGCTGTTATCGGTGATTTGTTTTGTCAGTACGTTATTAGTTGTATCAATTTGGATAATGCGATCCAGGGCGGGATCCAGAACGAGCAGCATATTTTTTTGATTTGAGACATACATAGCAAGTCGTTCAGGTGCAGGGCTGCCCGATCCAGTAAGGTTGGCAAGCACTATTTTTTGTTGAATTTTCCCTTCTTGCATTTTTATAATGATTGTTTTATTTTGCTGGTCTTTTCCTGCTATCCAGACCGACTTAGCTATCTGCATATCGTAAATTTTTTGAAACAGAGAGGAAAGCGAAATTTGATTCCATTGTTCTAAGTCAGGGTTCTGTGATTGAGCTGGGTAAGTGTAAATTGTGAAATCTTCTTGCGTGAGAATATAAGTGGTTTTCCGAAAGGTGTCAGCGGCTAGTATCGGTGTCGGTATATTAATGGAGTTAGGTTGGAATACTTCTTCTTGTAGGTTAAAAGTTTGGATGGATCCGCCTGGCGAGCTTGAAAATAAAGTAAGGTTGGTGGGTGTTATACTTGTTACATCTACAGGAGCGGTGTTTTCCGGAAAAAATATAATTCTGCCGGAGCTTTGTTGTAATGGAAGTTTGTATAGAGCGGCTTCGTCCGTAGCCAGCAGCGTCGGAGCAAGCTCCTCTGTGATAAGGAGCTGGAAAGGGGAGAAATTCAGGTCGAGCCCCTCGAAAGAAATGCGTTGATTTGTGGAAGACGCCGGAGAAGCTTTGGTGAGTTCGGTTGGATGCTCTGGTTGTGCAAAGGGTGATAGTCGGGCGTTACCAAGTAGTATAACCCCTCCGGCAACAGTAAAGACAACAATGAGGGCAGTAATAGCGAGCAAGTGCCATTGAGTCCTTGTGAAATTAAAGGAACGGAAGAGATTTTTTGCGTTTTGGAATATTTTTGTGGTTTGCTTTTTGTGGTTTTGCAAAAAGGTTTTTACGCGATTTAGGTGAGATGACAGGGGGTCGGTTTTAAAGTCGCCGGAGGGTTCTTTTTTTTCTTGTCCCGTATTTCGCGCTCCTGGAAATAGGGCTTGTTGCTCTGTATTGGCCTGCTCAGCTTTGTTGAATTCCTGGTTGTCTTCTTCCGGTTTTTTTTCTAGGCGTTTAGCAGTAGAGTGTAAAGGAAGTGTTTGAAGGTCCGGTTTTGCTCCGGTGTGTTTTTGTATGTGGAGGCGCAACAGGGCAGCTGCTCCATGAGGATTAGTAGAATTCAGCAGGCGTGTAAGTTGATTTTCCGCTCCGTCCAGGCGAGATTCAGTAAGATGTCCTCGGAATGTTTGTTGGTGCATATATGGTGACACCAAGGAAGTAGTAATATACACAAGATCATCCTTTTGCAAAGTTCCCTGGACAACGTTTTGGAACACTTTATGAGTATTATTCGGGGCTGTTTTCTGGCCGGCTCCTATGTTAAGCCAGTTTTTTTCGCGTAATAAGAAAATACTGGTGTAGTCAGTTTTAGAGAAGAATATGCGGCGTGGGTTTACCACTACTGTGGCGAGGTGAAGATGTCGTGACAGTTTTTCCGGCTCTGTCTGACTGGTTAAGCGCTCCATATTATTATTTATGGCCTGCAGAGCGGCATTGAGACGTTTTTCTGGTCCTTGTTCCGGGTATTGGTAGTATGTTCTTTTTAAAATTGAAGCAATGGAATTGAGTAGAAAAATAGTGCTTTGGTTGTTCAGGCTATTAGAGATCTCTCCTACAAGATACAGCTGTCCGAGTTCATATTTTTCAATATTATCCGGACGGTAACTAAAAACCTCCGTAGAGTTTTTCCGGCCCTCGACTAAAATTTTGTCAGTCTTTGCAAATAACATATTTAATATATTCTAATATAGTTTTCTTTAGTTGAAAAGAAAGGGTTGACCTTCATTAAAATTCTAGGTTAAGGCGATAACTTTGCCGCAGGCAACCATCTCAGCAGCTAATCGATTTAATTTTACGGGGTTGACTTTTTTGATTTTTTCAATAAAATGAAACTATCTCTTTTTTAATTTCATAATTTTGAATTTATGTCCAGTAGTGAAAATTTGCTAGCTTCCATAATGAAAAGAATGCTTTAAGGAATATTAAATATCACTGGACATGGCATTTACAATTAATTTTAATTTATCTTGGCTGGCGCAGCCAGCCGGATCAAATTTCTACTACTGGATATGCCGCAAACACAAAACCGAAGAGAAATCCTATCACGATTTTTAGGATCTCGAACCGAAGCGCGCTTGCTCCGTTTCTTGTTTCGCCATCCGGGCCAATGGTTTCGGGTTGGTGAAATAGCACGTCTTATTAAGAGTAATTATAACACCACCAATTCTTACATAGGTGTCCTGGAAGAGGTCGGGTTGGTCCAGTCTAAAATGAGCGATCCGGAAGAATCCGAGGATAGTCAAGAAGTTGGAGGTACAGTATATGCGTTGAATATGAGCTTCCCGCTTTATAATGAATTGCGGCAGTTTGTGTTGAGGTCTTTCCCTGTAGACACCGAGCGAGTAGTAGAGGGACTGAAAAATATAGGGAGGATCCGCCTTGCTATTTTAGCCGGATTGTTTTTAGATGAAGATAGCTATCAGGTGGATTTGTTTGCTGTAGGTGACGATATTGATCGTACTCAGTTCGAGAATTTTGTTGCTACCTTAGAGGCGGATGTAGGGGCTACTTTAAGGTATACACTTATGGATACATCTGAATTTACTTACCGGTATAATTTGTATGACAGATTTGTGCGTAACGTTCTAAAAAAGCCCCACCTGAAGCTGATTGACGATCTGCATATTAAATGACATAGTTATTTAATGAGGAAAGTCCGCAGGGCGTAGCCGTCTCAACCAATTTCCAAATAGATCTCAAGTTTCAAGAATTAGCAATTTCCAAACGTTTGGAAATTAAAATTTAAGTAATTGGAACTTGGGTGTACCGCGCAAGCAAATTAAGTAAGAAGTCGTAATGACGCCCGTAAATACGCACATTGCTGTGCGTGTTTTTTTATCCACAAGTTATGTGGTTGCGGTTTGGTTAAGGGTGGTGTATACTGGTGGTTGGTGGTGAATTGTGGAGAATATTGTGGATAAATTATTTTTTCTGGGGATAAATGCATTTTATTGGTCAATACACACACTCAGTGGACGAGAAGGGCAGGATAGCTATTCCTGCAAAGTTCCGTTCGGCCTTTTCAAAAGGTGCGGTGGTGACTCGTGGTTTGGATAAAGCATTATTTCTTTACACAAAAAAAAGTTGGCAGGATATGGCGGAAAAGATTAACGAATTGCCCCTTTCAGGCAAGGATTCTCGGGCGTTTGCTCGCCTTATGCTTTCTGGGGCTATGGAGGTTGCGCCTGATAAGCAAGGTCGTATTGTAATACCGGAATATTTGCGAAGTTATGCTGGAATTCGTGAAAAAGCAGTAGTAATGGGAACAGGGGATAGGCTGGAAGTTTGGGACGAGAAGGCATGGCAGAAGTATCAGCATACTATGGAGGCAAAAGGCGATGAAATTGCTGAACGTCTTTC
>CAYTAF010000002.1:0-27713 GCA_964435865.1 uncultured Candidatus Saccharibacteria bacterium | reverse complement strand
TCACAAGCCGGTAATGAGCCAAGAGGTGCTGGAGGTGCTGGAAGCAGAAAGAGGCGGTAATTATATCGATGCGACAATAGGGGAAGGAGGCCATACGAACGCTATTTTAAGGGCAAATCGTCATAATGTTCTTCTCGGTATAGATCGTGATCCGGAAGTTTTGGAAGAAGCGCGAAGGCAGCTCTTTCGTTTTAAAAAACGAGTAACGTTCTGCTCCGGACGTGCAAGCCAGGTAATGAGCCAAAAAGGCGTGCGAGCAAAGCAGTGGCATGGAATCTTGATTGATGCGGGAGTCTCTAGTTGGCACTTAGAAAAGAGTGGTCGCGGCTTCAGTTTTCAGCGTGAAGAAGCTTTGGATATGCGTCTCAGCTTCGATGAGGGCAGATCTGCCCAAGAGCTCCTTAACACTCTTTCTAAAAAAGAATTGAAAAATATTTTTCTTCAGTATGGCCAAGAGGGTCATGCCGGTACCATTGCTTCTCGCATTGTAGAGCGTCGACCCTTACAAAGTACTGGCGAGCTGGTGGAAGCTATCCGGGCCGGTCTGCCAAGCGGTAAACAGGAAGGTAGACGCCATCCGGCAACACGGATATTCCAGGCTGTACGCCTTGCGGTAAATCAGGAACTGGAGGAATTACAGTTAGCCTTGCGCGCTGCCTGGCAATTGCAGCCCTTTCGTATAGCGGTTATCGTTTTTCATTCTTTGGAAGAGCAGGAGGTCAGAAAATTTTTGCGGCATTTAGGTCAAAATTCGGAGGACTTTTCTGTAATCTGTGCCGCACAAGCTCCTTCTGAGCAGGAAATATATAATAATCCCAGATCCAGATCAGCCAAACTATATGGTGTCTCCCGCCCCCAACAGGAATAATAAAACAGCTCCTATGCAAAAAGTAACGTCATCACGCGTTATTACGGGGCTGGTGATATTACTTGCCTTGCTTGCTGTTGCATACATAGTACAGGTAAGCCGGGTTGTTAGTCTTGGCTATACGATCAATGAGCTCCAGGAAAACAATCAGCAACATTCAGCCTCAACCAGCTTGCTGCAAGCGGAATCATTGAAGCAAGACAAGTTGCAAAAGTTTAAGCAACCTATGGATAAGCATCAGTTGACTGATGCCACCAATATTCGCTATATCAAAGCCGGCCGTTCAGCATCTCTTTCGCGACGCTGAACACAAATATTAATAGATTCTTCTTCTCTCCATGCCAAAGTGGAGGATTAGCCTTATATTCGTATTATTGGTAGGGTGGGCCGTTTTGCTCGGGGCCCGCCTTTATTTTATTCAGGTACAGCAAGCTGAAGCATATAAAGAGAGAGCACAGGCCAATCATCAGGTTGCGAAGGAATCTATGTTTCGGCGGGGTAAAATTTTTATGCAGGATAAAAGTGGACAGCAGGTTCCCCTCGCTACAAACAAAAAGTGGTTCAGCGTGTACGCGGTTCCCTCCAAAATCGAAAAACAAGCCGTGGATCGTGTTGTTGGATCTCTTTCCGGGAAGCTGGAGGTCGAGGAGTCGGTGTTGCGTAAACGACTTAGCAAGGAGAATGATCCCTATGAGCCGCTGACGGATCGCCTTTCTTCACAAGAAGCGAATGCCATAAAGAGCAGCACCGATCATCCCGGCATTAAATTAACTTCTTCTTGGGGGCGTTTTTATCCTATGGAGCAACTTTCTGCTCGGGCAGTGGGATTTGTTGGGTTTGAGGGTGACGAGCGGGCCGGACAGTACGGGATAGAGGCTGCTTGGGATAAAACTCTAGGCGGTGAGGCCTCGCTTCAGAATCGCGTTAATGCGGTTGATAATATTGTTGGCTGGACAAAAAGATCTTTAGGGGGCGTCCAGAGTGGTTCTGATGTGATTCTTTCCTTAGATCCAAATATTTCTACTCAGGCCCGGGAAATTTTACAGGAACTTGTGGATAAATGGGATGCCAATGGAGGGCAGATCATCGTAACGGATCCGGAAACCGGGTTTGTTAAGGCTATGGTTGCTGTTCCTGGATTTAACCCCAACCAATATGGTGAGTTTGCCTCTAATATGTTTTTAAGTCCTTTTCATCAACTTACTTTTGAGCCCGGCTCTATTTTTAAAGCGTTTACTTTTGCGGCAGCCCTTGATTCTGGGGCTGTCACCCCTCAAGAGAAATTTACCGATACCGGTGAAGTAAAAATTGGCCCCGAGGTCATTGAAAATTATGACGGAGAGGCGCGTGGCACGGTAACGATGACTGAGGTATTGGAGCAGTCCTTAAATACCGGCGCCATTTACGCTATGAGGCAAGTAGGTCAGAATTTATTTAAAGATTATATTAGTCAGCTTCGGTTCGGGCAGAAAACTGGTATCCGGCTGCCCGGTGAAGTTTCTGGGGATATTTCTAATCTTGATTCCGGGCGTCCTGTCAACTATGCCACTGCTAGTTTCGGGCAAGGGGTCAGCGTTACTCAGATGCAACTTGTGCAAGCCATGGGAGCCGTTGCCAACGGGGGGAATATTTATCGTCCTCAGCTTGTACGGCAAGTGGTGCATCCTGATGGGGGAGCGGAAAAATTTTCTCCTCAGCGCAAAGAGAAGGTACTTTCCAGGGAGGCCACCAATCGATTAACTTCTATGTTGGTCTCGGTAGTGGAGAATGGCAAAAAAGCGCGAGTCAAGGGATATCATGTAGCCGGCAAGACAGGTACGGCCCAGGTAGCGAGTCAAAATAAACCCGGGTATTCAGCTGATGAAAACATTCATACGTTCATAGGTTATGCTCCGGCCTATGACCCCGCTTTTTTGGCGTTGATTAAATTGGACGATCCGTCAGGCGTCCGTTTTGCCGCGCAGTCCGTAACTCCTGCTTTTTCTGATCTGGCAGAGTTTATTTTAAATTACTATCAAATTCCTCCAACGAAAGATTGATCTTTGGGGGACCCTAATTTAGTAGCTGGTTATGATTTAGAATTTGATAAATATGTGGAAATTATGAGCCCTGAAATTTAAAAATTATGGTATACTTTAGGTATGGAGTGGCATCGATATCCTGTTAAAAAAGTTTTAGAACACTTCTCTGTCCAGCCAGAAACTGGCTTGGAGCCGCGACAGGCAAAAGAGAGGATGCGAGAATACGGTGCTAACGAATTTCAGAGAAAATCTTCATTGCGTGTTGTGCGGATGTTTTTGAGGCAATTCAAGAGTCCGCTTATTTATATTTTATTTGTAGCGGGAGGCATCACGTTGTTTTTAGGAGAGACCTTAGATACTCTTGTTATTGGAGCGGCATTGGGTATCAATGCCGTAGTCGGTTTTTTCCAGGAGTATAAGGCTTCCGCTGCTTTTGATCAGCTGCGAGAAACTGTGCGCCACTCTGCCCTCGTAAGGCGGTCGGGAAAAGAGTTTCAAGTGGATTCTTCAGAGGTGGTACCGGGGGATATCTTAATATTGGGTGCCGGAGATCGGGTAGCGGCGGATGGTCGCTTGTTGAGTGTGCGGAATTTACAGGTGGATGAAGCTCAACTCACCGGTGAGTCCGTACCCGTGTATAAACAGACTTCCCCGGTGGAGAAGACGGTGAGCGTAGGCGATAAGACCAATATGGTGTTTATGGGGACTACGGTCCAGCAGGGACGTGCGGAGGCAGTGGTTACAGCTACGGGCGAGGAGACCGAGCTTGGAAAAATTGCCCAACTGGTAGAAACTTCGGAGAGGACCTTAACGCCCTTTCAGTTGCACGTGAAGCGACTTAGTCAACTGATCGGGATGCTGGTGATCGGAGCCACGTTATTAATTTTTCTCGCCGGGCTTATATCAGGCACTTATGCTGGAGAAGAGGTCTTTGTAACCGCGGTTGCCATTGCCGTGGCGGCTATCCCGGAAGGCCTCCCTGTGGCTTTAACGGTTGTTTTAGCGATTGCCGCTACTCGTATTTTAAGGAAAAATGGATTGATTAGGCGCTTAGTAGCCTCGGAAACATTAGGGTCCTCTGATGTTATTGCTACGGATAAAACAGGCACGCTCACTCGGGGTACTATGGTTCTTCAGGAAACGGTTTCGTATTTTGAAAAGCGTCCTGCGTTTTTAGAGGATATCAAGGCTGACCCATTACTTACACTGGCGGGCTTGAGTGCGGATGTAGTACAACAAGAAGACGGGGAGTTGGTGGGGTCAGCTACAGATCGGGCTGTTATAGAAGGCCTTGCTCAAGAAGAGTTGGATATTTGGCAATTACGTACTCGAAAATCCCGCATCGCTCAATTGCCCTTTACTACAGAGAGAAAATATTTGTTGTCGGTCTGGCAGTGGAGCGCTGAGACGTCTATGGCGGTGGTCTCCGGAGCCCCTGAGAAGTTGCTGGAGGCCGCTCAAGTTACTGATAACAAAAAGCAAGAGATCTTAAGCAAGGTAGAGGAGATGGCTCAAGAAGGACTTCGTGTCATCGGGGTGGGATATCGGAATATTCCGCCTCGCGTTGCGGAGCAAGTTAGCGAGTACACGGATCAGGATTTAGCGGGTTTGCTGGAGGGTATAGAGTTTATCGGATTGCTTGCTTTAGAGGATCCTCTGCGAGTTGAGGCAGAGGAAGCTATCCAAGAGGCTCGAGGTGCCGGCGTCCGTACTGTTATGGTCACCGGTGATCATCCGTTGACTGCCAAGGCTATCGGGCGTCGTCTTGGGCTTCGTGATGATACTAATTCTGTGTTAACCGGTCGGGACTTGGAAGCTATTTCGGTAGAAGCGTTGGAGCGTCAATTAGAGGAAATAGATATTTATGCTCGTGTAAACCCGGAGCACAAGTTAAAGATTATCCAGGCGTGGCAAAGGCGAGGTAGCGTGGTAGCCATGACAGGGGATGGAGTAAATGATGCCCCGGCCCTGAAAAAAGCCGATATCGGGGTAGCGGTGGGGTCCGGGACCGAGGTGGCGAAAGAGGCGGCGGATTTGGTGTTGTTGGATGATAATTTTGCCACTATTGTAGAAAGTATTCGGCAGGGTCGAACCGCGTTTAATAATATGAAGAAAACCGCCTTGTACCTGCTTGCTGATAGCTTTTCCGAGGTGGCTTTGATCTTGGGATCTATCTTGTTGGGCTTGCCGTTACCTATTTTAGCGGCTCAAATTTTATGGATCAATTTAGTAAATGACGTTTTTCCGAGTTTGGCGTTTGCTTTTGAACCTCCGGAAAAATATGTTATGCGACAGAAGCCCCGCTCAAAAAGTGCGGGCATATTTGACCGATTTGAAGGAAGTTTGTTCGTGTTTATCAGTGTAATTACCGGTGTGGCGTTTCTCGGATTATTTTGGTGGTCATTGCAATCAGGAAAGGAGCTGACCGAGCTGCGAACGCTGATTTTTGCTGGCATTGGCTTGGCAGCGTTATTATATGCTTTGCCGGTGAAAGCATTACGGCGTCCATTATGGCGTAGCAATTTATTAGATAACAAAGCATTGATAGCTGGAATTGGGGCCGGGATTACGACAATGTTAGCCGGCATATATTTACCTCCTTTACAAGCCATATTGCGTACTGTTCCTTTAATGGGACAGGATTGGTTAATTATTGGAGGTTTTGCGATCGGTTTGATTATGGTGGTTGAGGTTGCAAAGTGGGTTTTGGAGTGGAAGGCAGGATTTGACTCAATGTAATTTTTACATTATACTAAAATGATAATGCGACATCTTCTTGACAGTGCACTGAGTTTTTTAAAGATACTGGTGCTTTCATTATTGATAGTTATTCCGTTGCGGCTTTTTGTAGTGCAGCCCTTTTTTGTGCAGGGAGAGAGTATGGACCCTGCCTTTCAGCCTTTTGATTATTTGTTGGCAGATGAGATTACATACCAATTTCGGTCGCCACAGCGCGGAGAGGTGGTTATCTTTCGGTTCCCGGAGAATCCTAGCCAGTTTTATATAAAACGGATTGTGGGTCTGCCAGGAGAAACAGTAGAAATTCGAGATGGAGACGTGGTGATCTATAATGAGTCCTATCCAGATGGTAAAGTTTTGAATGAATCCTCTTATCTTCCTCCCGAACAAGAAACCTCTGGACACTTGACTATGGAGCTCGAGGAGAAAGAATATTTTGTAATGGGAGACAATCGGGATACCAGCTACGATTCTCGCCGGTGGGGCGCTCTACCAAAAGAAAAAATTGTCGGGCGGGTGTGGTTGCGTGTGTGGCCCTTTAGTGAGGCTCATGCCATAGAGGCACCCCAATATTAGAAGAGGCCGTAGGTCCGCTAATTATTTCTTGTAACTTATATTCTTGTTTCTAGATGTCAGATAACACCCAGGACACAAATGATCAAGCGGAAGATATCGATTTACAGTCGGTGAAAGGAATGGCTGATATTTTGCCCCAAGAACAGCCATATTGGCAAAAAGTGTCACAAAATTTTCGGGAAGAAGCTGAGTATTGGGGATATGAAAAGATCGATACTCCCGTTTTGGAAAGCACCGAACTTTTTGAGCGAGGAGTAGGTGAAGAGACAGACATTGTGTACAAAGAGATGTTTTCTTTTAGAACGCAGGGTGATAAGCGGGTGACTATGCGACCAGAAGGAACCGCCCCGATTATCCGGTCTTATTTGGAGCATGGTTTTAAAAGTAAACCGCATCCGGTAAAATTATTTTATGATGGTGCATTTTTTCGATACGAACGTCCACAAAAGGGGCGCTACCGACAGTTTCATCAGCTGGGTCTGGAGGTGATAGGCTCCGATTCGCCGGCCATGGAAGCTGAGACAGTAAAAGTGGTTGCTAATTTTTTGGAAAGTATCGGTATTGACGATTATATTTTTCAAGTCAATACTATTGGTGATGAAAACTGTCGACCCGATTATCTGGAGAAGCTGAAAGAATTTCTGCGTTCTCATCAGGACGCGCTGCCAAAAGAAGATCGGGAAAATATTGCGCGTCGCCCCCTTCATTTGTTCGACTCTAAAAGTGAGAAGGCGCAGCGTTTAGCTAAGTCTGCTCCAAAAATCATTGATAATTTAGACAAAGATTGTCATCAGCACTTTAAAAAGTTTTTAGAGGTTCTGGATGAGCTGGAGATCAATTATAATTTGAATCCCGCCATTGTCAGGGGCCTGGATTATTATACCCGGACCGTTTTTGAGATATGGATGCAGGATGATACAGAAGGGCAGGTAGCTCTGGGTGGAGGCGGTCGTTACGACAAATTGGTGGAAACTTTGGGCGGCGAGTCAACGCCAGCGACAGGAGTGGCGCTGGGTACAGAACGGTTGGTGAAAGCAGCCCAAGAAAACGGCATCGAGGTGCCAACAAAGCATAATCCGGATGTATTTTTGGCCCAACTTTCTGATCCTGCCAAACGGCACTCTTTTGGGTTATTGGACCGACTGAAAAAGAGCGGCATAAAAGCGGCAGCTTCTTTTGACCGGGATTCATTACGTTCTCAACTTAAAATGGCGGATCGGCTTGGGGTAAGTTATGTGTTGATTTTGGGGCAAAAGGAGCTAATGGACAACAATATTTTGTTGAGAGATATGGAAAGCGGGGCGCAGGAAGTTTTGCCCATAAGTCGGCTTGTTACTGAAGTCAAAAAACGCCTGGGCATAAAATAGCTATTTAGCTAACTAGCGAATTAGCTGACTAGCTAACACTAATCTGCTAATAAGCTAGTAATCTATAAGCTAATAAAATGGATTGTATTTTCTGCAAAATTGTAAACGGAGAACAGGAGGCTAATATCGTTTATCAGGATGATACTTATTTGGTATTCCATGATATCCGACCGGAAGCATCATTGCATCTTCTGCTCATCCCTAAGCAGCATATTGTTCAACCACCTGTCGCAGTAGAAGAATCGGAGCGGGCTGTTTTGGGGGGTCTTTTTGAGCTAGGTTTGAAGATAGCAAAGGAAGAGGGGGTTGCTAAAAAGGGGTATCGCCTGAAGAATAATAATGGTGATTGGGCTGGCCAAATTGTGGAGCATTTCCATCTACATTTGTTAGCGGATAATTCTTAATACCCAGGAAGAGAAGTGTGGCTGAGATGCTATACTTAATACTTTATACTTAATACTTTATACTATTTTATGGTTGAAGTCAGAAAACAAGATGGTGAAAACGTGGGTTCCTTGATGCGTCGTTTTTCCGAACGCGTGAAACGGAGCGGTGTTTTACAGGAAGCCAAAGAGGCTCAGGTACGAAAAAAGCCTAAGTCTCGTCACCTCCAGCGTCAGGAGGCAATTGAACGGTCTCGTATTGCCAAGCGCAAAGAGCGTTTACGCAAACTTGGCCGTCTTTAATTTGTTTTTCTATGAGCCACATTATTACAGGTCTTGATGTAGGATCCTCCACCATCAGGGTCGTTACGGCTATGTACAATAAGGCGGATCGGCAGGAAAGCCAGGACCCGCTTGCTAGCTTGCAGGTTATGGGGACTGGTCACAGCCGAAGTGAGGGTACTCGCCGTGGCATTGTAGTGGATATTGAAGATGTGGCTGCCTCGATTCGCAATGCTGCGCAGGAAGCCAGCAATGTTTCCGGCATGAATTTGAAAAATGTAGTTGTCGGAGTGAATGGATCGCATCTTGAGGGTAACGCTTCCCAGGGAGTTGTGGCTGTCTCACGTGCAGACCGAGAAATTACACAAAGTGATGCAGATAGAGCGGTGCGTGCGGCAGAAGCGGTTTCCACAGCACAAAATAGAGAAATTTTGCAAGTAATAGCACGTAGTTATAACATTGACTCGGAAAAAGGCATTAAAAATCCGGTGGGAATGAACGGTGTGCGGCTTGAAGTGGACAGTTTAGTGGTAACAGGATCCAGCCCCTTTTTAAAAAATTTGAATAAGGCAGTTAGCAGTGGCGGTCTGGAGGCTAACGTGTTTAATCCAAGTCCTGTTGTGGCTTCGGAGGCAGTGCTAGACAAGAAGCAAAAAGAGTTAGGCGTGCTTGTACTGGATATCGGTGCAGAAACTACCTCATTGGCAGTCTATGAAGAAGGTGAGATAGCACATCTTAAGGTCATCCCCATTGGCTCCGCCCTTATTACGAGTGATATTGCTATTGGGTTGCGCACTGATTTGGACACTGCGGAGATGGCAAAAATACGATATGGATCCGCGCTTCCCCATCAAATCCGCAAAACAGAAGTTATCAATTTGGCTGATCTCGGCCTTGACGAGCAGGTGCGAATTCGTCGGCAGGAAGTGGCAGAGATTATCGAAGCTCGTTTAAAGGAAATTTTTGATCTGGTCAATAAAGAGCTTGAAAGGATAGGCAGGCGTGGCTTTTTGCCAGCCGGGGCTGTTTTGGTGGGGGGCGGCGTGAAGTTGCCAGGCCTGCTGGAGATGGCTAAAGAAGAATTGGAATTACCTGCGCGTATTGGTTACCCGCATGAAGCACGAGGGTTGGTAGATCAGGTAACCGATCCGGCATACGTTAAAGCAATGGGATTGGTAATCTCCGGCTTTCATCAGTCAGGGGAGCAGAGTGACCCGATTAAGGAACGGGCTTCGGTTGACTTGCAAGGCGTAAAGCGATTTTTTAAAAACTTTTTGCCGTAATTTCCGTAAGTTTCAGTATATTACAAAAAAGGCACCCGATATGTAGGGTGCTTTTTTAGTTCCTTGACAATTTATGAGTAAAGTATAAGATGAAATTATAACTTTTTGAAGCTATAGTAGTTTAGTATTTCATTACTTTGAAACTTAGCCAACTAATCAGTTATCAGCTAATACGCTAAAAGCTAAATCTTATGCCAGAAATTCATCCGCAGGTGGAATCTTTTGCCTCATTGAAGGTTATTGGTTTAGGCGGTGGCGGCGGCAACGCCATCCAGAGAATGATCGAGGCAGAGATCAACGGCGTGGACTTTATTGCTGTTAATACAGACGCGCAGGATCTGCACCACTCTAATGCTCCGGAGAAAATTCATATCGGCAAAAATGTTACCCGTGGCCTTGGAGCTGGCATGGATCCGGACCTGGGCCGGCAGGCGGCCGAAGAAAACAAGGAAGATATAGAATCTTCCATGGAAGGAGCTGATATGGTTTTTTTAGTGGGAGGTCTCGGCGGCGGCACTGCTTCCGGATCCATCCCGGTGGTGGCGGAAATGGCTCGTCAATCTGGCGCCTTAACCGTAGGGGTTGTTACCAAGCCCTTTACCTTTGAGGGCAACCAGCGTTCTAATATTTCAATGGATTCCTTAGAGGAGCTGGAGGGAAATGTGGATACCCTGATTACAATTCCCAATGATCGCATTTTGAACTTGATTGACAGCAAAACTACGCTGGAGGAAGCTTTCCGGATGGTGGATAATGTGCTTTTGCGTGCCGTGCAGGGGATCGCGGATCTTATTACTCTTCCGGGAATCATTAATGTAGACTTTGCTGACGTGCGTGCTATTATGCGTGATGCCGGTTCCGCCCTTATGGGAATTGGCACCGGTACGGGCGACGAGCGTGCTTCGGAGGCGGCCAAAAAAGCTATTAATTCCCCGTTGCTTGAAGTTTCTATTGACGGTGCTCAGGGCGTACTCTTTAACATTAGCGGCGGCGAGGACTTGAAAATGACAGAGGTTAATAAGGCGGCGCAGGCTATCACCGAAAATATTGATCCGGACGCGAAGGTAATTTTTGGTGCGGTGCGCAATGAGTCCTTGCCAAAAGGACAATTGCAAATTACTGTCATTGCTACCGGTTTTGAGGGCTCGCAGATGCCGCGCAAGGAGCCCATTAAAGAAGTGCGTGAGATTTATGAAGTTTCGGGCCAGCAGCAGTCAACAGCACAGCCAAAACAGTCAGCTGGCCAGGACCGCGAACGTACAGGACGTAATGAACAAGAAGGGAAGCAGGTCGAGCCCGAGAGCAATAGAGATCCTGCTCGACCTAAGGCGCCTGTTTACGCGAATCGTCATGAGAGGTCCGGGCGCGGCGAGGAATCCTCTCAAGATGGCAGCGAGCGCAGCGAACAAAATCGCGGGTCTTTTCGGCGCTCTCAGTTTGAAGTTGAATCCAAGCCCATCAAAGAGGAAGAAGACTCGGATGGTGAGGAGGATTTCGAGGTTCCGGCTTTTATCCGCAAACGCCTGAAAGAGATAGATGAATAAATGTTCCACAAGTGCTTATCTCTGCTGGTGCCGGCGGAATTTAGGATTTAAAACTTTGAAGGAGTGCGCTGTATACTGATTATCAGCTGTTTTTCACGGAGCCCCTTGTCGGGGGTTCCGTTTTTTTTTAGATTAATAGTCCACCCTTATAAAGAGGGTAGTTCTTTTACAGATTTGTGGATCTTTTTCGGGGCAACGATAAAATCAAGAAAGGAGACGTCAATGGCTGTAGACCCGAGTAAGATGGAGTTTCCGGAGGAAACGCGGAATTTCTTCGAGGATGACGAGCTGAGAATCAGGTGCTTTCTGGATAAGTACGCGCTCCGTAATCTGGATAGTGAGCTCTTGGAGTACAGCCCGCCTAAGATGTGGGAGCGTATCGCCCGGGAGATGGCCTCTGCTGAGGCTACCAAAGGAAAGCAGCAGGAATGGAAGAGCAAGTTCCGTTGGCTGCTGGAGGACTTTCGTTTCGTACCGGGCGGTCGCATTATGTTCGGGGCCGGCCAGCCGCGTCAAGCGACTCTACTTAACTGTTATGTGATTCCTCTTGAAGATGACTCACTCGAGGAAATCTTCGAGTTTTGCAAAAAAGAGGGACGTACGTACAGTTATGGCGGCGGTGTTGGCTCAGACATCTCTGTTCTGCGCCCTAAGGGCGCCCCCGTTAACAACGCGGCCATCTACTCCACGGGAGCTGTGTCCTTTATGGACTTGTTTTCCCTTACTACGGGCACCATTGGCCAAGCCGGCCGACGCGGTGCTCTAATGCTCACCATCAGCTCGGATCATCCGGATCTTTTGGACTTTATTGACGTTAAAAACGACAAAGAGCGTCAGAAGGTCCAATTTGCCAACATCAGCGTGCGGATTACGGGCGATTTTATGCAAGCCGTCTATAACAACGAGGAGCACGTTCTCAACTTTGACAGTGAGGTGACCGGCTCCATCCGGAAGACGGTCAACGCCCGCGAGGCATGGAATAAGCTCATCGAGAGTGCCCACGCTAGCGCTGAACCCGGCTTGATCTTTTGGGACAACGTTAAACGAGAGTCCACTACCGAGTATAATGGTATGGAGGTTATCTCCACCAACCCGTGCTCGGAGATACCACTGGAACCCTACGGCTGTTGTTGCCTTGGCAATTTGAACCTCTCTCAATTTGTGCTTAACGAATTTGAAGAGGACGCCGAGGTTGACTGGGATGGTCTGGAGCGAGCCGCGCGCTATGCCACGCGTTTTCTGGACAACGTCCTGGATTATAACGCGGACAAGCACCCGCTCCAAGATCAAAAAAACGCTTCGCTCTGGTCGCGGCGTATCGGGGTCGGATTTACCGGCTTTGGTGATATGCTCATCAAGCTCGGTTACAAGTACGATTCCGGTGAAGCCGTGCAATTCACCGATCAACTCTTTGACCGAATTAAGCACCTCGTTTACGACGAGAGCACTGAGCTCGCGCAAGAGAAGGGCGTTTTCCCCGCTTTTGATGCGGAAAAGCATATGGAAAGTGCCTTTATTCAGCGTTTGAGCGAAGAAATGCAGGAGAAGATCCGCTCTCAGGGTCTTCGTAATGCTGCTCTGCTCACGGTGCCTCCGGTGGGATCGGGATCAGTGCTTGCCGGATGTACTTCGGGCGTGGAACCGATTTTCGCGCTCAAGTATGTTCGGAAAAGTAAGTCCCTTTCCGGTGCGTCCTTTAATGTTCTACATCCGCTGGTGCGCGAATACGCGTATAATCAGGGCTGGAATATGGACCACGGCCCGGAGGAGGTGCTGGAGCGTTTACCGGAGACGTTCGTGACAGCTCACGAGATCGACCCCTTTTTCCGCGTGAAAATGCAGGGGACGATCCAGGCCCACATTGACCACGCGATTTCCTCCACGCTTAACCTGCGGGAAGATATTCCTGTGGAAGAGGTGGACAGGATTTATCGTTATGGTCACGAGTTGGGCTGTAAGGGTATCACAGTTTACCGCGAGGGCTCTCGAGAGGGGATCCTCCTTACCGAAGGGCAGGAGAAAAGCGAGCAGGCTCAGCAAGAGTCTGGGTATGGCCAGCGTACACCCCGGGAGCGCCCCAAGGCTGTTAAGGGCAAAACCATCCGTCTGTACACCGAGATGGGCAACCTCTATGTTACTGTCAACGAAGACGAAAAGGGTCTAGTAGAGGTTTTTGCCAACCTCGGCAAATCCGGTAGCTCTGCTATGACTTTTACTGAGTCCATTGCCCGTCTCATCTCTCTGTGTTTGAGGTCAGGAGTGAAGCCAACTGCGATTATTGATGAGCTGTCTTTAATTCGCGGGCTTCGGCCTATAGTTCAGGACGATGGAACGGTAGTTGTTTCGGTCCCCGATGCCATAGCTAAAGCTATGGAAGAGTATCTCCAGGAGGGCAACGAACAAATGGACTTGCTGGAGAATAGGGCCGAAGATGATCCAGAGGATCATATGCTACCTCGCCAGAACGGATCTGACAAAACCAGGCAGCCGGAGCTGTGTCCCAGCTGCGGTGGACTCTTGATGTTCACTAACGGCTGCTATCTTTGTCAGGACTGTGGCTTTAGTGAGTGTGACTAGCCCGGAAGACCACAAATCTGACAACGAGCAGGGGAAGGCCGTCATCGGCCTTCCCCTCAACTCTTTTTTGTGGCATATTATAAGCAATGATTATTCGCCAGTCCTGGCTTTTGCCCGGATTTACGATTTTCGTGTTATTACTTGTGGCCGCAATTTTGCGTATAAACCCTTCTTTTTCTTTTGTGCCCGTTGGCAATGTGTCTATTGGCGTTTTTGAATCGTTTCGGAATTTTTTGCTGGATATTCTCAACCAGCGGTTTTATGGACATTCCCAGGGTTTATTTTCAGCTTTGCTGCTCGGTCACAAAGAAGCGCTTTCGTATGAGTTGAAGCAAATTTTTAATAACACCGGCACTCGGCATATTGTAGCCATATCGGGATTGCACATTGGTATTGTTACTTTGGGTATTTGGGGTGTTGCCCGCAACCTGCCTCTTGCCAAAGGGTGGCAGGTTATTTTTATCATCGGGATCTTAACCGGCTTCGTGTTGCTGGTTGGAGCTCCCGCTTCCGCGGTTCGAGCTGGCATTATGGCCGGGATAGTAGCAATAAGCTTATTGTTAGGTCGAGGTGTTCGTATTTGGCACAGCTTGGCAGCTGCGGCACTTTTTATGATACTTTTGGAGCCCGCTCAGTTGGGGAGTATCAGTTTTCAACTCTCTTTTTTAGCGGTGTCCGGCATTGTTTTGCTCAAGCCGGTTATAGACCCCTTTTTGTGTAAGGTGCCAAATATTTTCAAGCTTCGGGATTTACTCTCTGTCAGCGTATCAGTACTTATCTTCCTGTGGCCCGTGCTTGTGTTTTATTTCGAAAAAATGTCGCTTGTCTCCCCCTTGGCAAATTTGATATCGGTTCCGTTCTTACCTGTTCTTATTGTGGGTGGTTTTGCTGTCCTGGTATTTAGTATGATTTCTCCGTCTTTGGGGGTGATAGCGGTCTATCCTGTGCAAATATTAAGCGAGGCCATAATAGCTGGCTTAGAGGCGCTTGCCGGTCTGCCGGGGGCGTTTTTTGAGTTTAATATTTCATTGCCCGTACTGGTTGGGTATTATGTAGTTTTAGTATTATCAGTAATTGGTACAGAGTGGTATGCTAAGCGCTTTCCTTGCTCACAATCGTAAATTACATTTTATCACTCTAGGGGTACTTGTCATTTTGGTGGTGTTTGCTTTGCTGGCAGCTCGTTTTGTAGTGCTGGATGGTTGGCATCGGGTAGTGATGTTAGACGTGGGTCAGGGTGATGCCATTCTGGTACGGGCTTCCGGTGGGGGAGAAGTTTTGATTGATGGTGGCTCCAGCCCGGGACGTCTTTTGCAGGAACTTTCTTCTGTCCGTCCTTTTTGGGATCGCACCCTGGAGACGGTGGTTATGACGCATCCGGATTTTGATCATATCGGGGGAATTTTTGGGGTAGTGCAAAATTTTGAAGTAGAGCGGATAATTTTTACTGGCGTTTTTCATGATACTGAAACCTATCAACGTCTAGTGCGAGCTTTGCGACAGGAGAAGGTTTCCGTTTTGCGGCCGGTTCCCGGTAATAAGTTATTAATGGGTAATAAGTTACAGGTGCGTTTTTTAGCCCCTCAATCTTTGGAACCTTTGAGAGAGGTGTCTTCGTTAAATAGTACGAGTATAGTGACCGAAGCGAGGGTTGGAGGTCGGCGGTTCTTGTTGCCGGGAGACGTTGAGGCAGGGCGGGAAAAGGATCTGGTTAGAGAGTACGACTTGGGAAGCGTGGATTTTTTGAAGTTACCTCATCACGGCTCCAAGGATGCCAGCAGTAAAAATTTTCTGAATGAGGTGACTCCGGCGGGTGCTTTTGTTTCCGCCGGTTTGGATAATCCTTATGGTCATCCACACCCGGAAACCTTGGACAAACTAGCCGGAATTCCGCTTTGGCGTACTGATAAACACGGTACTGTTGCTATCTTTACGGATGGCATAACGGCCTGGATAAAAAGCTTTAAATAGGTTATACTACCATTAGTTCATATCTATCTATATAACCAATACTAATTTTCTAATTGGCTAATACTATGGCAAATATTCACGAACAAACGGTAGTTCTTATTAAACCGGATGGTGTTCGCCGCGGCTTGATCGGTTCGATTATTTCTCGCTTTGAAGGCCGTGGGCTCAAGGTAGTCGGCCTGGAGATGACTCAGGCAAACGAGGACCAGATTGATAAACATTATCCGACAGAGGAGGATTGGATTAAAAATTTGGGTCAGAATACAAAAAAAACGTATCAGGAGTACGGTTTGGCGCTTGAAGATGATTTTGAAAATACTGATGATTTCTCGATTGGTAAGCAGGTTCGACAATGGACTGTTGAATATTTGGCTTCGGGTCCGATAGTAAAAATAGTTTTAGAGGGGCCGCATGCCATTGGAGTGGTGCGTAAGATTATAGGGGAGACCATCCCATCTTTTGCCTCTCCAGGGACTATTCGCGGTGATTTTTCCGTAGAATCAGCTGCTACCGCTAATGCGGGCAAGCGCGCTATTTATAACCTGGTACATGCTAGTGGTGACAAGCAGGAGGCTGAACATGAGGTGGATTTTTGGTTTGCTCCGGAGAATGTTTTTGAGTACGAAAGGCAGGACTATCGGGAATAGTGTATCTCCAATAATTTTCACATTTCGTGTTACAATGAAGCTTCGAACCCTCAGAGATATACCGCAGCTTCAGGGGAGGCGTGTGTTGTTGCGGGCTGGTTTAGACGTTTCCGTGGGATCTGATGATATGGTAGATCCGGCAGAAGCATACAGGATAGAGGCTATTTTGCCCACTTTTCGGTATCTTTTACAAAACGGTGCCAAGGTGATAGTGGTGGCGAAACGAGGTCGGCCGGAAGGGAAACGAGTGAGTGATTTAAGTTTATCTTCAGTAGCCAAGTATTTAGAATCTCGCCTTCAAACATCGGTGCGTTTCTGTGAAAGCTTTAACTGGGCAGAGCTGGAGAAGGTCTCACGCAATATGCAACCGGGCGAGATTTTGATGCTTGAGAATATACGTTTTTTACAAGAGGAGTTAGACAATTCTCCCGAGTTAGGGCGCAAACTGGCTCAGATCGGGGACATATATGTTGCTGAGGACTTTCCAGTCATACATCGGGAGCAGGCATCGGTGGTGCAACCTCCTCAATTTTTACCTGCTTTTGCTGGGCTTCGTTTGCAAAAAGAGGTCAGTACTTTGCAAGATATTTTTGAGCGTCCTGCTAAACCACTGGTTTTGATGTTAGCGGGTATAAAGATGGGCAGCAAGGTAGAAGTACTGCAGAGGTTTTGGGATGTAGCTGACCATATCTGCTTGGGCGGAGTGCTGGCTAATACTTTTTTGCACGTAAAAGGGATAGCAGTAGGTGCTTCTGTTGTAAGCCCGGAAAGTATGGAATCCTTGAAGGGTTTGCCAGTGAGTGACACGAAGCTTCATTTGCCGGTGGATGCGGTTGTTTCAGATGATCCGGAAGGAGGGTCAGGCGCCCGGCTTGCTCCTGTTGGCCGGATGAGCTCCGAGGAATTGATTTTGGATATCGGCCCGGATACAATAGAGATGTTCAAAAATATTATTGATGTTTCGGAAACTGTGGCGTGGAATGGTCCAATGGGAAAAACCGAATTACCGGAATTTCGAGAAGGTACCATTAAAATAGGTCGGTATCTTGCCGAGTCTTCGGCTTTTAGTTTAGTTGGTGGTGGTGATTCGACTGCCGCGCTGGCGAGAGAGGGACTGCTGGATAAATTTGATTTTGCTTCTACCGGAGGAGGTGCTATGTTGGAATTACTGGCGGGCAATCAGCTCCCTGGGCTGCAGGCACTTTATTACTCTAATAATAATTAATTTTGATTGAATTACTATTCATATCACCAGCTAGTGTGATGTATAGTAATTTATAGCTTACTTTTATTATGGCCAATGAAGACAATTCTACAATCTTGGTGGTGGACGATGATGTATCCTCGCGTCGTTTATATCGAGAGGTTTTTCAAAAGGAGGGGTTTAATGTTTTGACGGCACAAGATGGCCTAGAGGGCCTGGATATAGCTATTCGGGAGCGTCCGGATTTAGTGTTCACCGGTATTATTATGCCGCGAATGGACGGCTTTGAACTTATCAGTTCTCTTCGAAAGAACGCGGCTACCAGTGATATCCCTATAGTTATGTATTCGCACCTCGGCCGCGAGGAGGACAAGCGCAAGGCTCATGAACTGGGAGTGAAAGATTTTGTGGTGCGCTCGGTGGTCACACCTCGTGAGGTAAGCGATCGAATTAAGACATACCTTGGGCAGTCTCAATCTTACGCTATGAGCTTTGAGCCGGCTGAGAGGGATGCGGCCAAGTTGGCAAAGGATTTTGATTTTCCTCCGTACTTTGAGTGTGAAAACGGCGAGCGTATGGTACTCAAATTAAAGCCCTTAAATCAAGGCGGTGACCAGATGCAGTTTATGGCGCACTTTGAGTGCGAATAATACCATTAAAACCGAATAAAGAATTAAGAATAAGTAATAAGGAGTTACGATATTCGTGTTGCGTGCTTCGGATTCATTGAGAGCTTCGTGCTTGTTTCGATATTCAATATTCGTTATTCATTATTCGATATCCGTATCTATCTAGCTTGCTAGCCGGCTGGGAGGTTAGCTCTTGGGGGCGAGCGGGATGAGCAGAAATTACTTAAGGCTAGTTAGCTAGTGCGCTAATCCACTAAACAGCTAATAAGCTAATGCAACTAACTGTATATATTGACGGAGGGGCGATTAACAATCCGGGGCCAGCAGCCATAGGGGTTGTTATCTATAAGGACCAAAAAGAGTGGAAGGCCTATTCGGAGCCCCTTTCTTATGAGGGTACAAATAATCAGGCTGAGTTTGAGGCAGCTTTATTCGCGCTGGAAAAGCTGAAAAAGCTACTGGGCAAGGAGCGAATGGAAGATGCGGAGGTGATCATCAAATCGGATAGTAGATTGTTAGTGAATCAATTAAGAGGTGAATATAAAATTCAAGATGCGAAACTCCAGGCTCTTTTTCTGAAAATATGGAATCATATGGTTGACTATGGGGGTATAGATAGTGTAAAATTTGAGCTAGTTCCGCGCGAGGCCAACAAAAGAGCGGATCAATTGGTAAAACAATCCCTTTTTACACGTGATACTTAATATTTTTATGAGTTTTGCTATTATCGAAACAGGCGGGAAGCAATATAAAGTACGCCAAGGCGACACCTTGGTAACGGAAAAATTGGAAAAAGAGGCCGGTGATACCGTGAAATTTGATAGGGTGCTTTTAGTGGCTCCGGAGCAAGGAGAAGACACTGAAGTTCAGCTTGGCGATCCGTATTTAAATGATGTTACAGTAGCCGGAAAAGTAGTAGAGCACGGGAAAGGGGATAAGGTCGTAGTATTTAAAAAGAAACCTAAAAAGCGTTACGAAAAAAAACAAGGCCATCGTCAGCCTTATACCAGCATTCAGGTTACAGAGATTAAAGCTTAGTCCTACTGCTTAAGGCCCCTTCTAGGGTCTGTTTATCGGCATAGCGGAGATCCGCCTCGGACGGCAAGCCTGTTCCCAGTCTCGTGACTGGGGTTTTAAATTGCTGCAACTCTTTTTTTAGTTGTAAAAATGTTGCCGAACCTTCTGCTCCTGGACTTAGAGCAAGAATAATTTCACGTGGCGGTTCGCTTTGAATACGTTTCTTGAATTCGTGCGTCCGTACGTTATTGTACTGACGAGACCTGGGTTTTATAAGTCCCCCAAGTACAAAATATACTCCCCTGTAGTTAGTTTGTTCCATCGCCTCCATTTCTTGCTCGTCTTCTACTATTGCTAATAATTTTTGATCTCGGTTTTGGTCGCGACATATCTTGCAAAGCCGATCTTTTTGTTGTCTTTGGATGGTAGCAAAACATCGTTCACAATTATCAAGTTGCGTTTTGAGTTCTTGGAGGCTTTCTGCCAGAAGCTGTAGGTCTTTTTCTGAAAAGTTTTTTAGGGAGTGTGCGTAGCGCTGGGCGGTTTTTTGTCCAACCCCCGGTAATTTTTTTAATATTTCCGTGACTGTTTTTATCGGCTTTGGCTCCATAATCAAAAAGATACAAGAAACAAGTGATAAGATATTATTGTGTCATTTGCGGGGCGTAGTCGGCATGTGTGGTATCCAGATCTTCAAAGCTAGTGGTTTGTTCATTAAAGTACAGTTCGACTTGGCCGGTAGGTCCGTTCCGGTGCTTTTCTATTAAAATATCAGCAACATTTACTCTCTCGGTATCCTTTTTTTCTCGGTCTTCCCGGTAAATAAACATCACTACGTCCGCATCTTGTTCAATAGCACCGCTCTCTCTGAGATCTGCCAGTTTCGGCACTTGGGGGGAGCGGTGTTCTACTCCCCGGGATAATTGGGATAGGGCTAAAACTGGAACTTCCAGTTCTCGCGCCAGGCTTTTCAGAGAGCGGGAAATCTGTCCGATTTCCAAAACGCGAGATTCCATATGCTTAGGGGATTCCATGAGTTGCAGATAATCGACTACTATTAAGCCCAAGCCGTGCTCTGATTGCAGGCGTCGGGCCATGGTTCTGATCTGCATTACCGTATTGGATCCCGAGTCATCGATGAACAGCGGAGCATCAGTTAAAGCTCCAAAGGCACGCTGCAACTTGGTAAAGTCATTATCCTCTCCCGTGGTGGACAGCTTGCCGGTACGGATTTTCCAGAGGTTGACATTCGCTTCTGCGGCAAGCAGTCGATCTACTAGTTGCTCTTTAGACATCTCAATAGAGAATATTCCTACTGGAGCTTTGTGTTCACAGGCGGCATGACGAGCTGTATTTAATGCCAGTGCTGTTTTACCGAGTGAGGGACGTGCCGCTAGTACGATAAAATCGGAGCGTTGAAATCCGGAGAGTAGTCCGTCTAGGTCATAGAAGCCGGTTGGCAGTCCGCGAAGCCCGTCTTGATTTTGATGCAACTGATCAATGCGGGAAAAGGCATCCTGCAGAGCTTCTTTAACGGACACAAAATTTTGTCGACGTCCTTGATTGGTAACGTCAAAAATTGATTTTTCCGCTCTGTCTAAAATGTCTTCTATTTCTTCTTCTCCTCCGTAGGCCAGTTCAGTAATTCGAGTGGATGCTCCAATGAGGTCTCTGAGTACCTTTTTTTGTTTTACGATTTTTGCGTAGTATTCAATATGAGCGGCCGTAGGCACAGCGTTCACTAATTCCGTTAGATATTCCTTTCCGCCTATTTTTTGTAGTTGCTTTTTTTCTTGCAGGCGGCTGGTAAGGCCGAGTATGTCAATTGGATCCCCTTGGGAATACAAAGAGATAATGGTTTGATAGACGTTTTCGTGTGCGACCTTATAAAAATCTTTTGGTTTTAAAAAGTCGGCCACTTTATTAATGGCGTCTTTATCCAACATCAGTGCTCCTAGAACTGACTGCTCTGCTTCTAAATTGTGTGGTGGAATTTTAGGGTCCATATTTATAATGCAAAATGCAAACAAAGCCACAAAGCACAAATTACAAAGCCCAAACAGAGACACAAAACATAAACTTTCCAAAGCACAAACTAACCGAGGTGCCTGTCTGTGTTTTGTGGCTTGGGTTTTGTGTTCTGTTTGTGCACGTTTGTGATATTTGAGTTTTGGGTTTTTGGCGCTCTAATGTTTGATGTTTGAATTATTGTTTTTAGGTGTCAGCCGTGGTCCGTCGGGTGCATCTTCTACTTGCCAGCCGGCTTGCTCTATCTGGGCTCGTAATTTATCGGCTTGTTCATACTGGCCTTTTCGACGCAATGTCTCTCGTTGTTGGACGAGGCGCTGGATATCTTCTGGAACTGCTGTTTTTGTTAACTCTTTTTCTCGGGCGATACCCAATACGCGGTTAGCCTTTTGGAGTAGTGGCCGAAAGTGTGCCTTTTCTTTCGCGTTGAATATTACCGCCAGTGCTTCTGGGGTGTTTAAATCATTTTCCATCTTTTCTTGAAAGGTAGCAAGGTCCCTCTTAAGAGCCGAGGAAGCTTTGTCTTCTAAGGCGGGTGAATTTTGTAATTTTTTTAATAAATTATGTCGTGCTTGGCGGGCTTTTTGCAAGGCATCCATGGAGAAATGCATTGGATGTCTGTAGTGGCTTTGTAAAACCAGCAGGCGGAAATCAAGTGGGTCAAAACTCTGGCCTTCCAGGTCTCTTAAAGTTTGAATATTTCCCTCCGATTTTGCCATTTTGTTACCTTGAACTGTCAGGAACCCGGCATGAAGCCAGTAATTAGCAAGTATATTTCCTTCCGCTGCTTCTGTCTGGGCGATTTCATTAGGATGGTGCACTTCTTTATGATCAATGCCGCCGGTATGTATATCAAATGGAGTATCTAGATGGTGAGAGGACATTACGGAGCACTCTAGGTGCCAGCCGGGGAAGCCTTTTCCCCAAGGACTTTCCCACTCCAACTGTCGTTGCTGATCTTCGGGAGAAAATTTCCATAGAGCGAAATCCGCCGGATTTCTTTTGTTGGGATTTTCCGGAATTCGTGTGCCCGTCTCTTTTTCTTCGGGGCTCTGTTGGATTAAGCGTGGATAGTGTTGCAGCTTGTTAGTGTCAAAATAAATACCGTCCTTGGTTGTATAGGTATAACCTTTTTTCTCCAGTTGTTCGACTAGGGAAATTTGTTGGTTAATATATTCTGTGGCTCGCGGAGTTTTATCTGGCTGGAGTATGTTTAGTTTTTTTAGGTCGGCAAAAAACGCCTCTTCGTAGAAGAGGGCAATTTCTTGCGCTGTTTCCCCGGTCTTTTTTGCGGAGGCCTCTATTTTGTCTTCGCCACTATCTTGCGCTTCCATGGTAAGATGGCCCACATCCGTTATATTCATTACGTGCTTTACTTCGTATCCTAAGTAAGTAAGCGTACGGCGCAGAAGGTCTGTAGATATGTATGTGCGCAAATTACCAATATGGGCAAACTGGTAAACAGTGGGACCGCAACTGTAAAGCCCCACTTTTTTGTCGTTCAGTGGGGTGAAAACCTCTTTTTTTCTGGTGAGAGAGTTATAAAGCTTTAAAGCCATTTTCGCCTATAAATCCACATTACAAATAATAGATCTATTACCGTGGCGATTATTAACCCTACTGTTTTGGTGATGCTGCCGGAAAGTAGGGTCACTACACCAAAGGGGAGAGAAAGAGTGGCCACAATCGTCAAAAACAATATCATTTCATTGATTTTTACGTTAAGCAAAGAATCTTGTGTTTGGTGCAGCGAGGTAACTGTGTGGGCATATCGGGATAAAATACTCTGGATATCTTTAAATTTACCCAAGATTTTGTCAAAGGATATCTTGGAGGCATCGGAAGAATTTGCGGGTAGATTATTTTTTAGTTCTGTGAGTACTTCGTCTTGGCTGTGGATGTGTTGCTGGAAACTGGTTATATTGTTGCGGACAGTAGAGATGGTCTTAATCATTTCTCGGTCTATTTTCGTGAAAAGGTTGTCTTCCAGCCATTCCAGGTCAGCCTGAATGTGGTCCAATTCCCGGAACAAAAAATCATAAAAGTATTGCAAAATATAGCAAAGCAGTTCATCGCTCGATTTAAATCGGGATGCTTTTTGTTTTTTCATCTGGCTTAGCATATCTTGACGCAGCTCTTGAAGCGGAGGCAAAGAGCGCCAATGTGTCGAAACCAGTAAGCCGGGTCCTGCTAGAAAATGAATTTCCTGTCGACTCACCTTCTTTTTATATTGTTGGTAAATGGGGAAGTGTAAGATCAGGAGGCGATATGGACCGTGTTGCAACAAGCGGGGGCGAGCGGAAGATTGTAAAAGTCCATGATATATGCTTGAAGGAAGCTGTTGCTTTTCCTCCAGGTGGTTTACTTCACTTTGTCCCGGCTGTTCCAATAGTATCCAGGTAACCTGTCCAGCCTTGATGGTCTTCATTAGTCCTAAGTATAACAGACTTGACATACAATTTCCAGTTTATAAAATATAATTAGCACTCTAAGTTTAAGAGTGCTAACAATAGAAAAATTATTTGGTGATGGCTTTCTTATGCCCAATCAGCGACGTAATGTGATCTTAAAACGAGTAGTGGAGGAATATATCAGTACGGCCACCCCGGTAGGATCCGCGCTTTTAAGCGAGCGGCACTTTTCGGGGTATTCTCCGGCTACAATTCGTAATGAGTTAGCTGCACTTGAAAAGAACGGTTATCTTACCCACCCGTATACTTCGGCGGGCAGGATTCCTACGGAGAGGGGCTATCAGTATTTCGTGAATCGATTGATGCAGCCAAGAGCACCGGAAAGACATTTGCGCTCCGAGTTGGAAAAAGTACACGAAGACCCTTTGGCTTTAGCGAGGCACCTTTCTCGTTTTTCCAGAGCCGCGGTGCTGTATTTTGGAAACGATTATCCGTTGTTACAAGAGGGCTTTAGGGAGGTTTTGGAGAACCCCGAGTTTTCCGAGCGTACTAAGATGTTGGCTTTTTTCGATTTGGTCAGTCGTTTGTGTCACAGGCCGAATGATTTGGATAGCGTATTATTTTCGGATCGACCTCGGGTGCTTATAGGGAGTCAAGCCAGCTTTCTCGGTTGCCGACTTGATGATTTCAGCATTATAGCAGTGCGTCTAAACAACGGAGAAAAGCGGGTGATAGGCTTGGCCGGCCCTCAGCGTATGCGTTACGATAAAAATTTAGGGGTATTGCAATACCTTAAAAATATTTTTCAAAAATATGAGTGATAAAAAGCAAAGAAAGTCAGCCAAGAAATCCTACAACTCGAAGCAGTCAGATTCTGGGCAGGAAGCCCAGAAGCTAATAGATTTACAGAAACAATTAGAAAAAAAACAGGAAGAGGCTACAAGTTATTTGGAGGGCTGGAAGCGTGAGCGTGCTAAATTTGATAATTTTCAAAAAGATTTAGAGAAGCAAAAAGAATTGGCTCGGAAAAATATTTTTGAGGAGGTGGGAAAGCATCTCTTGCCAGTGGTGGATGATTTCGAGGAAGCCCGTTCGGCTGTGGATCAAGAGACGGCCAGCCAACCTTGGGCGCACGGAATGCTGCAAGCAAGCAGAAAGTTGGAAGCGGCACTGGAGCAGCTTGGATTCCAGCAAGTGCCAGCAGACCCCGGAGAAGTGTTTGACCCAGAGGTGCATGAAGCTGTAGCCGGAGAGGGAGAGGTCATCTCTGAGGTGCAGCGTCCCGGATATATAGTTGAAGGTAAGCTTATTCGCCCGGCTATGGTCACCCTTACTACGGCAGATAACTAATTTAACCCTTCTTCTTCCTTGTCAACTTAATGTTAGGAGTTGGCAGGAAGAAGCAAAAAAGATTATGGCACTACTTCCGGAGTTGCGAAACTTTCAGGACATGGATCGTTTTTTTGATCGGGATTTTGTTCCTATGGTTCCGCTGTGGCAAGAATCAGTTCCTTCTGCTAATGTGTATGAGACCGAGGATAAAGTGGTAGCTGAGTTTTCTTTACCCGGAATTAAAGGAGACGAAGTTGGCGTAGAAGTGGAAGATGATACTCTCACAATTAGCGCAGAAAGCAAGCACGAAGAAGAGCAGAATGAGCGTAGCTACTACCGCCGTGAGATTGCACAGCAGTCCTTTAAGCGACGCGTGGCTTTACCTAAGCCGGTGCAGTCTAATCAAGCTAAGGCGGATATGGAAAATGGCATTCTTACGGTCACGATGCCGAAGGCGGAGCAGGCTAAGCGCAAGAGTGTAAAGGTGAACGTGAAGTAAGTTTATTTTTGTGCCCAAAGGGCCTATCCAGAGTGGGGGTTTGTCTTCAAAAGGAGGGTTCCTTTGGGCACGCTGAAGTTTATTGCGGAAACCAGGGATCAGTCCTTTTATTTGCATGTCCGCAGCTTTTGTACTGCCCGCATCATATGTTGGCCCAAGGGTTGCTCTTTGGTTTTCCTGTGTAATGACATACAGGAAGTAAGTATAATAAATTAATACTTTAACGTAATTTTCTTATGACTGGAAAGCAGCAAAATGAAAAACAAAATACGCAGGAACAAAAAAGTGAGCAAGGGGGTGGCGGTCGAATTTTAGGCATTGATCTCGGCACCACTAATTCGGTTATGGCTGTTTCCGAGGGCGGCAAAGCGCGTATCTTGGAGAACGCCGAAGGTGACCGCGTCACTCCGTCAGTTGTGGCGTATAGTCAAAAAGGAGAAATTTTGGCGGGACAAATGGCGAAACGGCAGGCATCTACAAACCCGCAAAATACTATTTACTCCTCAAAGCGTCTTGTGGGGCGTGATTATGATGATGCTTCTGCCCAAAAAGACAAGGAAAATTTGCCGTTTGAGATGAGGAAAAGTGATAAAGGTGGCGTTGAATTGCAAATGGGGGACAAGTGGTACCGACCGGCTGAAATTTCAGCGCGCGTTTTACAGAAGCTTAAGCAAGATGCGGAAGATCGGCTTGGCGGAAAAGTGGACCGAGCGGTCATTACGGTTCCTGCTTATTTTGATGATAGTCAACGTAAGGCCACTAAAGATGCCGGCACCATTGCGGGTTTTGAGGTGGAGCGTATTTTGAATGAGCCAACGGCTGCCGCTTTGGCCTATGGGCTTGATAAGCAAGCGGAAGAGCAAATTGTAGTGTATGATTTTGGCGGCGGTACGTTTGATGTTTCCGTACTGGAGGTCGGGGATGACACTGTAGAAGTCAAAGCCACGGGTGGTGACACGCATTTGGGTGGTGATGACTTTGATCAGGCCATTATCGATTGGTTAATCAACCAGTACAAGGAGGATAGTGGCGTGGATTTGTCCGATGATAAACTGGCTTTTCAACGCCTAAAAGAGGCCGCGGAGAAGGCAAAGATTGAGCTTTCCAGTAAAACCGAAACCACTGTTAATATTCCCTTTGTTACTTCGGATGAATCCGGTCCCAAGCATCTTGAGATTGATTTGAGTCGTTCCCAGCTTGAGAAGCTGGTGGATGAGCATGTGGATCGCTCGATTCAGAAGACTCGCGAGGTTTTAAAGGAAGCGGGGATATCAGAGAAAGAGGTGGACGAAGTAGTTTTAGTGGGAGGTCAGACAAAAATGCCGCTTATTCAGAAGCGCTTGGAAGAGGTTCTGGGCAAAAAGCCGCATAAAGATATTAACCCTGATGAGGTTGTTGCTATCGGTGCGGCTACGCAGGCAGGAGTTTTGCAAGGGGATGTACAAGATATTTTGTTGCTGGATGTTACGCCGCTGACTTTGGGTATCGAAACACTAGGGGGTGTTATGACGCCCATAATTGAGAAAAATACCACCATTCCGGCCCAACAATCTCAGGTGTTTTCTACGGCGGCGGACAATCAAACCAGTGTAGAGGTGCATGTATTACAAGGAGAGCGCGAGATGGCGGCGGATAATAAGTCATTAGGGCGTTTTGTGTTGGACGGTATTCCTCCGTCCCCTAGAGGAACGCCGCAAATTGAGGTCACTTTTGATATAGATGCCAATGGCATTCTCCATGTAACCGCTAAGGAGCAAAAGACCGGCAAAGAGCAATCTATTCGCATCGAGGCCACTTCTGACTTGACTGACGAAGAGGTGGAGAAGATGAGAAGTGAGGCCGAAAAACATGCCGAGGAAGATAAGCGCAAAAAGGAATTGGCAGAAGCTCGCAACAATGCTGATTCACTGCTTTATACGGCTCGTAAAACCCTGGAAGATAACCAGGAGCAAATCAGTGATCAGCAAAAGCAAGAAGTAGAAGAAAAGATTAAACAGGTAGAGCAGGTGACAGGAGAGGAGGATCCTGATAAAATAAAAAATGCGACTCAAGAACTTAGCAGCGCATTGAGCGAGATTGGCAATCAGATTTATCAATCAGATTCACAACAATCCGGTGATTCCTCTCAAGCGAGCTCAAAAGAAGAAGGTAACGGAGGAGAGGAGCAAAACAGCCAGCAATCCTCCGAGAATGAGTCCGGCAAATAGAAGCCGGCATTTGTGGCATCGTGGGAGCTTTTATGTTTTGAATGCGCTGTTGATAGCGGCGATATGGTGGACATTGTCGCGGTTATTGCTGGGTGGGTCTATATCCGTCCTTGCGGTAGGAGAAGTAG
>CAYTAF010000001.1:31238-34282 GCA_964435865.1 uncultured Candidatus Saccharibacteria bacterium | reverse complement strand
TTCTTGGTATATTGGTGTTCACGAATCGTTTGGCTGTTTTAAGCGGCTACCTATCTCAAATATTCTAATTTGAATTTCCAATTTCCAAGTAGTCAAGTTCCAAACAAATCTTAAAGATAAAGCACCAAAAACCCAAAGCCCAAAATCACAAATATGCACAAACAAAACACAAAACTCAATCTACAAAACACAAATGCTCGCTAACTATTTGATGCCTTGTGCCTTATTTGGACATTGTGTTCTGTACTTTGTGACTTTGTTTGTGTTCTGGATATTTAGGTTTTGGAGGTTTTAATTTTTTGCGTTATTCTTAATTTATGAAACGAATTATCGTACTCATTGTAGTTTTAGCGCTTATAGTGGGGGCTATTGTGTTAATTCAAAGCGGACCTGCCGCTGAGAAGGGTACGGGAATCCAGCAACCTCAGGGTGCACGAGAGCCAGAAGGCGCGGTAGAGCAAGAAAATATCGGCATTGAAGAAGGTATGATTGCCCCAAATTTTACCCTGCGACGTTTTGATCCGGCTACCGGGGGAAAGGAGGATCGGATCAGTTTAAACGATTTCCGCGGTCAGCCGGTGGTGATTGATTTTTGGGCGGGTTGGTGCCCGTTTTGCGTGGAAGAGATGCCCATTTTGGAAAGTTCATTCCAGCAGTACCAGGATCAGGGTCTTGTAATTTTGGGTATTCATCGTTCCGAAACAGAGGGGTTGAAGACCGGTGGTGATTTCGCTCAAGAGCGCGGCGTTAGCTATCCTTTATTAAGTGATGCGAGCGGCGAGGTGTACCAGCGGTATTCGGGCGGCGCCAGCTTTATGCCGTTGGCTTATTTTATTAACGAAAACGGCGTAATTCAGGAAAAAAAATTCGGACCCAAGGCGGAAGAACAAATTAAAGCAAGTATTCAAAAGATTTTGCCGGAAAATCAATAAAAGTAACCACAATCACATATAAAACGATAAAAATATAATAACGTATATGTATTATGGCTAATCAAAATCATACAATCACGGTGTACTCCACGCCCACTTGCCAATTTTGCAAAATGGCAAAGGACTATTTCCAAGAAAACGGCTTTGAATTTGAAGACATAGATGTTTCTCAAGATCAGGCAAAAGCGCAAGAGATGGTAGAAAAGTCCGGCCAAATGGGGGTGCCGGTTATAGAAATCGATGGCCAGGTGGTTGTCGGTTTCAACAAGCCCGTCATTGAACAATTATTAGAAGCATAAAATGCGAACTTCCAATATACTATTAATTGTTTTAGTGGTGCTGGTAGCAGTACTCGCGGGACTGGTGTTGCAGCGCCAGGGCGGTGAAAACTTTGAATTACCGGAAGGTGAAACACGCCCGGCTTCTACTACCGTCAACTCCAATGATTCCTCCGCGCAGAACTTCGAAGGCACAACAGAGGCGGAGGCAGATCAAGGTAATATGACTTCTGAAAATAACAACAGCTCAGGGCAATCAACTTCCGGAACTTCTGAGAAAACCTCAGCGAGTCAATCGGAGATACTGGTAACTGACGGCACCAAGCACTCCATTCCCTTGGATGAAATTGTTTCCGGGGGTGTGCCGAAAGACGGAATTCCATCGATAGACAACCCGCAATTTATTTCAGCCGATAAAGCCGGCGAATTTTTAGTGGACGGCGATTTCGGTATCGGTATTGAACACAAGGATGACGCCCGTTTTTATCCTTTTAAAATTTTAGTGTGGCACGAAATCGTGAATGACTGGGTTGCCGGCGATCCTTTTGCTATTACGTATTGCCCGCTCTGTTTGACTGGAGTGGTATTTGAGCGGGAGATAGAAAACGAACCGGTGGAGTTTGGCGTCTCTGGTAAGCTGTATAACAACAACTTGTTAATGTATAACCGGGCGGAAAAGGAAGAAAATGAATCTTTATGGTCACAAGCAATAGGTAGGGCGGTAGTGGGACCTCACACCGGTACCAAACTGGAAATAGTTCCTTCGGACAATATTTCCTTTGGTGACTGGAAGAAAAAACATCCCGACACTAAGGTTTTAAGCCGTAAAACCGGCTTTTCTCGATCCTATGGGCGGGACCCCTATGGAAATTATTATACCTCGGATCGCGTCTTGTTTCCGAGTTCAAATACTGATGAACGCTTGGATCCAAAAGCGGAAGTACTGGGTGTAACTGTTAACGGAGCCGCCAAGGCATACCCGAAAGACGAGCTAGGGCGGGCCGTGCTGGTAAACGATACAATAGGAGACACATCGGTGGTGGCGTGGCAAAATCCCGACACTGGAGTTAATTATGTTTTTACCAGCACCGTGGATGAGCAAACACTAACTTTTGAACGTAAAGATGGTACAATCGTAGACCGGGAAACCGGCAGTGAGTGGAACTGGGAGGGGCAAGCTATAAGTGGTGAACTTGAGGGAAGTCAACTACAAGAACCGGACCAACTTACCAGTTTTTGGTTCGCTTGGGTGGCTTTTCACCCTGACACCGGACTCTTCCAAGTTTCACAAGACTAGACCGGCTTCCTGTCTATTGATACGGCTCCGGTGAGACAGCGGAGCCGTATTTATTTGCAGGACGTCTAAAGGGTTTGGTATAATAAGCTTGATGGCAAAAAAATCGCAAAACAAAAGATTTGAGCAGGTGCCGCATACAAGCGAACTCCATTTAAAAATTTATGGCGCTTCGCTGGAAGAACTTTTTGGTAACGCGGCGTTCGCGTATGCGAGCTCTATTAAAGAGGATTTGCCCGAAAAATTGAATGAAAAACGGGAAATAGAGCTGGAAGCACCGGACGAAGAGTTGCTTTTGGCTGATTTTCTTCAGGAAATAGTAGTGCAAGTGGATATTTACAATGAGGTGTATCCGGAAGTAGAATTTATCGAGCTAAAAACGGACTCTCTAAAGGCTAATCTGAAAGGCGCTGAAGTGGAACAATTTGACACTGAGATTAAGGGGGTAACGTATCACGACCTAAAAATAGAACAAGACAACGGTTATACTGCTGAAGTCGTTCTGGACGTCTAAAATACAAAGCCCAAATACCCAAAATC
>CAYTAF010000001.1:20997-31138 GCA_964435865.1 uncultured Candidatus Saccharibacteria bacterium | reverse complement strand
ATTTGTGAAGTTTGGGTTTTGCGGCTTTTATTTAAATTTTTATGTCCTTTGATAAAAACAGATTGGAGCAAATAAACGAGTACACGTGGGAAATTCCCAAAACTTATCGGAAAGCAATGAAGGTGCCGGCGCGCGTGTATGCCAGTCAGGAAATGCTGGACTTAGTGGTACAGGATAAAAGCTTGGAGCAGTTGGTAAATATTGCTATGTTGCCGGGCGTGCATAAATACGCGCTGGCTATGCCGGATGTTCATCAAGGTTATGGTTCCCCTGTGGGAGGAGTCATTGGCATAGATGCCGAGCAAGAGCCGATTATCTCGCCCGGGATGATAGGGTTTGATATTAACTGCGGCGTGCGAGTGCTTACCAGCAATATAACTGTTGAGAAGGTCAGGGATCAAATAAAAGAGCTGGCTGTACAGATCCAGCGTGAAGTGCCTTCAGGCTTAGGTAGAGGGCACGCTACCCGATTTTCTGAAGCGGAACTTGATTATATTTTATCCAGCGGTCCGACGTATTTGGTAAATGAGCGAGGCATAGGCACTCATTCGGATCTTCAAGCATGCGAAGAAAGCGGTCGCTTGAGTGAAGCTAATCCGGGAGTGGTAAGCCCAAAAGCTAAACAAAGAGGGGCTGACCAGGTGGGAACGCTGGGTTCAGGTAATCATTTTATAGAGTTGCAAGAAGTTGTTCAGATATTTGAACAGAATATTGCACAAAAGTACAAGCTACAAGAGGGCCAGCTTGTAGCTATGATACACACCGGGTCCCGTGGCTTGGGACACCAGGTGGCAAGTGATTTTATAAAAAAGAGCTTACAATGGATAGAAAGTCAAGGGAAAAAATTGTCGGATAAAGAACTTGCTTATGTGCCTCTCCGCCACAAATACGGGCACGAATATTGGCAGGCAATGGCGGCGGCCGCGAACTTTGCTTGGGCAAATCGTCATATGATGGGAAGCAGTATTCGGGATGTCTTTCAAGGTATGTTTGGGAGGAATGTTAAGGTGGATACTCTTTACGATATAGCTCATAATATTGCTAAGTTGGAAACTCACGAAGATAAGAAACTTTTGGTTCACAGAAAAGGAGCCACGCGCTCCTTTCCGAACCAGCCGGTTTTAATCCCCGGATCAATGGGTACCAGCTCTTGGATTTTAGCGGGAGACAGGCGCAGTGAAAAAAAGTCTTTTAGTAGTGCGTGTCACGGAGCTGGGCGCACTATGAGCCGCACCCGAGCAAAAAAACAGGTGCAGGGCTCCCAGTTAAAGGAACAACTGCAGGAACAAGGTGTTGCCATACAAGCGGGATCTATGGCAGGATTGGCCGAGGAGGCGCCAACAGCTTATAAAGACGTTGACGCGGTGGTAGAAACAGTCCATAACTTAGGATTGGCACGCAAAGTAGCACAATTACGACCCCTGGCCGTTATTAAAGGGTAAAAAATAACCTTTGAAGTTCATTAGATGCGGGCGTAGTTTAATGGTAAAACACAAGCTTCCCAAGCTTGTGATGGCGGTTCGATTCCGCTCGCCCGCTAATTAAAGCCGGCACCACGGGTGCCGGCTTTTTTTCGTGACTCGAGGCACAGCTGTGGAAAAGTATATATGACATCCTGTAAAAGTAGTGTTAAAATAGGAAATATTGGATTCGAGTGCTTTTAAATATTGTATAGTTTTTCCATTCAAAACACAAAGCGGTTAGCGAGAACGTGTGTTTTACAGGTTGTGCTTTGAGCTTTATTTGCGCAGGTTTGTAGAGTGCGGGTTTTATGTACTTAATCTCGCTTATGTCATAATGGCTTATATCGGCATAGACATCGGGGGAACTTCCATTAAAAGCGTATTACTCCAGGGATCTGGGCACAGTGGAGAGAACATTCAAATTGAGAGTAAAAAACATTCCCATACTTCCCGAGAAAAAAGTAGTTTGATATCCGAGATCACTACGCATCTGGAGCAATACTTTAACAAAGTTCAACCTAAAAACATTAAAGGTATTGGCTTGGGTTCTCCGGGACCCTTGGATAAAAAAAGAGAGAAATTTTTGGAAGGCTTAAAGCCCGAGTTGTCCTACGTGGAAAACGTATCTTTAAAAAAAGAATTACAAAAAACATCGCTTTTGCAAAAGAACCCGAAGTGGATTTATTGGGAAAGAGATGCCAATCTCTTCACTTTTGCCGAAACCGTATTGGGTAAAGGGCAAAAAGCAACCAGTGTTTTGGGACTTACATTGGGAACCGGTTTAGGCGGTGGATGGGCTTTCTCCGGACAAAACGCAAAAATCTGGGAGGGCGAGCACGGTAGTGCCGGTGAGATAGGTCATATGATCATCCAGGAAAACGGATTAGAATGTTACTGCGGTCAGCAGGGGTGCCTGGAACAATATACCTCTCAACAATTTTTAGAAAGACATTCCCCGGGTAAAACTGCGACTCAGCTTCATAAAAAAGCAGAGGCATCCAATAGTGCCGCCCGGTCCATTTTAGAAGAAATGGGGTATTATTTAGGACTGGGACTTACCAATCTCGTGGATTTGTTAGATCCGGAGGTGGTGGTGCTCGGTGGCGGTTTATTGGAATACACTCCGAATATTATACATAAAAAAGCGGTAGAAACGGTACGCGGCCAAACCTTTTCACCAACAGCCGGTAAAAATATTGAAATTGAAGTGTCAGAGCTGGGAGAATACGGCGGTGCTATCGGAGCCGCCTTATACGCCCGACAGCGAACACAGAAAGCCCCGCGATAACTATGAAGCGTTACGCTCACAATAACAATGAAGTGACACTATCACGATGACTATCGAGCAGCACGATGACGATAACAATTAGCCAGCGCGGGCAATTCCTGGACAATTTTTATGGCTATAGTCATCGTTATTGTGGTGCTTCGTCATTGTCATTGTGGCACTCTATGGTCATAGTCATTAGTCATCGTCATAAAAATGGCTTATATTGGTATCGACATAGGAGGCGGATCCATCAAAAGTATGCTTTTTCACGGTGGTAAATTAGGCCCCGGTAAAGCTAATGCTTTTAAGCAAAGCCACCATTTTGCCTCGGGAAGCGCGGAAGAATTTTTATCCGAGGTATACACTCATATTGATAGTTTTCTGGATCGCCTGGAAGAAAAAGATTCCTTACAAGCCATTGGTCTCGCCTCTCCCGGGCCCTTGTCTCCGGATAGAGAAAAGGTACTGACCGGCATAAAGTTACGCCTGGAGATACTAGTGGGCAGTAATTTAGGCAAAAAACTGAGCGAAAAATATAATGTGCCTGTTTTTTGGGAAAAGGACTCGAATCTCTTTGCGTTGGCGGAAAGTACAATGGGAGCCGGCAAAGGAGCCGGCAGTGTTATGGGCGTTACTATTGGCACGGGAGTAGGCGCGGGATTGGCAATACGAAGAATGGAGGGAGGACACCCCGGCAGGAATTATTATGTACACAAAGGGGCATTTGGGGCCGCGGGCGAGTTAGGACATATGGTAATTAATGCTGACGGCAGGGAGTGCTGGTGTGGCAGGCAAGGTTGCCTGGAGCAATATGTGAGCGAAGAGGCCTTACGGATTTTTCAGGAAGGTCTCACAATAGATGAGTTACACCGGCGTATTAATTTAAATTTTGACTGGGCGCACAAAGCACTGAAAGATATGGGCCATTATATGGGGGTAGGCCTGGCTAATGCAACAAACGTGGTGGATCCGGATGTAATAGTAATCGGCGGGGGCTTGGTAGAGCAACATTCGAATATGTTTTTTACGCCCTTAGAGAAAACAATGCGGGATAAAATATTTTCTAAAAAAGCACAAAAAAGCATTCGTGCAACCAGGGGAAAGCTCGGTTATTATGCGGGAGCTATCGGGGCTATGATTTACGCGCACCAAAAACAGGAACAAGAATTGCCAAATTTTAACGGGTGAAGCTATTTAATTTTATTATGAAAATACTGATGTTGGGGTGGGAGTTCCCGCCTCAGAACAGTGGAGGGTTGGGCATTGCTACGTATGGACTCGCGGATGCCCTGGGAAGACGTGGCGTGAACGTAAATATAATTTTACCATATAAATCGGATTATATTCGAGGTGCCTTCACCCCCCATTTCGTGGACAAAGATTTGCCCAAATCGCATGTTAAAAAGCGTGTAACCAGCCCCTATAACACGGTACACCGGCAATTCCAAAAAGATGTATTTAATTACGTGGATCGATTTACTCGTGGCGCCTTGAATGTCGCAAAAAATCTGGATTTTGATATCATTCATGTGCACGACTGGCTTACATTACCAGCCGGAGTTGCCTTAAAGCAAGCATACGGAAAACCACTTATCTCTCACCTGCATACTATCGAATTAGACCGCTCCGCTGACCAGCCCCCCAACCCTAAGATTTTTGACGTAGAAAAACACTTTTTACCGCAGGCCGATCTAAATATCGCCGTTAGCCAATTTACCAAAGATCGAGCACTGCAATGCTATCCCCTGGACGAACAAAAAATACACGTAGTACATAACGGACATTCTGATTTTTCGTTTCTCGGAACGCCTACCGGCCAGAGGGTTGCCCTTAAAAATAGAAAAATTGTTTTGTTTGTGGGCCGTCTGACCATGCACAAAGGAGCTGATTATTTTATAAAAGCGGCTGCCAAAGTTTTAGCGCATGAGCCTAACGCTCTTTTTGTTCTTGCCGGATCCGGAGAGGCCCGAGAGGGACTCATGGACCTCGCCGCCGAGCTCGATATAGCGGATCGCGTGCTTTTTGCCGGATTTTTGCGCGGAGATCAATTAAAAAATCTGTATCGGAGAGCACGGGTTTATGTCATGCCTTCCGTGGCGGAGCCATTCGGCTTAGCACCACTGGAGGCACTCGGGCAAAAAACACCTATCATTGTCTCTAAAAGAGCCGGCGTTACCGAGGTGATGCCACATATGCGACAGGTAGATTTTTGGGACACGGACGTACTAGCCAGCCAAATTATTGAATTTATGCGGTACCCGGCCCTTACCCATACCCTTACCCGCAACGGTTACCACACTTTGAAAAACATCACTTGGGATAAAGCAGCCAAAAAAGTTATAGATATCTATGCCCAACTGGCACCTAGCTATTAATTACTTACTTTTTTTCAAAGGAGGTTTCCTCGCAAGTAAGCGCCCCTCCATACCTACCGTTCCATATACTTGCTCGGAAAAACTCCTTTGTACAAAAAACTAAACAGCTAGAAATTATGAATATTAGTTTTTACTTCAAGGTTCACCAGCCGTATCGATTAAAAAGATACGACATATTTCGTATTGGCCAGGACGACGATTACTTTAACGAGCCCTGGAACGAGGAGTTTCCTATTTGGGAGAACCGGCTTAGTAATCGGGCAATGATAGAAAAAACCTCCCGCAAGTGTTACCGGCCCGCCAATCAAATGATGTTGGAGCTTCTCAAAGAGCATCCGGACTTAAAAGTAAGTTACTCGTTATCCGGTGTATATATAGAACAACTTAAAAAATGGGCACCGGATGTATTGGATAGCTTCAAAAAATTAGCCGACACAGGACAGGTAGAATTTTTGGGAGAAACCTACTATCATTCCTTATCCTTTTTGGCGGACAAAGAGGAGTTTGAGTACCAGGTAAAAAAACAAGAAAAAGTTTTGCGTGATACATTTGGAGTTACTCCAACGATATTTTCCAATACTGAGGCGGCCTATAATAATCAGATAGGGGAGTGGGCAGCTGAGCTTGGCTATCAGGGAGTACTAACCGAAGGAGCTGACCGTATTCTAGAGTGGCGTTCTCCAAATTTTATATACCACCACCCGCAAGAACCAGCACTCAAGTTATTGTTAAAAAATTATAAATTATCCGACGATATTGCTTTTCGTTTTCATGATGCCGAATGGGCCGGCTGGCCTTTAACCGCGGAAAAATTTGCTGGGTGGATGAACGCTCATCACGGACAGGCCCAATCAATTAATTTAGCTATGGATTACGAAACACTGGGAGAGCACCAATGGGAAGAAAGTGGTATTTTTGAATTTTTCCGACACCTACCAGCGGAGCTTAAAAGACATCCTGACACTCGTTTCGCCCATCATGCCGAACTAGCCCAACATCATAAATCAATGGAGGCCATAGATGTTCCTGATTTTATTACCTGGGCGGATACAGAACGTGACTTATCCGCCTGGCAGGAAAACGCTATGCAACAAACCGCGTTGCGAAAACTGCATCGATTAAAAAATAAAGTAATGGCTTCTAATAGCAAAAGTTTGCAAGAGAGCTGGCGTCGTTTGCAGACCTCGGATCACTTTTACTATATGTGCACAAAGTGGTGGAACGATGGGGATGTTCATAAATATTTCAGTCCGCACGGAAGCCCTTACGATGCTTTTGCCTATTTTATGAACGCCCTGAACGATCTGGAGATGCGCTGTGCGCAATCCCACGATCATAATTTCCAAACTTCAAATTCCAATTTACAAACAATTTCCAGTACTTAACTTCCAATTTACAAACAGTTTGGAACTTGGAGTTTGTTTGGAAATTGAAAATTATTTTTACAAAGTAAAAATTATGTTATACGCTCATAAGGCTCAACATTTCCTGCGTTACGTACCGTCAGATAAGGCATTTCAATGCCGAGATGGGCAAGTATGCATTTGTCTGGAAGATCTAAAAGAAGCCCTGAAGGAAATGGATGAGGACACCTTCAACCATCACCACCAGGGCGAGATAAACGACTTTGCCGCCTGGATTCGCGACATTATCGAGGATTACTATTTATCTCTAGGTATGGAGGCAGCCCAGCATAAAAATGATGCACTAGAAAGGCTGCAGGAACGTCTTAATCACTGGGACCGGCAACTGGACCGTCTCGCTGATCAATTAACCCATAGCGAAGTTTAATATATGCCACGCAGTTTAGTATTTGGCAACGGAAATATTTTAGTGGGGCTGGATGAGGCCGGCCGGGTTAATGATTTTTGCTTTCCGTATGTGGGTTTTGAGAATCATATCGACGCTGGTAATCCGCACCGAGTCGGAGTTTATCTAAACGGTTCGTTTAGTTGGCTTGATGCCCGGGAATGGAAAATTGAAAGCTCTTATCAAAAAGAAACTATGGCCGGCTTGACTCAAGCTCTTAATAGCCATTTAGGCGTTCGCCTGGAGATGGAGGACGCGGTTTACAATGAAAAAAATATTTTTGTGCGGAAAGTAAAAGTTTTTAATAACCGGAACGAGGACCGTCAAATTAAACTATATTTCAACCAGGAATTCCAATTATATGGCACGCATTGGGGGAATACGGCTTACTACCACCCGGAAACCTCCAGTATTATTCATTATAAATCACGGCGCGTATTTTTGGTTTCCGGGCGCATGCCCACATCGGGGATGGAAGGACAGAAACGCATCGCCGCATTTGGACAATATACAACCGGAATGTCTCGATATCACAATATGGCAGGCACATGGAAGGACGCGGAAGACGGTGAATTAAGCAGGAATCCGATCGAGCACGGCTCGGTGGATTCCACTATCGGTTTTACGTTGGATATTAAAGCTCGCTCTTACCGCACAGTTTATTATTGGATATGCGCGGCAAAAGATATAGAGGCCGCTCATGATCTCAATAACTATATTGTAAAAAAGGGGCCGCAGCATCTTTTGCGTACTACTACGGACTACTGGCGGGCGTGGACCGGAAAACAAAAATTTAGCTTCCACAACCTATCGGAAGATCTGATTGATTCATTTAAAACTTCCTTATTGGTAATTCGTTCGCAAACAGACAAGCGCGGCGGTATTCTGGCCTCTTCTGATCCGGATATTTTACAGTACGGCAAAGATACCTACAACTATGTGTGGCCGCGTGATGCCGCCTATGTCGCCATGGCCCTGGATAAAGGCGGCTACTTTGATATTACCCAAAAATTCTTCCAGTTTGCCCACAACTCACTTCGAAAGGAGGGGTATTTGATGCACAAGTATCACACGGATAACTCACTTGGTTCTTCTTGGCACCCCTGGATTTTGAATGGAGAGCCCATTATGCCCATTCAGGAAGATGAAACCGCCATTGTTCTGTATGCTTTGTGGAGACACTACAAAGTACGCCGCGATCTGGATTTAATAGAGGAATTTTTTAATCCATTTATTAAGAAAATGGCGGATTTCTTGTGTACTTTCCGTTCTCATAAATTTAATCTTCCGCAACCCTCCTACGATCTTTGGGAAGAACGTTTTGGTATCTCTACCTATACTGTGGCGTCGGTGTACGGAGCATTGCAGGCGGCCGCTTTTTTTTCTGATTTGTTAGGAAAAAAAGATCTAGCTAACAAATATCTAAACACCGCCGAAGAATTCAAGCAAGGTATGATGGAAGAGCTTTACCTGAAAGACGAGAAGCGGTTTGCCAAAATGCTCGAATTTAAAAACGGTGAATTCCATTTGAATACGACTCCAGATATTTCCAGCGCTATGGGGGTTTCCGAATTTGATGTACTGGATGACAAAGAGTTCTTGGATGCGGTGGTAGAAAACACCGTAAAAGAACTGCGAGTAAATACTGATATAGGGGGGCTTGCCAGATACGTTGGTGATAACTACTATCAAGTAGATCCTAGCTTACCCGGAAACCCATGGTTCCTGACAACGCTATGGCACGCCCGACACTTGGTGAGTAGGGCCAAAAATGAAAACGATATGGGACCGGTAAAAGATTACCTGCGGTGGGCTCACCAAAACGGTATTAGTTCTGGCTTATTTACAGAGCAGGTCCACCCGCATACCGGAGAACCGCTTTCCGTTTCGCCACTTACCTGGTCCCACGCCTTTTATGTCTTGACAGTTATAGAATATTTAGAGAAACTGTCAGAACTCGGCGTTTGTGAACTCTGCGAGCCGATCACCCTACGCTTTAAATAATTGAATTGACATACCCTATACGGAATACTGAATACCGTATACCAAATTATGCTGGATATAAACTTTATTCGAGAAAACCCGGAAGAGGTTAAGCGAGCCGCCCGCAACAAAGGGATGGCCATTGATATCGATCGGCTGATTCAGCTCGATGTCAAGCGGCGAGAGTTACAAACTACATTAGACGACACCCGTCACAAACAAAACGAGCTCAATGCGCAAATTAAAGATAATCCTAATGATGAAAAATTAAAAGAGCAAGCAGGGGAACTTAAAAGGCAAGTAAAAGAACTAGAGAATCAGCTGGAAGAAACGCACAGAGAGTGGCAAAAATTAATACTCCAGGTACCTAATATCCCGGAAGATGACGTGCCTATTGGAGAAGATGAAAGTGCTAACAAAATTATTCGCCAAGAAGGCGAGAAGCCCGGTTTTCATTCAGGCCCCCGAGATTATTTAAGCATTGCTGAAGAAAACAATTGGATTGATATGGAGCGCGGAGCGAAAGTGGCCGGCTCTCGATTCGGCTACATCAAAGGGAAACTGGCGCTCATGGAATTCGCGCTTGTCCAGTTTGCCCTGCATAAAACCTTAGAACACGGCTTCAAGCCCATAGTGCCGCCGGTAATGATCCGCTCCGAGATGATGCGAGCTATGGGTTACGTGGACACGCAAGAAGACAAACAGGATAGATATTTCTTGGAAAAAGATGATTTATACCTAGTGGGCACTTCGGAACAATCCATCGGTCCTATGCACGCTGATGAAACCTTTCCGGAAAAAGATTTGCCCTTAAGATACGTGGCCTTCTCCACTTGTTTTCGCCGGGAAGCAGGATCTTACGGTAAAGACACCAAAGGCATTTTACGCGTACATCAGTTTGACAAAGTGGAGATGTTCAGCTTTACTAAACCCGAGAATTCACGCGAGGAACATAAAAAGCTCCTCTCTATTCAAGAAGAACTAATGCAAGAGCTGGGCTTGCCCTACCAGGTAGTGCACTTAAGCACCGGGGATATTGCTCAGCCCGCCGCTTCTACTATTGATATAGAAACTTGGTTGCCCGGGCAAAACGAAGGCCAAGGCACCTATCGCGAAACTCACTCTACCTCTAATACTACCAGCTTTCAGGCGCGCCGTTTGAACATAAAATATCAACCGGGTACCGAAGACACGAAAGCCGATTTTGTGCATATGCTAAACGGCACCGCCTTTGCCATCGG
>CAYTAF010000001.1:0-20897 GCA_964435865.1 uncultured Candidatus Saccharibacteria bacterium | reverse complement strand
TCTTTGCTGTCGCGGTCTCGAATAGTGACCGTATTGTCTTCCAGCGTATCAAAGTCAATAGTGATGCACAGCGGGGTACCGATTTCATCTTGCGATAAATAACGCTTCCCAATATTCCCGCGCGCGTCCCAGGCCGCAGGGAATTTTTTATATAACTGCCCGTACACATCTTTAGCCTTACTCACAAGCTCCTCTTTGTTGCTAAGAAGCGGAAATATAGCTACTTTATAGGGCGCCAGGTGTGGCGGAAGTTTTAATACATTGCGATCTTCTTCTTCGTGTAGCGATTGCGAGAGCACCGCTAAAAATGTACGATCAACGCCAAACGTGGGCTCCACTGTATGCGGTAAGAATTTTTCTTGACTTTCCGGGTCAGCAAAACGCAAATCTTCCCCCGATTGCTCCATATGGTTCTTTAGATCAAAATCGGTACGATAGGCCAAACCATACAACTCTTTCCATCCAAAAGGAAATTGAAAGTCCAAATCTTCGGTGTGGTAAGAGTAGTGGGCGCGCTCTTCTTCAGTGTGTTCACGCCAGCGGATATTTTGCTTATCAAAACCCATAAGTTCGGTGGCCCAGTATTCCATTGCCTTTTTCCATTCGTCGTAAAGTTTTTGCCAGTCTTGTTTAGCCGGATTAAAAAAGTATTCAATTTCAGCCAAATTAAATTCCAGAGTGCGGAAAATAAAGTTTCCCTTGGTAATTTCGTTCCGAAAGGCCTTTCCTGTTTGAGCCAACCCAAACGGTAAGTTATTTTCAAGATCCGGGTTGGTAATGCGGACAGAGTCCAGCACGTTTTTAAAGTTAATAAACATTCCTTGCGCGATTTCCCCGCGCAAATAGGCCTGGGACTGATCTGATGGTAAAATTCCAATATTGGTTTCAAAAAGAATATTGAATTTTCGCGCTTCTGTCCAGTCCACTTGACCACAGTTCGGGCACGAAATTTGCTGGTTCTCAATGATACGGGTTAATTCTTCGGCGGACTTACCCTCTACTTTCACTTCTTCTTGATCTTCCTCACCTTCGGTTGTGGATAAATTATTTTCAATTAAATGATCCGCCCGGGTCCGCAGCTGGCAATTTTTACAATCCACCATTACATCATTAAAGCGCGTAGTGTGCCCTGAGGCCTCCCACACTTTGGGGCTCATTAAAATGGGACTGTCCAGCCCAACTACATCCGGTCGATGCGATACAAAATGATCCCACCACGTCTTTTTAATGTTGCGCAAAAGCTCTACTCCCAGTGGACCATAGTCATACGCGTTAGCCAGCCCACCGTAAATGCTGGAATTTTGATAAATAAAACCGCGTCGTTTGGCAAACGAAGTTAATGTGTGTAAGTCACTCATACCCAGTTACTTTAACAAGTTTTAGCACCGCTGTCTATTAAGTTTGATCCTGCCGCCAGATATTTCTTGTCAGGCGGTCTAAAATCATAGCCAAAAATACAATACCTAAACCTCCAGCAATCCCTTGGCCAACATTAAGTCGAGTTATACCTCTCAAAACTTCCTGCCCCAATCCTTCCGCGCCAATCATTGAAGCCACCACCACCATAGAAAGCGAAAGCATAATGGTTTGGTTCACTCCGGCCATAATAGAAGGCATAGCCAAAGGCAATTCCACTTTACGCAAAAATTGACCCTTGGATGCCCCAAAAGAATGCCCGGCTTCAAGCAGTTCTCTGGAAATTTGTTCGATACCTAAGCTGGTTAGGCGTACCGCCGGAGGGGTGCTGAAAATAAAAGTGGCAACAATGCCGGGTATGTTGCCGATACTAAAAAACAAAACCGCCGGAATTAAGTACACAAATAGCGGCATTGTCTGCATAAAATCCAAAATCGGATCCAAGATAAAACTCACCGTCCGGGAGTGGGACTTCCAGATTCCCAGTGGAATCCCGGCTATAAGTGACAGAATAGTGGCTGAGATAACCAAAGAAAGGGTGGTCATCGCGGGCTCCCAAAAATCCATGGCCGCGATGATCAAAAATGCCACTGTCACAAAAATACTCAACCGCCAGCCGGCCAATAAATAACCGACCACTGCCAGTACCGCTATAATCGCTATGGCGGGCGGGCTGAATAAAACATATTGAATAGGACTCAGTATGCCGGTAATAATTTGCGATATAACATTGAAAAGCACCTCCAAATTATTGTTCATCCAGTCCACCACTACGGCGGACCATTCTTGAATCGGTATAAACGGCAATTTATTTAATATGGGTGTCATTGTTTTTTATTGAAAATACGCGCCACGTCCTGTTGGCGTTTTTTTATCTCACTCACGAATTGCTCTATATACTCGGTGGCCGGCTCCAACATAATTTCTTCGGGGGTGCCAAGTTGTACCATTTTGCCTTCCCCGTCCAGAATACCAATGCGATCACCTACTTTAATAGCTTCATTTAAATCGTGCGTAACAAATAAAATGGTTTTATTAAGCCGGCTTTGAAGCTTGAGTAACTCTTCCTGCAGGTTGGTGCGAATCATCGGGTCTAATGCGCTAAAGGGCTCGTCCATCAAAAGTACTTCCGGGTCAATAGCCAACGCTCGGGCTAACCCCACGCGCTGTTGCATGCCACCGCTTAAAGTGCCCGTTTTTTTAGCTCCCCAGCCGGAAAGCCCCACTCGTTCCAATACTTCCTCGCCCTGTTTAACGCGTTGCTCTTTTGCTACTCCCTGAATCTCCAGCCCGAAAACCGTATTTTCTAAAACAGTACGGTGCGGAAAAAGAGCGAAGCGCTGAAATACCATTCCTAGTGTATGGCGGCGCAAGTAGCGCAGTTCTTCGGCAGACAGGCCGGTAATTTCGGTGTCCTCATAGTAAATATGCCCGCGCGTTGGCTCCCTTAAGCGATTGATACACCGCAAAAGCGTACTTTTCCCGCTACCGGAGAGTCCCATAATTACAAAAATTTCCCCCTCTTGCACCTGAAAATTAATATCCCGTAGGGCTACTACCTGGCCGGTTTCTTGCATTATTGTATCCTTGTTTTTGCCTTCTTCCGCCAATTCTAAAGCACGGTTCGAGTTGTTCCCGAATACCGTATACAAACCTTTTACCCGAATTTTCCCCAGCTTGTCAGCCATAAAATATGTTTAGCAGTTATTACAAGATATAACCAGCCCTGTAATTCACTGTAAAGAATTGTTCTGTGATCCTAAAAAACACTAATATAGGGGTGCATCAACAAAAAACAAATTTATAAATGGCTGGGCATTTGCTCGTATGCCAGCCACCGCAGGCGCCAAAAGCTTGGTGTCGCCGGAGGCAACTTTTGGCGTCGAGGTCGCAAGATGCATCGCTCGCCGGAAGCGATGACATCCGGTGCCCCTCACTTGCGCGCAAGTGAGGGGCGGTGGCCAAGTAGAGCAATGCCCAGCCCAAAACTACTTCAGATCGTTAAGCGACTGGATGCTTTCATCCACATAAGTAGGCACAGCTAACCCAAGCCAGGTCTTAGTTACGTTTATACCCGCAATTTCCAACTGATCGTTATGTTCGCCCCAATACTGTTGGTGGGTAGTAGGCAACCAACCGGCCAAATTTATGTCCACTTGCTCATCAGCCAATGAGGTGTAAACCACGCCCACGTCCATCTCACTCACCTCTACCTCATAGCCTATATCTTCCAGAATCTGCTTGGCCACTTCGCTTTTAACCGTCACCCCCGGCCATGGAGGAATACCTAAATTCAACTTTTCCTTCCCAAGTTCAACATCTTCGGAAGGCATCCAACTTTCTACTTTATCCTGATTGTTTTCCAGGTAACTGCTGGCAATATCCTGCTTGGATTCTTCTTCCACATTCAGCTGGAAAATCCAATCGCTTTGAGTGGTAGCCGGAATCTGGAAATCTTGCAGAAACTCATAGGCGGCTGGCGCGTCTTCTTGAAACCCTTTATAAACCACGCTTGCCAGAACATCCGAGCTCACTTCGGCATCCACCCATTGCGGTGCGTTTTCTTGTAAAAATGCTTTGGTTCTTTTTGGGCTGTTATAAATGTTTTGCGGATCCTCCAGCTTGCGAAGCTCTCCCTCGGGTAAAGCGAACGAAGAATGCGGCTGCCAAACGGTAGCAATGATCGGCTCCTCGTTAGATAGAGCGTCTCGCAAAGCGGAAAGCATCGCGGCCGCACTGCTGGACTTTAGCTCCCAGCCCGCTTCACTCAGTCCATACTGCTCCATGGCATCTTCCGTGCTGGACATCACCCCGGCACCGGGCTCAATGCCGGTGATTTCGTAATTTACCTGTTCGCCAAATGAAGCAGTTTGTTCGCCATTTTGTGGCTCAGTTGTGTCGGTATTGCTTATCAACATTATAATACCGACCACCACTAAAACAAAAACTGCCACATATAAAATTTTGGACATAGTGTCTTTTGGCATAATTTTACAAAAAATTAATTTTTACCTCTAATACCACCTTATACAATTGAGAGGTTTTGTCAAAATAAAAAAATCCGGTTTTATAAAAATAAAAGATGTATTCCGGGAAAGCTGGGAAATTTCGCTATAGTATTGACCCTATCCGTGTTATATATTTAAATACAGTTAATACAAGAAAGGAGGGTAACTAATGGCCTTTGAGCTCGTGGTCTCGCATACCGACGGAGACGTGTTCTTTGGCGAAAAAAGTAAACTGTTACACGGCAAATGCGGTAAAAAAATCGAGGTAAGTTGTCGTTCTGCGTTTTTGCGATCGGAACTTCAGCTTAGCGAAAACGGTAGGCCTTCCAGTCGCCCGTATGTGTTTGCGGAGCTATGGTGTGGCAACTGCAATCAATGCATTTGGGTGGCGCTGGGAACGAAAGAACAACTTGAGATTGTGCGAACTGCTAACGGAAACGCCCAACAGCAAAACACTATTTTTGGCTTTCAAGGGGAGTTGATAGAAGATAGCGCTAGCGATGCGTTTGTCATTCAAGGTAAACCGATCGAAATTACTGTTTCCACTCAGTGTCTTGGCTAATTTGGCCCGTGTTGCCTCACGTTTAATTTATACAGCCGGATGTCATAACGACTCCGGCTGTATTTTTTATAAAAAGGGAAAGGCCCGCGACGATGCCGTCGCGGGCCAAAAGCAGGAGTTCCTGCCTACTCGCTTTCAGTGTCAGGACCGGTAAAAGCTCCTCCGAAGCTTTTCCTGGCGGGCGGCCAAAAGCCGCCATCTCTTGCCCTGCTTTGCATGGGTGAACACGGGGAGGCCTCTCTTTTAAGCTTCCTCAACGCGAGGACAGCTCATAGAGAGCACGTGCTTCTGGCTAAACAGCCATCAGACCGCATGCGCCACACTGTGCGAGTATATCCGGCTGAAAAGCTGACAGCGTTCTTTGCTCAGCCTTAAGCGAGACCCTTGTACGGAGTCATCAGCTTTAACAGCCGGAATGTGGAGCTGGGCAGAGCAATTTGTTCGCGCGCAAAAACCGGCGTCTCTACTATAAGCCCGCGGCAGGAATTGCGCAGCAAAACAAATTACCGCCCAGCTCATTACAAGCCAAGAAGGTTAGCGTACAGTCATCTCCAAATGGTGCTATCCAAGGAGGTTGGCGAAAGGATAGGAGAGTGGGTTTTACCCAAAAACACTAACCTTCTTGGCGCATCGAAAAAGGCTAAGAGAGCTGGTGCCGGTTACCGGATTCGAAGTCTCCAGGAGGCGTTGGCGGGTCGAGTTGCAGCCCAGCGTGCTCTTGGGCACCAACCCTCTTAGCACAATACACAGTATATTGGGTAAAGAACTGACATTTCATTGGGTAGCCACTATTATAATTAGAAAACAACGGTTGTCAACCCAGTAGTGAAAATTTAACTTCCTGCCGCTACCGGTTCGCCTCAGGCGAACGTGTTAAATTTCTACTACTGGGTCAATCCATGTTACTCAAAACACATCCAGTATTTACAAGTATGCTATAATAAAAATATGGTAAACTCTACTAACAACAAAGAGCCAGCCGAGCCGAACGTTCCGGATCGCGGCTTATTGCCGCCCAAATGGGAACCGGAGGAGTCGGAAAGCGAATGGAAAAAACGACTGAAAAGAACCGGTCAAGTCGCGACCGGCGTGGCGCTTTTATTGGGTATGCTGCACTTATCCGGTTTTTATCAGCTTTCCTTTTTCCAGCGAACTCCGCCGGAACAAAGCCAGCCTCCGGTTAACACCCAGCTGGACGCCGAGGTATTAACCCTACCGGCACGTGTTTTATTAGTGCAAGGCCCGGCCGAGCAAAGCACCAAACGTACCGCCGCGCAAGCGCGGGATCTAATAGCGGACGCCTCGCGTATCTGGGATCAAGCCGCTATCGACTTACGCCTTACCGGAGTTGAAAAACTGAACTTAACCAAACAACAACTTTACACTCTTAACAGGCATCCTCACGAACTTTTGCCCGAAATTAAAAAACTAAAAGAGGGTAGTATAAATATATTACTAGTGCCGCATTTACGCGGTATAAACGGCATCAGCTATGGACACAAAAACACCGTCGCCGTGGCGGATTTTACCAGCGTGCCCGATTTTCGGGTGCTAGCCCACGAAGTGGGTCATGTTTTGAGTCTGGGACACGTAAACACACCGCAAACCCGACTGATGTACCAAGGCGCCCGCGGCTTTAACTTAACCCTACAAGAGGCTACAACTGCTCGCCAACGCGCCGAAGTCCTTTTTCCATCCAAATAAATTAAAGCTCCATAAAAGAAAACAGGCCGTGGTATCAATGTCTACCACGGCCTGACGCGCACGAAATTTACCGACGCTGCACCTAAGACGGTATTGCAAAAAACTAAGTTGACGGGGCGTTTCATGCGGCTGACGAATAGAGCCACGTTCGCAAAGACGCTTATAGGCGATAGCAACCGGTATATCGATAAAATAAACCATGTCGGGTTGCGGCCACAAGCAATGGACTATCTTGCCAAGGCATGCTCCGAAGCGACCCGCATACAACGCACCATAAACCGGACACTCGATCACAGGATGTCTTTTAGTAACCAGAAGATCTACCGAACGGTAATGGTAACGAACCACCAGGTACAACATCATAGACAACACTCCTGCCATAATCACCAACACTGAACTCTGCTTTCTGTTCGCTAAGCGCCACAAGACGCGCCCCAGTTTAGTCAAACGGGGAAAAGTCTTCACGTTATGAAAATAAGGAACATCCAGCAAAGCAACAGAATACCCCTTTTTTCTATACTCACTCATTGTTCGATTACTTATATACTCCTTTCCGGAGCCATCAATGCCGGTAATAGCTATCTCTAACATTGGTGCACCCTCCTTTCGCTATTTCGTGCTATGTTTTTCAAAAAGAACGGAAAATACTCATAAATATACCTCATACTTTTATTACGGTCAATAATATTATTTTTTGCGATTATTCGTCCAAATAGCTTTGTATGTTAGAATCCATAAGATAAAATTTAACTAACATCAAACAACTTAGCACTGTCCGACAGCGCTAAACCGTTGGCAACGTATATTGCAATTAAAATAAATATATGACAAATAACGGAGGGACTATTCATGATTTGCCCAACTTTCAAAGACCCCGGGAAAAAATAGCGGAAAAAGGGCCGGGTGCTCTAAAAAAAGAAGAGCTTTTGGCAATTCTACTTCGCACCGGATCACATCAAAAAAGCGCTTTGCAGATTGCCAAAGATATTATACGACATTATCCCGAAAAACACCTTGCCGAAGCCGGATACAAAGAACTTAAAAATATCCACGGCATGGGGAATGCTAAAGTTGCGCAGATTATGGCCGCCCTTGAGTTGGGGCGGCGCTTTTTTGACAATCACAAGGGGAACGAAGAAACCTTTTTAAAAACATCGCAAGATGTCGCTCAAGCGTGCGAAAATATCCGCGACAACAAAAAAGAAAACTGCGTGCTTCTATGCCTGGACGCCCGCCGCCGTTTAATTTACCGAGAAACGCTGTCCATCGGCACTATTAACGCCAGTTTAATTCACCCGCGCGAGGTATTTGCCCCGGCCCTGCAATGCCGAGCTGCGGCTATAATGCTTGCTCACAACCACCCCTCCGGCAACCCGGAGCCGTCCCGAGAAGACCTTAAACTTACCCAAAATCTAGTCCGGGCCGGAAAACTTCTCGGTATTACCGTGCTTGATCACGTCATTATCGCGACATCCGGCCATTACAGCCTTCAGGAAAGCAACTTATTATAAAAACAATGGTTATATACGAGCCACCACACTGTTAAAATACAGATATATGAAAATGCGTATCAAAATTTTGCTTCCCGTAATAGCGCTGGTTATTGTTGCCATCGCTAGCATATTAACCCTGCAACCACGGGAAAAGCCCGAGCCAAAAGTTAATAAAAACCCCCAAGAAACCGACACCCCCACAAAATCGGTTAAAGTCATCGCGAAAAATCTGAAAATCCCGTGGGATATCGCCTTTCTGCCGGACAGAACAATGCTGGTCACCGAGCGGCCGGGCAATTTATTGCACATAGAAGAAAACCGCACTATTCCGGTGGAAGGCGTGGCCCATGTTGGCGAGGGTGGCTTACTCGGCATAGCCCTGCACCCCAATTTCAAACAAAATAACTACGTGTATTTGTATCAAACCACGCGCACTAGCAACGGTCTTACCAATCGGGTCGTGCGCTATACCTACGTCAACAACAAACTTACTCAAAACAAAGTCATTATTGAAAACTTACCGGGTGCCCCGTATCACGATGGTGGACGTATTCGCTTTGGACCCGATGAAAAACTTTGGATAACCATTGGTGATGCCGGCACCCCGAGCTCCGCCCAAAATCCGAATATATTAGGCGGCAGTATTCTGCGCCTGAATCCGGACGGAACTATCCCGGAAAGCAACCCGTTCGGTAACGCGGTGTATTCCTATGGACACCGCAATCCGCAAGGACTTGCGTGGGACGAGCAAGGCCGCCTCTGGAGCACCGAACACGGCCGTTCCGGTGCGCGTTCCGGGATGGACGAAATCAATCTGATTCACAAAAGTGGTAATCACGGCTGGCCTGATATTGAAGGCGACGAAACCGCGCCGGACCAAATCTCACCGAAAGCTCACTCGGGCCCCAATGTAACCTGGGCGCCCGCCAGTGCCCTGTATTGGCAAGGCAATTTATTTTTCGGCGGCTTGCGCGGACAAGCGTTATATGAAGCCGTTATAAACAACACCGAGGTGGTTGATGTAAAACGCCACTTTCACGAGCGCTTCGGCCGCATTCGTTCGGTGACAGAAGGGCCCGATGGTATGCTGTATATAACCACCAGCAATCGAGACGGCCGGGGTAATCCCACTCCCAACGACGATCGTATTATTCGTATTCACCCCGATAGTTTCACTAATTCCGATTAAGCACACCGTAAGATCAGCCAACTTAAAAAACTAAAAGAATCGAAGGGCTGCCCGACCAAGGGGCAGCCCTTCTTTTTATACGGAAACGTACATTTTTAGTGTTGCACCGTCAGCCTAAACACGAATGCCACAAAATAACTAGCCGGTCATTCATGTCTTGGCGTCCAAGGGCACGGATTTAACCCTCGGAGCGCTTGGCCAGCCACGCATCTACGGAATACTTACCGGCACCGGCAAGCAATAAAGCAATACCGACAGCAAACAATGTGAGATCAAGATCCCAAAAACCCGTTAATCCAAATATATCACGGCCTTCCTGTAAGCCGTTAGGTAATTTTACGAAAACAGCTGCTACCGCCATGATGAAAGCGAGTAAAGCTCCCGCGTAACGCGTGAATACCCCTACAAGCACCGCTATACCACCCAGAAGCTCTCCCCAAGCCGTTATTGTAGCAAGAAAGACAGGGGCGGGAAAACCAAATTTACCATCAAAAGCTGAGATAAACTGCTCGAGGCCCGTAACATGCAACCAGCCATATACCAAAAATATAAAGCCGAGCGCGATACGCAGGACAAGAAGAGCGGAATCGGTTCTTGTGCCAATTTTTTTATCAAACATAAAGAAACTTTTTAACTTATTATTTATGTAATTATTTAATTGTATACTATAGCGATGCCAAGCGCAAAAATACAAAATATCCTTTAAAAAAGCTCAGCGTGTTAGATTACAACCATTGACACCAAACAGCTTATACGATTAGATAACAGAAACGTTCTTTTTCAAAGGAGGGTGATACATTGACTTTCCGCAAGCAGGCAGAGAAGGCAAAAGGCAACCAGCAAAAAAAGGAACGCCGGCAACAAAACCGCGACAGCGAACTAAAACCGCAAAAAGAGCCCGCTGGTCTGGAAGAAGGTTTTCGGCAGTTTCAAAAGTGGATGCTAACCATTTTTACAGTAATGCTCATTCTACTTTACCTGGCCTTCTTTTTCGATCCATAGAGCACCTTCCGGGCATGACAAAAACCTCCCAGCCGGACGCCAAGCGTCCGGCTGATCTTTTTTAAAGCAACTAACAATTTTGGTTTTTCACCATGTAGCACGCCGTCACCTTTATCTTCACCTGTACTCAGTGGTAAGCTAAAATGGAAATTTAATATAATTCACTCGGTATATTATGCCCTCAAAACTAAAACTGGATCTTCACCCAATTTATAACCAAGGCGACCTTATCGACCAAGAATTGGAGCGGATTATGCATGAAGCACAAGAAACCAAGGCCAAGGAAGTGGAAATTATCTATGGCAAAGGCAGTGGTCAACTTAAACAGCGCGTACTCAAGTTTTTGGACCGCAAGGACATTAAGCAAACCTACCACCGCCTTAAAAAAGACCCGGATAATTCCGGCCGCGTTTTCGTGTATTTCAAATGGAAGTAGGCGCAACCAAAATACGCTTGTTGTTTTTAATGTTTTCGCATATTCGGTATTCAACTTCTTGACATAAATATTTTTAACTGTTTAAATAAAAAACATTTCTCAGAAAGGAGGATTGTTCTTTGAAAATATGTAAACGACTGGCACAAAAATTGTGGTTTTGTCTGCTATGGTTTTTCGGTGTGCGTAGGGGGCAAAAGAAAAAGGCGAGGCCATTCTCACAAGGAAAACTCGCGGTGCTGGTGCCGGCTTACAACGAAGTGGACATCCTGCCGGTTACGTACGCGAGCCTAAAAGAGCAAACGCGGCCACCGGACAGGACAATTGTTATTGATGACGGGTCGGACGATGGTACAGGCGAAGTTGCCCGGGAGTTAGGCGTCGAAGTTTTAAGTTTCGCGCATCGTGCCGGCTCCAAAGCAAAAGCTATCAATAAGGCGCTTGCCGTACTGGAGCTGGAAGATTGCGATTATCTCGCCATTCTGGATGCCGACACCTCTCTGGACTCCAAAGCTCTTGAGTTGGCTGAAGGGTATTTTGCCGAAGAAAAGATAGCCGCCACGTGTGGCTATGTGCTCTCCGGGCAAATTACAACTTTCTGGCAAAAGGCGAGAGCGGTAGAATATATTACGGGCGGCGCCTTGGATAAGGGTGCTCAAGAATGGTGGAGCAGCCCACTTATTATGGCCGGCTGTTTCACTGTTTGGAGGGCACACCTCTTGCAAGAAGCCGGCTTTCCGGATGAAACTGTTACCGAAGATCTCGATCTCACCTGGCAACTTATTAGTAGGGGCTGGCGGGCAGTTTACGCCAGCGAGGCCAGATGCTGGACAGTTGATCCTCAAAACTTCTCGGAGTTCCGCTCTCAGATGTTGAGATGGCGCAGGGGTTTCATCCAAAATATCATCAAGCACCGAAAGAACTTGCTTAAAAAACCGCAAGCAGCTTTCTTTGCCTTCTTGTGGCTCCTTGGTGGTATGATCTTAACCCCAATTTATCTAGGCTTACTGGTATGGCTACTTATAACCAACAACTGGGAGTGGCTGGCCGTTTTAGTAGGAGGCGAGTTGGCCTACCTGGGCTGCGTTACAACAGTGCAATGTATACGCCTGGGTTATACCCCGCGTGTAGGGACATACGCCTTACACTACTGGGCACTCAGGCCAATTTCAATATGGCTCTTTTGGGAGGCGATAATCAAAGAAATAAATTCCGGGCTCGGCAGGAAGAGGGAAGCAACTTGGTCCAAGACCAGAAAGAAGGGGGTAACAGAAATGTACAACCCGGAGGCACCACTTGTCGGAGCTGTTTTGAGGATTCCGGCCTTGGCGATTTTAACAGTCGCCCTTTTGGCCGCTCCTCAACAAGCGGCGGACAAAACAGACGCCATAAAGGCCGTAGAAGGCGAACCGCGCGCTTCCATCACCTTTACCTTTGATGATGGCTGGCGTTCGGTGTATGAAAATGCCTTTCCGGTCTTAGAAAAATGTGGAGCTACCGGCACAGCTTTTGTGGTCACCGGCCAGATCGGCAATCCGGCCTATATGACATGGGCACAACTGAAAGAAATAGCAAAAGCCGGCTGGGAAATCGGCTCTCATGCTATACGTCACGTTGATTTAACCGGCTTGAGCTCGGAAGCCCTAAACAAACAGCTTGCCGGATCAAAACGGACTTTATCGCAACATGACTTTAATGCTCTTTCTTTTGCAAGCCCCCACGGGGAATATGATGAGGAAACTTTACAGGCCATCCAATCACATTACGATGCCCATCGTACCCTTGACCAAGGCATAAACCACCGGCCTTTTGAGGCGCACCGGATCAAATCCTTCGACGTCAACAGGCACAACTTAGACGACCTGGATCAACTTTTTGAGCTCATTCGGGAAACAAAGGAAACAGAAGGCCATCTGGTGCTCACCTTTCATCATATCGATGAGCCGGCGGAGCAGTTCTCGGAACTCAACTACCCGGCCTGGAAGCTGGAGGCAACATGCCTCTACGCCCGCGAATTGGGCTTCAGGCTTACTAGTAGTAACTAAAACAACCACATGAGCCGCTCGGGACAACCCGAGCGGCTCTTTTCCTTAAAAACTTCAGGCCGTGGCATCAATGTCTACCACGGCCTGATTGGCGCGAAATCGCAAAGAACTTTGGTGTAGCAACCCGCGAAGTTCGCGGAGCTGCCTGGCGGTTTCGTGGGGCTGGCGCAACTTACCTCGTTCGCAAATTCTGCGATACGCTTCGATTTCCGATAAATCAAGCAAGTACACAAAATCGGGCTGAGGCCAAAATCGATGCACAACTCCCGCCAGAACACCCCCGAGGCGGCCTGCGTAAAGGCGGGCATACGCCGGGCAACTCACAACCGGATGCTGTTCTGTCAGAATTATGTCGCTTTTTCGGTAGCGCCATCGTGCTATTAGGTAAAGCACGATGGCCCCAAGGGAAGCTATTAGTACAATAACAGTACTGTGGTTGCAATCAGCTCTACGCCATATGCGGCGCTCTATTTTAGTTACAGCAAACAAGCAGTCAAGCTCTCTAAAATAGGGCACATCAATCTGATTTATGGTGACCTCATTACAAGCACCGGACCATTCGTTTTCTACCTTTTTGGCAAAGGTAGATTTGCCTGACCCATCAATGCCAGCAATTGTCACCTCCACGCTCAACACCCCTTTCAATGAACTGATTGGCTCCAATCATACAACTCTTAAGTTATACAGTCAATTATTAAAGAGCCGCTTGGGATAACCCAAGCGGCTCTTATTTCCGTAAGGTACTTTTGTGTTAAGGACGTTTTCCAAAGAACTCACGGGCTTTTTTCTTTTCCCACTCGTTAAAAAACTGCCACTTGGCACTTAAGAGATTGAGCTGATCGAACTCCGCCGGCTTAACCGCCACGGGCAGGTCGCTTCTCGTGCCGGAGAGGGAAAATATAAAGCCGTCCGGCAGCTGTACAAAAACTTGCCCATTGTGCTCCGTTACTTGCGTGGTATCCGGCATCCGAATGCCACAGGATAACGTGCCGGCCGGTGACTCCGCTTCATAAACGAACATCTCCAGCTGGTGGTGACTTCCGCAAAAACTTTGCAAGTAATCGAAGTCATCCTTCCAATCGCCACTATCCAGAAAAAACTGAATTTCCGCTTTCTTCATGGCGCCTCTCCTTTCTAACTTGGGCCTGTATAACTACCCGCGCCGAACTGATTACCCAGCATTTTACCAGCTAAAACCGCTTTGTCAAAAACTCAGCCTTAATCTCAGTTTCCGCCGCCATTCCCAATTTTTTATGTTTACCTAAAAAGTAAAAGGGGCTTGGGTTCTCCCAAGCCCCTTTCTGTTTTTAACTATGCCGCATTAATTTTATTAGCCGTAAATCTTCTCCGGTTGGTGCGCTTCTACTTTCCGAAGCTCTTGATGGAAAGGATCGGTAAGAGACCTTATAACGTACTCCAAAAATTGGGCCAACAGGGATTCAGCTTCCTCGTTGGTGCGGGAGAAGGCATCAATGGCAGGTAGTACATCACTATAGATAAAAAACCACGCCGGATCCTCCCGTATGCTATCTATAGGCATCCTTCTGGCTAACACCTTAGACTCTCCGTTTGCCACCTTAGCCTCGAAAAGTCTTATGATATTCCTGGCCACCCTTAAGTTCGCCTCTCTCCTGCCGTGCTCCTCCTCGAGCCTCCACAGAGCTTCTTTGAAGCCCTTTAAAAGCTCTCGTCGTTCCATGTCGCGTTCCTGCCATGTTTGCGGCATAAAAGAACAACCTCCTTTCAAATAACTTGACTTTAAATCAAAAAATATTCTGCGTCAACCCAAGGCCCTCAAAATACGGCTCACTTTAAACTCATCATATTGAGCCGATCCTATTAATACGGCTCACCCGGGGTGAGCCGTATTTTCATTTCAAATAATTTTATAGTTATCCGTTACCACTACACCAATACTATTGACATAAATGCTTTTTTATGTATAATTTTCACAATCAACGTGAGCTCTTTGTTAGCATTTTGCGTTTCGTGTTTTTGTTTGAAATTCGGGCCGAGAAAGGATTGCAATGGACAAGCACGAAAGAGAACGACGCAGGCGAGAGGAACGGCAAGAGCGCGAACGCAAGCGCCGCGAGGCAAAACAAGAACGAGAGAGAAAAAGAAGGGAGGCAAGACAGGAGAGAGAAAGAAAAAGGAAAGGACGCTAAGCATAAACCGCGACACGATCCGGATTTCTAACCGAATCTCAACTTTAAGCTCTAATCTTGCACCACAACGGCCCCATTAACACGAAGCGCAGGGACACCACCGGCCCGGACAGCTATTGTCCGGGCCTTTCCTTTTTTACAACCGAATATATATCAAATACGGCTCATATTCGGCTCAACCCGTTGAGCCGAATCCCAAAACACGGCTAATTGCTACCTCAGCCCCACCCAGCCGGCCCTTTATTTTTCCTGCATTCAGTGGTAAAGTGAAACTATAATTATGGCACAGGCCTTAGTCATAGTTAAAGGTTTGAACTTGTAAAGTGAATTTGAACAAATAATTGACTTAATCTAATACACCCGTTAATATTAGATTAACTAATATAGATGATCTAATCCATTTGATTAGTAGGTAATATTATTCTAATGCCTGACCAAGATGACATAAAAAAGAAACGTCAAGCTCCGTTTGACCCTCCCAAGCTGCCGGTTGAGATTGACTATGGAGTTTTGGCAGAGGATATAAGCCGGGCGCATGCCGCCTTAGCTCGTTTGGATGAGACGCTTACGCATATCGAGAATCCGGCACTTCTCGAGCGAACCTTTCATACACGTGAAGCTGTGTTGAGTTCGCAGATTGAAGGCACACAGGCAACCCTTGAAGAGGTGCTTGAACAAGAAGCACAAATTGGCGAAGGGAGAGAAGAGGCGACAGAAAAGACGCGTGACATTCGCGAGATCCTTAATTATCGAAAGGCGCTGAATCAAGGAAAGGCATATATTGATGCCGGAAGACCGCTTTCTGAAAATGTAGTAAAGGAACTTCATAAGATACTGCTGGATTCTGTGCGCGGGCACAACAAAGCACCGGGTGAATTCCGACGAGAAAAAGTGCACATTGGACCGCAAGGCAGAGGAATTGAAAAAGCACGGTACACCCCACCACTACCAACGTACATTCCTGATTTGTATAGCAATTTTGATAGATACTTAAATACACCCGACAGCGAGCGTGATCCGCTTGTGCAAATCGCTATTGCCCATTATCAGTTTGAAGCCATCCATCCATTCAAAGACGGAAATGGACGCATTGGCCGCCTCATTATTTTGCTCTTCCTATATGACAGAAAAATTCTTTCGCGCCCCTTGCTTAACCTCAGCGAATACTTTGAAGAAAACCGGCGTGATTACTATGACTATCTCGCGGATGTAAGCTTCAAGGAGGATTGGATATCGTGGATACAATTTTTCTTGGGAGGTCTTGAACAGCAGGCGCAGGATGCGCGTGATATGGCACAGCGAGTACTTGCACTTCACAGAAAATACGAAAAGCAGGTTCGCGAATTTCGCTCTGTGTATGCCTTAAATCTTTTGCGAGAGATATTTGCACAGCCGATTTTCACCACACGGAGTATCCGCGGGCCGGCAGGTATTAAAAACGCACAGACATTAGCCAACCTTATTAATCGCTTCAAAAAAGCCGGAATCATTGAGGAGCTTGTACCGCAACGCAAGCGTAACAAAATCTATGTTTTCCGCAACTTAATCCGCTTACTACAAGACGGTAACCGCTAAGCCCAGCCCTAAACAAATCCCAAAATACGACTCACCCGGGGTGAGCCGTATTTTTGTTGCTTGTTACGCACTGCATGCACAGGGCTTTAGCCGCTGACGCCTCTTTATTTTGCAAACCCTGCCCGAACAAAAAAATAAATGACTCGCAAATTGTTCACAGGCCGTTGCGCCACCTGCCGGTTTTAGATAGCATAAAGTCAGTTTATGAAAAAGAAAGCCAACAACTTTGCCTTTATAGACGGCCAAAACTTAAACCTTGGCATTCAAAATTTGGGCTGGAAGCTAAACTTTCATCGCTTTAGGAAATATCTGGCGGAGAAATATTCTGTAACTACCGCTTATTACTTCATTGGCTATGTGCCGGGCAATCAACCACTTTATTCGGAATTGCAAAAAGCCGGCTACGTTTTAGTCTTCAAGCCAACCATTCCGGATCACGATGGCAATATAAAAGGCAATGTTGACGCAGACCTTGTCCTACAGGCAATGTTTGACTTTTCAAATTATGATCAAGCTCTGATCGTTACAAGTGACGGGGACTTCTACTCACTAGTAAAGCACCTCTACCAAAACGATAAATTACTATTTGTTATGAGCCCGTATATTAAAACTTGCTCTACTCTACTAAAAAAGGAAGCCAAAGAGAAAATAGTTTTTATGGATAATCTAAGAAAGAAACTTGAATACAAATGAAAAGGCACCGCCAAGGGACGGAACCCAAGGAAGTGCCTTTTCTTGTAGATATTATAAGTATAACATACTGCAGAGGCCTGTCAACCTACCTAACACTCAATGGCTCACTGCAGTGAAACGAGAGTCAAATACAACTCACCTTCGGCTCAACCCGTTGAGCCGAACCCCTAAATACGGCTCACCCCGGGTGAGCCGTATTTTTATTTCAAGCAATTTGCAAAAAATTATCATTGACGAAAACAACCAACAATGTAAAATAAAATTAAGTTCTTTGGCCAGTCGGTAGTTAAGCTAAATCGTGAATAGCCTCTAAAGGGTAGAGTAGTTAAGGTACCTGTTGACTGTTACTAACCTTCAAGACTGAGAAGGTCCTGTCGGAAGCTCAGCAAAGTAACAACGGAGCGTAAGACTTTTAGACGACCCCTTTCAAAGAAACACCTATATACCGACTGGTCATAATTCTCAGGGATGAAACTATCCCGGGGGCAAGTCATCTGGCTTGCCCCTTCTTCTTTTATATTCAAAGCATTAAAAAGAAAACAGCCTAGAGTATTATTGCTCTAGGCTGTTGACTGCTACCTCGCTTTACGAGGTTGCCCTCGACTGAAAAAGGCATTCTCGGTAGCGATCTAAGAGCTCTTTTTGCTCAGTGGTGAGAAGATCGCCAAAGCGATCCTCCACATCACAGATGAGCGCTTCAAGTTCCTTGACTTTACGCTCAACGAGCCCCACAGAAAGCTGACCGAGTTCTGGCAAAGAAGCAGGGGTGGTTTCGCCGGGACCATTCGCTAAACCCGTAACGAATTCCTCTAAGCGCTCAACGCGCTGAGGCAGATCGTGGGATGACGAGTGGCCATTTTGAGTGGCTACTTCCTCCTGCTTTTGCTCTTGGCCTGCCTCCGGCGGATCAGCAAGTCGGATATACCATACGACATGGGGACCATGACGAGGAGAGTTCTCTTCTTTCTCCACCAACCCATGACTTTTCAGTATATCGCGTGCTTTTTCCGCCTCAGTCTCTGCCAGGTCAGTATGTGCCACAATGACCTGCTTGAGGTTTTTCACTCTACCGGTATAGTCGTCTGCCAGTTGCGCCCCGTCTTTTTCGGCTACTACCGCTTCCCAAACGGCATGGTAGGCCTTTTGGGCGCGATCGCTTAGCTTAGCCACAACTGCTGGCGCTGCTGCGTTTTGGTCCACGGATACCTCCTTTGTGTTTTCTTGGCTTTCCCCGGCAATAGTGCTGCCCTCGAGCTCGTAAAAGCCGTGACAGACTATTTCCGGCATGTTACCGATTTGACTAACGCGCTTTTGGATCTCGTTGAGAAGCCATAAGCGCGAGATGCGATTAAACGGCCACAGGCGCCACCTATAACACCCTTGTTGGCCGTTATAAAAACGCAACGAAACGCCAAGCCCGTCCAAAGGGTTAAGCACTATTTTGTGCTCTTCTCCCCCTTCCGGACGGTAGCCGTCCTTGCAGATCTTGCCGACAGTGGGAAGCTTCTCTAGCACTTCTTCCAGCTTCCTGGATTTTTCTTGGTACGGCGGGCTGTTAGAGCCCGTGGCACCGCTAATAGCCATAGACAACCCCCTTTTTCATCGAGGTAGACTGAGTTAAGGTACTGAATATATACTAATATATTTAGGGTGTATGTCAAACCATTATAAGAATATATAAAATCGCACTTACCTGTAAAAAGACCATTGTAATTGACGTTTTCCTTGACAAATATTTATATAAGTGTTATATAAATTATAAAGTTGTTCATTACAAAAGGCCGAACGCTTTTTATACCTTTCATAGTGGCGTTTGTCGTGACGCACACGACAATTTGACTAGGAGAAAAGGTGTCAAATGTAGGCACCACAAATCCACTATGAAAGGAGGGAGCAGTTTTGCTCCTGCTTATCGAAATCTACAGGTGGTTCTTGCTTATCGTGTTGGTAGCTGGTCTCGGCATATGGCTCTCCAGGCTCCTGTGGGAGATAAAAGTGCCTGGCCGAAGGCCGACCATCGATATAGTATGGAACTACCTGGCGCATCTGTTCTTGGGCATATTAATTGGGCTCGTAACGACGCATCCTGAGCTTTTGCCAGATCCACTTACCTCTGGTGGATGGACGGCAAACGCCCAGGAGCATTACGAGTGTCCAGGTGCCCAATTCGATGCTCACCTGCCACAGCTTCTGCCCAAAAGAGAGGCCACTCTTTTGAGGCAAGTGAAGTTCGCGGGATGCGAGGATCTTGTGCCACGTCGGGACCTTCTATTCTTAACAGATAGAGTTCTGGCGGACACTGAACTCCATAGAAAACTTCTCGTAGAGTTTTCTATGGAAAGTCCTCCTCCAGGGGAAAATAGCGGGTGTGTAAATGGCCGTTACAAAATACACACCCGCCACATTAAAATTTTCCTCCGGTGCTTCCGCACGGCAGGCGGGTGGTTTTGGAAGGATGTAATGCGAGTTTTTATCCATGAGCTGGACCACTTCTGGTGGGACCTTATGGATAAAGAATTCGATTATGATCCACCCTACCGGGAACGGCCTCACGAAGTGCACGCCCGCCAGCGGGCAGAGCATTTCCTGGAGGTCAAAATTCCGGAATGGGTCCACTAAGCCACCCGCGCGTTCGGCCGCTTCCAGGGGAGCGCTGGGCATCTGCCTGGCGCTCCCGAGTCACAACTTCCATACGACAATAATGCTCGGGCCGGATTCCCGCACAGGAACCGGCCTTTTTCATTTCAAGAAATTATAGTTATCCGTTACCACTACACCAATACTATTGACATAAATGCTTTTTTAGGTATAATTTTCACAATCAACGTGAGCTCCTTCAAATTCTGCGCTTATGGCTATAAACGCACAAACGGCCAAGAAAGGAGGTAAAAAGAATGCCGCGCGATAAACCCATCCGCGACAAACAAGACGCCCACAACGCCGGCCAGGAGGACTACAAAAAGTGCGACGGTCAATCCGACCCTAATCCCGTCAACGAGTTGACTGACTCCAGCCACAAGCCCCCGCGAGACGACAAGGGGAAGTACGACTCTTACAAGAAGGGCTGGAAACACGCCAAGAAGCAAAGGAAGAAGTCCCGTTAGACGGGTTCGGCAAACCGCCACCTCGGCCTAAACCATCCTACTCAACTGGCCCCAGTGCTTGCTATAGCCATCGAGCGCAGAAACATCGCCGGCCCGGGCAGAAAATGTCCGGGCCTTTCCTTTTTTACAACCGAATATATATCAAGATACGGCTCACCTTCGGCTCAACCCGTTGAGCCGAACCCCTAAATACGGCTCACCTCGGGGTGAGCCGTATTTTTATTATAACCGGCTCCCGCTTGCGCCAAACCCCAATTTTAGATAGGATAAACTTAGTATTTATAAAGTATCAGCATGCAATACCTTTTTTACGAACATCCAAATCATTTTAAGCATCCAAATAATATTTTAAAAAATGATCTCCTACCTCTTATAAAAGAAGTAGGTGCCAAGGAAGTTTTACATGGATCCAACTACAAAAAGGCGCGTGAAGCACTGCCTGCTGTTTTATTTACTTTTGCGGTACGAAAAATGTATGGCGAAGAATTTCTACTTAATCAATGGG